>JAGRHE010000327.1 GCA_020445165.1 Gammaproteobacteria bacterium
GCCGAGGGCAGCATGGACCAGGTGCAGAGCGATCCGAAGGTCGTGGAGGTGTATCTTGGCGAATAGCGCGGGCTTTGTAGCTTGGATACCCGCCTGCGCGGGCATGACGGTAGCCCGATCCAACCCTGCGTCATTCCCGCGCAGGCGGGAATCCAGTGACGGGTACGCGGAGGTCGGACGATGCTGAAGATCGAGAAACTCAATCAATACTACGGCCAGTCGCACACCCTTTGGGATCTCTCCCTCGACGTCCCCGAAGGCGAGTGCACGGTGCTGATGGGCCGCAACGGCGTCGGCAAGACCACGCTGCTCAAGTGCATCATGGGCCTGCTGCCGGTCAAGGACGGCACGCTCGATTACAACGGCCAGGACCTGCGCCGGGCCAGCGCCGAGCGCCGCGCCACGCTCGGCATCGGCTACGTGCCGCAGGGCCGGCAGATCTTCCCGTTGCTCACGGTCGAGGAAAACCTGCTGATTGGATTGCCGGCACGACGCGACAAGCTGAACAAGGTGCCCGACTTCATCTACGAGATGTTTCCCGTGCTCAAGGAGATGTTGGGCCGGCGCGGTGGCGACCTGTCGGGTGGACAGCAACAGCAGCTGGCGATCGGACGCGCGCTGGTCACCGATCCGAAACTGCTGATCCTCGACGAGCCGACCGAGGGCATCCAACCCAATATCGTCGCCGAGATCGGTAACATCGTGCGCAAGCTCAACCGCGAGATGGGGTTGACCGTGTTGCTGGTCGAGCAGAAGCTGCCGTTTGCGCGCAAGCTGGCCGATCGCTTCTGCCTGCTCGACCGCGGTCGCTCGGTGGCCACCGGCGCCATGCCCGAACTGAACGACGAACTGATCAAGAAATACCTGACGGTGTAGCCATGCAACAAGCCTTCCTTGTCCTCGCATCGATGTCCTTCTTCACTGCGCTCGCACAGGCCCATGTCAGCCAGGCATCGGATGTGCAGCATGCAGCCGAGCACGCCTGGCTGGCCCTGCTGCTGTTGCCGGCCGGCGTGCTCGGCCTGCGCCTGCTGCGCAACAGGCGGCGCTGAGGTCGGCATGCACGCGCTGGTCGAAGCGGCGGAACGCCAGCCGGGCTGGCAGGCCAGTCTTTGCCTCGGCTTCGACGTACGCGCTGGACGCAGCGTGCTGGCCGAGCGTGCACGCAAGGGGCCACTCGCCGTTCAACGTCCCTTCTATCCGGAAGGCGATGTCTGTCACGTCTACCTGCTGCACCCGCCGGGTGGCGTGGTCGGCGGCGACCGGATCGACATCGAGACACGCGTGGGGCAGGGTGCCCACGCCCTGGTCACCACCCCGGGCGCAACCAAGTTTTATCGCAGCGGCGGCGCCACGGCGTTCCAGCGCCAGGTCCTGTTGATCGAAGACGGGGCATCGCTCGAATGGCTACCGCAGGAGAACATCTTCTTTCCGGGCGCCGAAGTCGCGCTCGATACCCGCATCGAACTGCACGGCGACGCGCGTATCGCCTACAGCGAGATCCAGTGCCTCGGTCGGCCGGTGATTGGCGAGCCGTTCGACGTCGGTCGCGTCGACAGCCGTCTGGTGATCCGCAGAGATGGCGTGCCGCTGATGAACGAGCGCCTGCGCGTACGCGCCGACAACCGTTGCCGGCTGTCGCTGATGGCCGGTATGGCAGTCGGTGGCACCTTGGTGATCAGCCATGCCGGCGAGCAGGACATCGATGCCTGCCGCGACCTGCTGTTCGCCAGCGGCACCGACTACGCCGGCGCCACGTTGATCGAAGACCTGCTCGTGGTGCGCTATCTTGGCAACTCGACCGAGAACGCACACCGGCTGCTGCGCACGGTCTGGCAGCGCGTACGACCCGCTACACTGGGCCGCGCGGCCAGCCCGCCACGAATCTGGGCAACCTGAAGACACGCATCGGGATACCGTCGACATGGAACTGACCCCACGAGAAAAAGACAAGCTGCTGCTGTTCACCGCGGCCCTGCTCGCCGAACGGCGCAAGGACCGCGGTTTGAAGCTGAACTACCCGGAAGCGGTCGCCTACATTAGCGCCGCGATCATGGAAGGGGCGCGCGATGGACGCAGCGTCGCCGAACTAATGGATTTCGGCCGCACCCTGCTTGGTCGTGACGACGTGATGGACGGCATCGCCGAGATGATCCCCGAGGTGCAGGTCGAAGCGACCTTCCCCGATGGGACCAAGCTCGTGACGGTGCATGAGCCGATCATATGAATGAAGGGACGCAGAGGGCGCAGAGGCGCGCAGAGAGCGCTGAGAATTTCCTTGCTGGAGGCACCAGCGAGTTTCCCGTCTGCGCGGGGATGGCGACGGCAAGGTGTAGTGCAGGCTGTGCCTGCCGTGTCGGGCGCAGCCCGACCTACGTGACTGGCAAACCCAAAGCGCTCTGCGCTCTCTGTGCTCCTCGGCGAACTCTGCGTCCAATAACGACCCATCAGGACAACCTCCAATGATTCCAGGTGAAGTGATCCCCGCCGATGGCGAGATCGAAATCAATGCCGGGCGCGACACTTGCAAAGTCTCGGTTGCCAACACCGGCGATCGTCCGATCCAGGTCGGCTCGCATTACCATTTCTTCGAGACCAACGAGGCGCTCGCCTTCGACCGCGAGGCCGCGCGCGGCATGCGCCTCGACATCGCGGCGGGAACGGCGGTGCGCTTCGAGCCGGGCCAGGAGCGCGACGTGACGCTGGTGCCGCTTG
>JAGRHE010000328.1 GCA_020445165.1 Gammaproteobacteria bacterium
AGGGCTTTCGCAAGTCCCTGTCACGTCTAATTTTTTTTTTTTTTTTACTGATGGAATAAACTACCGTCTCGCGCTTCTTCTATCTTCTTGATCGTCTACTTCCTGCTGCAGCTCGGCGCGTCGTGATTCGTAGCGCGAGGCGTCGAAGAAGCTGATTCCCGGTTGTTTCAGCGCGATGTCGAGCTGCAACACCGCTGCCTCCGCGTCTCCGATCAAATAGTAGTATTCCGCGAGGAAGGCGTGGCCTTCGGCGCGTTTACCCTGATCATCGGCTGCCCTGGACAGTAATCGGTATACGCGCGGATCGTCGCTGCGAAAAGTCAGATAGGCGGTCAGGTGGCTATCGGCCGTTGCCGGTTCTCCCGCCGCCAATGCGGCTTCGGCGAGTGCAACATTCAACGCGTAGCTGCCGGGTGTGGCCTTGATGGCGGTGCGCAGGCGGTTCACGGCGGCGGATTGCTTCCCGGCGAGGATATCCGCTTCGGCCCTAGACACGATGAACTCGACCGCCTGTGGATGCTTCGCCAGTAGATCGTCGAGCAGGCTTGCCGCCTCGCCGGGCTGTTTGGCACGCAGGTGCGCACGCGCGATGCCATATTCCACAGCAGCGCGATTGCGGTAGCGGCCATCTTCGAGCATCAGGCTCAACTCGCGCACAGCATCGCCCGGTTGATCTTCCTGGCGCTGAACCAGGTCCATCCGCGCCAGCTGGTAGCGCAGGTCGTCGGCATCCTGGCGATAGGGGAACTGTTCGGCGCGTCCGAGCGCATCGGCGGTACGGCTCGTCGTTACCGGGTGGGTCATGAGGAATTCAGGCAGCTTGCTGGCATAGACCCGGTTCGCCTTGCCCATGCGGGCGAAGAAGGCAGGCATCGCACGCGCCTCGAAACCGGCGCCCGCCAGGATGTCGATGCCGACCCGGTCGGCCTCCTTCTCGTTGGCGCGGGTGAAATTGATCTGTTGCTGCACCACAGCCGCCTGGCCACCAATCGCCGCCGCCGCGGCGGCGTCGCCACCGACCGTGGCGCCGAGCACGACAGCGGCCAGCAGCAGCGCCGCGTTCGGAATGCTCAGCGCACTGGCCGATTCCCATGCGCGCAGAAGATGCTGTTGCGTGACGTGCGCTATTTCGTGTGCCAGCACGGCAGCCAGTTCGCTCTCGGTTTCGGTGGTCAGCACCAGGCCGCTGTAGATGCCGATATAGCCCCCAGGGCCGGCGAACGCATTGATCTGCGGGTTGTCGATCATGAAGAAGTCGAACGAGCTGCCGCCGGTTTCGCTTGCGCTGACCAGCTTCTGACCCAGATGCTGGACATAGTCGGTCAGCAGAGTGTCATCCATGACCGGCTGGGTGCGCCGCACGCTGCGCATGAACGCCTTACCGAGCTCGCGCTCGCGTTTTGGCGTCATCAGGCTGCCGGCCGAGTTGCCGAGATCGGGCAGCGACGTGTCCAACGCGTGCACGCGCGGTGCAAGCGGCATCAGCAACAGCAGGCTAAGCAATGATCGGCAGGCGAGGGCGGCGAATGGTTGCTTGGTCATGAAGTCTCGGCCGGGCGACGGTTCCGGCGGTCATGTTAACAGTGGACACGGCCTGTGCCGCGGCGATGCAATCGGTGCGGCATGCCAGTTCGCCCCGGATGTGATGCAGATTCGGTTTTCGACAGCACTGTCGGCGACCGGACTCGCGAGGCGGCAGTCCCCGCCGCGCCGGTGCCGTGCAGGCTTCAAACGAGCGGCACGGTGCTGTCAGTTCAACTGAACCCGCTGGCCCCAGGGCACGGTCTCTTTCCCCTTGACCAGCCAGATGACCGGAAAGTTCGGCTCGGTCTGGGGGAATTTTCCCTGCGCATCGGTGAAATAGACCAGCAGTTCCGGGCGCTGGCCCTGTTTGTCGAGCCAATCGAACACCGGGCGGAAATCGGTACCGCCGCCACCTTTGAACTCGGTGGGACAGCGGAATTCCTCCCACGGCTCGAACACCCACGGCGAACCGTCGGCCAGTTGGCTGTCGCATGCCAGCAGCGTCACGCGTGCGCGCATCTGGCCCTTGAGTGCCGACACCTCGGACAGGAATTCGTCCATTTCGTCGGCGCGGACCGAGCCGCTGGTATCGATCGCGACGACGATCTCGAGCTGTGCGCTTTTCAGGGATGGCAGGATCGCATCGCCTTCACGCCGCGACGGGCGCATGTAGGTGAAGTCGTCACGTGCCATGGCGGTCATGTAACGCGCCAGCAGCATGCGCCAGGGCAGGCGCGGTTGCAGCAGGTGGTCGACCAGGCGCGCCATCGTGCCACCCATCTTGCCGGCCTGCATGGCCTGCTGTGCAGCGCCCGCGAGGCGCTGTTGCCATTGCACCTCGAGTGTCTGGCGCTCCTCGTTGCTCAGGGGCGGCGGTCGATCGCCCCGGTCGCTGTCGCGCTGTTGTTCGCCGGCTTGTGAGCGCCCGGTCTGTTTGGGGTCGGCGCCTTGTCCCCGCTGCTGTTCCGGCTGCTGATCGCCCGGACTGTCGCCGCCGGAACCCTTGTCGTCTTTCTGCTGGCTGCCATCAGCTCCCTTGCCGGGCTGGTGCTCGGCATTGTCCGGCTTGTCCGGTGCCTTGCCCTGCTGGCCGCCACCCGACTGGTTGTCCTGGTCGAACAGATGCTTGTCGAGCGTTTCGGTGTCATCGTCCTCGTCGATCAACGGGTAGATCTCTTCC
>JAGRHE010000329.1 GCA_020445165.1 Gammaproteobacteria bacterium
TGTAGGGATTGCGGCCATCCGCGCCCGGGATCTCGAACCGGCGGTAGGTCCACTGATACTGGGCCGGTGCCAAGCGCACGCAGCGCTCGACACCGCGGTTCAGTGCCGCCGCGGCTGTCTCGGGCGCCGGGTCGGCGATCGCCTCCTCGCCCTCGAAGCAGCGCGCCTGCAACCTGCCACTGGTCGCATCCGGCAAGGCATAACAGAACAACACCGGGCTGGCATGGCGCTGCGCCAGCCGGCCGATCAGCGTCATGGTCAGGGCGGGCTGTTCGAAGAATGGCGCCACCACGCCGGCCGCTCCGCGGGATTTCGGCACCTGGTCGGGCAGGATCACGATGATTTCGCCGCGCTTCAACGCAGCGTGCATCTCCTTCAGGCCGTTGCGATCGATTGGCACCGGCGTGATACCGGAACGCGCACGGCCGGCACGCATCACCGGATCGAGCACGGCCTGGCGTGGCGGACGATACATGGCCGTGGTCGGGCCGATCCGGGTCACGATGTAGGCGATCAGTTCCCAGTTGCCGAAATGCGGCAGCGCGATGATCAAACCGTGCCCGCGCGCCAACAGCCGTCGACCGGTCTCCACCATCCCGTCATCATCGATCTCGCTGCGCCAGTCGTGGTCGCCGCGCAACCAGACGTTGAGCATCTGGACCAGGATGCGACCGGTCTCGACCAGGTTCTCGCGCGCCATGCGCTCACGCTCGGCCTCGTCCATGTCGGGAAAGCACAGCGCCAGGTTCACCCGTACGGTGCGCAGCGGGCGTCCGCCGAAACGATAAGCGATCCACCCTCCCGCGGCACCGATCCGACCGGCATTGGCGAACGACAGCCAGCCGATCACGCGCAGCAATCCACGCAACACGAGGTCACGCATGAATCGGGGCCGCCGGGTATCGGGATGTCGCGACATGACAACCCAGCCGAATCAAACTTATTGTTCTATAAATTGTACTTGCCATAACTCGAGAGTGCCTTGCCATGAGCCAACCGCATCCAGGCGAATTATCACCGAAGCAGGCCTACCAGATGCTGCATGACGACCCGCGCGCCGTGCTGGTGGATATTCGCTCGACCATGGAGTTCCTGTTCGTGGGACATCCGACGGGTGCGGTCCATGTCGCCTGGATCGACGAACCGGACTGGGACGTCAATCCGCACTTCGTGCCCGAGATCCGTAAACTGATGCTCGGCGGCGCCGTCTGCGATGCCTATGAAGGCTGCGCACCGGTCATCCTGATCTGTCGCAGCGGCAAACGCTCGGCCGAGGCCGGCAAGGTACTGCTCGCCGCGGGCCTGAAGAACATCTATCACGTCGACGAAGGCTTCGAGGGTGATCTCGACGACAAGCATCAACGCGGCAACACCAGTGGATGGCGCTTCCACGGCCTGCCGTGGGAGCAGTGCTGACCTCTTCACGAACCGCCCTTGCGGTGCTTTGGCGACATTTCTGGTCATGCTAGTCTGCCCACCGAGACTACAACGCCCGTTACCGAATGTCGCCCTCCGTCACCCGCTGCACATCACGCCACCGCGCCTCGCTCGCCCGGCTGCTCGCCGAATACCGGATCCGGTTGGAGCTGGTCGCCCAGGCGGCGCCGATCCCCGGCTCCTATTGGGGTGACAGCGAGGCCGGACTGATCGCCGATACGCTGTACGTTCGCGAAGACACCCCGCTGCATTCCGCGCTGCACGAGGCCTGTCACTACATCTGCATGGACGATGAGCGCCGTGCCGCGCTGCATACCGATGCCGGTGGCGACGACGGCGAGGAAAATGCTGTGTGCTACCTGCAGGCCGTGCTGGCCGACCGTCTCGAAGGCTATGACCGGGACCGCCTGTTCACCGACATGGATCGCTGGGGCTATAGCTTTCGCCTCGGTTCGGCCGGCGCCTGGTTCACCGAAGATGCCGACGATGCGCGCCTGTGGCTGCTGCAGCACCGGTTGATCGATGACGGGCTGAACGCCACCGGCCGCCTGCGGCAATGACGACCTCGCTGCCGACGGCCCGGCTTGGGCTATCATGTCGCCACCACGTGGGTGCGGCACCAGTCGCCACGATCCTCGATTCACCTAGTCGAAAGGCTTCACAATGATCAAGAAATGTCTGTTCCCCGCTGCCGGATACGGCACCCGCTTTCTGCCGGCGACCAAGTCGATGCCGAAAGAGATGCTGCCGATCGTCGACAAACCGCTGATCCAGTACGGTGTCGAGGAAGCGATGGAAGCCGGCATGAACAACATCGGTATCGTCACCGGGCGCGGCAAACGTGCACTGGCTGACCATTTCGATGTCAGTTACGAACTCGAGCACCAGATCAGCGGCACGCCGAAGGAAGGACTGCTCAAGGACATCCGGCGGATCCTCAACGGCTGTACCTTCTCTTACACGCGTCAATCGGAGATGAAGGGCCTGGGTCACGCCATCTTGACCGGCGAGACACTGATCGGTCGCGAGCCGTTCGGCGTCATCCTGGCCGACGACCTGTGTGTCGGTGAGGGGATGGGCGTACTCAGCCAGATGGCCAGGATCTACGAAAAATACCGCTGCAGCGTGGTCGCCATCGAAGAGGTGCCGCGCGAAGAGGTGCACAAGTACGGCGTGATTGCCGGTTCCGAACTGGAAGACGGCGTGTACGTCGTCTCCAAGATGGTCGAGAAGCCCACCCCTGAGGACGCACCG
>JAGRHE010000032.1 GCA_020445165.1 Gammaproteobacteria bacterium
TGACGCCAAGGATACGATCGAGGGCATGGTGGCCGTGCTGAAGGGCACCGGTCACTGACGTCGAGCAGGGCGCCGGTCGGAGCGGCTGTCAGGCGACGAAGGCCTCGCGCGGTGTGCGGTCACCGGCACCGACGCCGAGTATCCGGGTCTCGATGTCGCCCAGCGGCTCGGGCTTGTGCAGGGCGAAGCCCTGGGCGTAGTCGACGCCGATCTCATCGAGAATGCGGTGGATGCGCTGGTTCTCGACAAACTCGGCCACCGTGCGCTTACCCAGCTTTTGGCCGATGTTGTTGATCGACTCGACCATCGCGCGATTGATCGGATCGCGGTCGATATTGTGGATGAAGCCACCGTCGATCTTCAGGTAGTCGACGGCGAGATGGCGCAACTGCGAGAACGACGACAGGCCGCTGCCGAAATCGTCGAGCGCGAACTGGCAGCCGAGATCGCCGAGCGCCTCCACCAGGGCGGCGGCATTGGACAGGTTGCTGATTGCAACCGATTCGGTGATCTCGAAGCAGACCGAGCGTGGCGGTATGCCGGTTCGGTGGATCTGGTCACGGACGAAACGGTGGAACTGCGGGTCGGACGCGGCCGGTCCACAGATGTTGATACTGATCCGCAGTTCGTTGGCCTTGCCACCGAGGCCGGCGAGCCACTCGAGGGCGTGCCGGACGACCCAGCGGTCGATGTCGGGCACGATGCCGTAGCGTTCTGCCGCCGGCAGGAACTGGCCGGGGGGGATCAGGCCGAGGCCGTCCTCGTCGCGCATGCGCAGGAGTACCTCGAGTGACAGCCGGCCATCGTCCTGTTCGGCGCTCATCGGGCTGATCAACTGTCCAAACAGCACGAAGCGGTCTTCCTGCAGGGCTTCGCCGATGCGGTTGATCCAACGCATCTCGCCGCTGCGGCGCTGGACCTGCTCGGCCTTGGCATCGGCGCGGTGCACCCGGTTGCGGCCTTCTTCCTTGGCCGAGTAACAACAGGCGTCCGCGGTCCGCAGCAGCGCTTCGACGGTGATCACTTCATTGCCGAACGTGACCATGCCGATGCTGGCGCCGACCTGGAATGACTTGTCTTCCCAGCGGAAGCGGAACGATTCGACGGTACTGCGTACCTTTTCGGCGACGCGCTCGGCGTCGCCGGATTCGGTGAAGCGCAACAGGATGCCGAATTCGTCGCCACCGATGCGGCCGACCAGGTCCGAGTAGCGCAGACGGTCGGTCAGCAACTCGGCCAGTTCCTTCAGCAGGGCGTCTCCGGCGGCATGTCCGCAGCTGTCGTTGACCAGCTTGAAGCGGTCGAGGTCGACGAACAGCAGGGCGTGCGAATCCGGTGAAAGCCTGGACTGTTCGAGGGTCAGGCGCAGCGCGGCCTCGAATGCCTGGCGGTTGAGCAGGCCGGTCAGGACATCGTGCGCGGCCTGGTGCGAGAGCTTGCGGTTGCGCGCACCCGTATTGACGACGACCAGTGTCGCGGTGACCACGGCCAGCACGAACGCGACGAAACCGAGCGCCGACTCGGCGAGCAGGGCCTGCTTGGTCTCGTCACCCGCCGTGGTGATGTGATTCTGCGTCGTCTGGTGAATGGTCCGAACGGCCTCGTCGAGGTGCTTCAGCAACAGCAGGTGGCCGTCGATTGACGCCTGCACCGCTGCCTCGATCTGTTGTTCCGGAATGGAGTAGTCGAACAGGGCGTTCAGGGCCCGGTTATTGGGCGGACCCACCGAACGTGCGGTGGCGTCGAGGCGCTCGATGACGGCGCGCTCCGCATCGGTGGTCATGTGGCCGATTAGCGAATTGCGCGCGCGCACATACTTGCTGGCATGGGCGAAGAACCGCATTTTCAGTTCGTCGCGCTCGAATGGGTCGTCCTGCATGACCATCGCGCGCAGGGTGTCGACGCGCTCGCGAATTGCCTCGCGCATCGTGTAGGCGAGCACGGTCTTCAGGCCGGCGCCGCGCACCAGCTGTGACAGTTGGTCGTTGTGTTCGCTGGTCGAGCGGTAACTGCCGACGATTGCGAACAACATAATGGTGATGACCAACCCGAACCCCATGGCCGTGATACTCTGCGCGTCGAGGCGCGGCGATAGCGGGTTCCAGTTGGGTTTACGCGATTTTTCGAGCACAGATCGTCTCTGAAGTCGGTTGAGCATGAGCGCACATGCCTTTGTTATGGTTTATCGACGTTCCCTGTGCTTCACCTGTATTGGCCCCGGCCGTGAAATCTTTAGACTTGAGCTGTATCCATGGCTGCCTGGTGAAGAATTGGAGATTCGGATTCGTTTTTTGGCTTTTTCGTTCGTGCTGGCGTGCCTGACGGTCGCGTTGCCGACGGCCGGGGCCTCACCGCTGGAGACCTGGCGCTCAGGCGATCGCGTGATGGCGATCGCCGACTGGCGGCGGCTTGCCGCGCAAGGTGATGCCGATGCGAACCTGTTTCTTGCCTACCTGTATCGCCGCGGTATCGAATTGGAGCGGGACGACACGCGTGCCGCCGATCATTTCCGCGCGGCGGCACTGGCCGGCTCGCCGGAGGCCCAGTACCAGCTTGGCCTGATGTACGAACTGGGTATCGGCCTTGTCGTTGATACCGGCGAGGCGTCGCGCTGGTACGGCCTGTCGTCCGGCCAGGTCTGCCCGGATGAACTCGATGCCGGCGCGGTGCTGCGATACCGCTGATCCGCCCCGGCGGGGCTGCATGCCACACTTGCCCGACCTGCTACGTGCCACGTTCCGAAACCGACACCGAAGACTGCCTGCTGCGTGACCGCCCGCGTCTGCGCGGATTGCGCCGCAAGGCCGGGGAGCCGTCATCCGGCAGCGAGGCCGAACTCGCATTCGCCCGCCTGCAGGCGGAGTCGCGTGCTATCGTCGGGAAGCGCGCCGCCGCGGTCGCACCGACGTTCCCGGCGCAGTTGCCGGTCAGCGAGCGCGTCGACGAGATCCGTGAACTCATCGAAGCCAACCAGGTGATTGTGCTGTGTGGCGAGACCGGATCCGGCAAGTCGACCCAGTTGCCGAAGATCTGCCTGTCATTGGGGCGCGGCGTGTTCGGCCGGATCGGCCACACCCAGCCGCGCCGCATCGCCGCGCGCAGCCTTGCGTCCCGTATCGCCCAGGAACTGGGCGAGGAAACCGGGCAGCGCGTCGGTTACAAGGTGCGCTTTCGCGACAGGGTCAGCGACGAGACCTCGGTCAAGCTGCTGACCGACGGCATGCTGCTGGCCGAGATCCGGCACGACCGCGACCTGCTCGAGTACGACACCCTGATCATCGACGAGGCGCATGAACGCAGCCTCAATATCGATTTCCTGCTCGGTTACCTGCACCGGCTGTTGCCGCGTCGGCCGGATCTGAAGCTGATCATCACGTCGGCCACGATCGATCCGCTGCGCTTCTCGCGTCACTTCGGCGATGCCCCGGTGATCGAGGTGTCGGGACGGACCTTCCCGGTGGAACTGCGCTACCGGCCACCGGAAGAGGCCGGTGCCGGGGAACGCGACGATGCGATGCAGCAGGCGATCGTTGATGCCATCGATGAACTCGGCCGCGAGAGCCCGGGCGATATCCTCGTGTTCCTGTCCGGCGAGCGCGAGATCCGCGAGACGGCGGAGACCCTGCGCAAGCACAAGATGCTGCACAGCGAGGTTATTCCTTTATACGCGCGCCTGAGTCCGGCTGAGCAGGCGCGGGTGTTCGCCCCCAGCGGGCGCCGGCACATCGTGCTGGCGACGAACGTCGCCGAGACCTCGCTGACCGTACCGGGCATCCGCTACGTGATCGACGCCGGTTTTGCCCGCATCAGCCGTTACAGCGCGCGCAGCAAGATCCAGCGCCTGCCGGTCGAACGGATCTCGCAGGCCAGTGCCGAGCAGCGCAAGGGACGTTGCGGCAGGGTCGCCGATGGCATCTGCATCCGGCTCTACGAGCAGGACGATTATGAGGGGCGGGCGCCATTTACTGAGCCTGAGATCCAGCGTACCAACCTGGCGGCTGTGATCCTGCAGATGGCAACGCTCGGTTTCGGTGATGTCGCGGCGTTCCCCTTCGTCGATCCGCCTGATGGCCGCCTGGTCCGAGATGGTTACAAGCTGCTTGAGGAACTGGCTGCGGTGGATGGCCGACGCGAGGTCACGCCGCTGGGCCGCAGGCTCGCACGCCTGCCGGTCGATCCGCGCGTCGGTCGCATGCTGGTTGCGGCCGCCGAAGGGGCCTGTCTGGGCGAGGTCCTGGTGATCGCCAGTGCGCTGTCGGTGCAGGATCCACGCGAGCGTCCGGCGGACAAACGGCAGCAGGCCGATGAGGCGCACGCGGTATTCGCCGACGAGCGATCCGATTTCCTCGGCTTTCTGAAACTGTGGCGGTTTCTGGAGGAGAATCGCAAGCATCTCACGCGGCGCAAGTTCGAGCGCTTGTGCCGGCAACATTTCCTGTCGCCGACGCGGGTACGCGAGTGGCACGATGTCTGGGTTCAGCTGCGTGTGCAGATGCATGAGCTGGGCTATCGCGACAATCAGGTCGAGGCCGACTACGCGACCGTGCATCGTGCGCTGCTGGCCGGGCTGCTGAGTCATGTCGGGATGCGTACCCAGGGCAACAAGTCGGACTACCTGGGTGCACGCAATCGTCATTTCCACGTCTTTCCCGGTTCCGCGCTGTTCCAGAAACAGCCGAAGTGGATCATGGCCGCCGAGTTGGTCGAAACCACCAGGCTGTATGCGCGAGGCGTCGCCTCGATCGAGGCGGAATGGATCGAGCCGCTGGCACGGCACCTGGTCAAGACGAGCTATTCCTCACCGCGCTGGCATGGCCGGGCCGGGCAGGTCTTTGCCGACGAGAAGGTGATCCTGTTCGGGATCCCAATCGTGCCGCGGCGCAAGGTCGCTTACGGCCGCATCGACCCGGAGACATCGCGCAGCCTGTTCATTCGTCACGGCCTGGTCGAAGGCGACATGAACACCCGGGCACCGTTCTGGCGCCACAATCGTGAGCTGATAGCAGGGCTGCGCGACATCGAGGCCAAGGCACGGGGTCGCGAAGTGCTGGTGGACGAAGAAGTGATCTTTGGTTTCTATGCCAGCCGCATTCCCGAGGATGTCTTCAGCGTCGCGGCGCTCGAAGGTTGGCTGCGCAAGCTGCCCGTCGACCGGCGCAAGCTGCTGCACATGCGCCGGGAAGACCTGGTGCGTGATCTGCCCGGTGACGACTGGGTCGCCCGCTTTCCGGATCACCTCGAGCTCAACGGCACGCGCCTGCCGCTGCGATACCACTTCGAACCCGGGGCGGATGACGATGGTGTGACCCTGACCCTGCCGGTCAACGTGATCGGACAGCTGAGCCCGGGCAGGGTCGATCGGCTGGTACCGGGCCTGTTGCTGGAGAAGATCACCTTGCTGCTCAAGAGTCTGCCCAAGTCGCTGCGCCGCCAACTGGTGCCGGTTCCGGCATTCGCCGAACGCTGCCTCGACATGTTGCCAACGACGGACGTGCCACTGGTGCAGTCCCTCGGTGCCATTATCAAGCAGTTGACCGGCACTCACGTGCCTGAGGATGCATGGCAGCCTGAACAGTTGCCGCCGCACCTGCAGCTGCGTATTCGGGTGCTCGATGAAGACCTTAAACGCGAGTTGCAGACATCGCGCGACCTGGTCGAATTGCAGCAGGTATTTGCCGGTCGGCAGCGAACCGCGGTGCCGGGCGGCGACACCGCGCAGAAAGTGGATGAACGGGCGCACCTGACCGATTGGGACATCGGGCCACTGCCGACGCAGGTCACCCGGCAGGCAGGCCGACTGACGGTACGTGGCTACCCCGCGCTGGTCGATTGCCAGGACCATGTCGAGCAGCGCGCGATCGACAATCTCCCGGCGGCGCAGAAGCTGCACCGGGCCGGGGTTCGACGGCTCCTGATGCTGCGCGAGGGGAAGACGATCCGTGGCTTGAAGAAGAACATCCGCGGGCTGTCGGACATGCGCCTGCAATATGCCAAGGCTGCGGTTTCACCGGACGCGGATGGCGGCACCGCCGATGACATTCTCGAAGACCTGCTCACGCTGGCTTTCGACCGGGCCTTCCTCGACGACGCCTGGTCGATCCGCGACCGTGCAGCTTTCGAGCAGTGTCGCGAGCAGGGACGGGTGCGACTCGGCCCGAGCCTGCTCGAGATTTCCGAGCTGGTGTCCGAAATCCTCGGACTGTCGCACGAAGTGCGCCGCACACTTGCCGCCACCACGCAGCGCAACTGGCAGGAAGCGGTCACTGATATGCGCTCACAGCTGGATCGCCTGGTGTCCCGTGGATTTCTGCATCGGGAGCCGTTCAGCCGATTGCAGGAATACCCTCGCTATCTCAAGGCGATGGCCGTACGCCTGGAAAAACTGCATGCCGCCGCAGCGCGTGACCAGCAGCGCATGCAGGAAATGGCGCCGTTGCACGAGCAGTGGCTGGCGCGCGAGCGCGAGGCGCGGCAGCGTGGGATCGACGACGCCCGCCTGGACGAGATCCGCTGGATGCTGGAGGAATTGCGGGTTTCATTGTTCGCCCAGGCGCTGAAAACGCCGCAACCGGTTTCGCCCAAGCGTATCCGCAAGCGCTGGCAGGAACTCGGCTTGTAGCAAACCGGTCTTGTCGGGGTCAGCGCTTGCTGGCCTGTGCCACTTCCTTCTCGATCAGCCGGGTGAGCCAGTTGGACAGGCTGCGCCCGTCCGCCTCGGCGATTTTCTTGGCCTGTTTCTTCAGCTGGGCGTCGATGCGGAAGTTAATGACTTTTTCTTTGGACATTGGACACTTAGAGATTTCTGGTATATAAGATGTATATACAAAGTGTAGTAATGGTAGCAGAAGGGTGCCGACCATGTTGTACGAATCCGCAAAATACGAGCTCAAGTCACCACCGGCCAGCGTTTCGTTGACCGCGATCGCCACCGAGGCAGGCACGCTGCTGCTGATCTCCGGCCTCCTCTTCTGGTTGATCTGATACCGCTTTTCTCCGCGACAGGCGGCTGACGGGGATTTTTTCCGGTCCCCCGGGTAAAATCCGGGGCCTCGTAGAACCTGATCCCCGAGGTCGCTCATGTCTGTTTGTCCGTGTGGCTCCGGCCTGGAGTATGCACACTGTTGCCAGCCCCATATCGAGGGTGTGAAGACGCCGCCGACCGCGGAAGCGCTGATGCGCTCGCGATACAGCGCCTATGTCGTCGGTGCCGTCGATTACCTGGGCGACACCCTGCACCCGGATCATCGCGATGACTGGGACCGCGATGCGACTCGGCGGTGGGCCGAGCAGTCCTCCTGGCTCGGGCTGGAGATCGTCGCGACCGAGGGTGGAACGGCCGAGGATAATGAGGGCATGGTCGAATTCGTCGCGACTTTCGAGGAAGGCGGACGCAAGACCGTTCACCGTGAGCGCAGCCGCTTCCAGGCCGTGCGCGGCCGCTGGTACTACGTCGATGGTGAAACGCCGAAGCCGCGTACCGAACGCCTGGCCGGGCCCAAGCCCGGGCGCAACGATCCCTGTCCCTGTGGCAGCGGCAGGAAATACAAAAAATGCTGCGGTGCCTAAAATCGGCCTTGCGCGACCACGCGCCAAGGGTAGGCGGGACCTGCCCGTGATGCCTGCCGACCGGCCGTTCGCGGAATCCTGCGTACAGAATCGTGATCCGATACTGGCCGTGCTGGCGCCGCGCCTGCGACCGTATCGCGATCTGCTCGAAATCGGCAGTGGGACGGGGCAGCACGCGGTCTACTTTGCGCCGCAACTGCCCTGGCTGCGCTGGCAGACCAGCGACCGGGTCGAAAACCATGCCGGGATCCGGGCCTGGCTGGCCTCGGCCGAGGGTGGTGACATCGTGGCCCCTCTCGCGCTCAACGTACTGACCGATGCCTGGCCGCAAGGTCCGTATGATGCCGTGTTCAGCGCCAACACGGCGCATATCATGCCGCCGCCTGCGGTCGAGGCCATGTTCCGTGGGGTCGGGCGGCTGCTCGCCGGCGGAGGGCGCTTCTTCCTGTACGGACCCTTCAGCCAGAAGGGAAGACATACCGCGCAGAGCAATGTCGACTTCGATGCCCATCTGAGGCAGCGCGATCCGGCCATGGGGGTGCGTGATGTGAGCTGGCTGCGGGAACTGGCAGATAGCGCCGGGATGCAGCTCGACGAGGACATCGCGATGCCGGCCGACAACAAGACGCTGGTCTGGCTCAAGGAATGAGCGGCAGCGGTCGCTAAGCGGGATTATCGGGCGCCCACGGGCGCGATGTTAGAATGTTGCGCATGGGTAGAGTCACCGCATATCTGGTCGGATTCCTGGTTGCCGCTGCGCCCCTGTCGACGCCGGTTCTGGCCGATGTCTACAAGTATCGCGATGCAGGCGGTCAGATCCTGTTGACCGACAAGCCGATGCGTGGCCTGAAGCTACTCAAACGTTACCGCATGCAAACCGGGCGTAGTTCCAGTTCGAGTTCAGGTAGTGGTTCTCTCGCCGCGATGCACAAGCGGCAGCGTGAGCTCGAACCGCTGATTCGCGAAGCGGCCGTTGCCAGCCAGCTGCGTCCCGCGCTGGTGCACGCCGTGATCAGGGCTGAGTCAAGCTACCGCACCGACGCCGTGTCGCCAAAAGGCGCGGTCGGCCTGATGCAGCTGATGCCGGCGACCGCAGAGCGCTACGGCGTCAGTGACCGCCACGATGCAGAACAGAATCTCAGTGGTGGCACCCGTTACCTGCGCGACCTGCTGCAGATGTTCGACAACGATCTGCAATTGGCACTCGCCGCCTACAACGCGGGCGAGAATGCCGTGATCCGTTACGGCAACACGATTCCGCCGTACAACGAGACGCGCGACTACGTGCGCAAGGTGATCCGTTTCTACCAGACCATGAGTGCTGACGACGCCGTGGCGTTGAACTGAACGGTGGTTTGCGTGATGAACGTTTTGTCTGGCGTCCGGGTCCAAGCTGCGAGCTGTCGGACGGCAGCCTGAATCGCAATCGAACACCTGAAATCGGTGCACTGAACCATCATGGCCCAATCCCAAGTCAAACCGGCGATCGATTCCAGCGAAAAGGTACGCGGCAGACCGCGTCGCTGGTGGCACTGGGGTCGCGACCTGGTCCTGGTTCTGGTCGTGGTCAGTGCAGTGCAGTGGTGGCAGTCACGCGGCATGGTGGCGGGCCAGGCACCGGTTCTTGCCGGTCTGCTGGTCGACGGTCAGCCCTACCAGTTGGACTATCGCGCTGGCCCGATGTTGGTGCATTTCTGGGCCAGCTGGTGCCCGGTATGCCGGCTCGAACAGGGGAATATCGACGCGATAGCCGACGACTTCCCCGTGATCACCGTGGCGACGACGTCGGGAGCTGCGAACGAGGTCTCCGCTTACCTTCGTGAGCACGAACTGAGCATGCCCGTGCTGATGGACGAAAGTGGCGAGATCGCCAGTCGCTGGGGTCTGGCAGGTGTGCCGGCGACATTCATCGTCGGCCGTGACGGCCAGATCCTATACTCGGGTATGGGTTACAGCACCGAGATCGGGCTGCGTGTCCGGATGTGGTGGGCCAGCCTGTAAGCGGCTCCCGCTTCGGCTTCAGTCTTCGCCGACCACACGCTCCTCGCGTGGCGCACTGAGCAGTTTTTCCGCCTCGACCTGGTTCTTCGCAAAGATCAGGCGGCAGTCGCGCCCGCCCGCCGCCTCGCCACTGGATTTCAGGTCCGCCCGCCGTTCCCGCGCCACTTTGCGCGCCGCCTTGAAGGTGTCGAATGTCTCGACATGTTCCAGCGATTTCCTTTTGTTGCCGGTGGATTCCGTCACGTAGTAAACAAAATAGGGCATGGCCAAGTTCGTCTTGTCTGGTTCAACAGGCGCCTATGTTACCCGACCCGTGATGCCTGCCGGTCAGCGTTTTTACCGCGTGGCGTACCGGGTCATGGCGGGATCAGCGGGCAGGCGCCGCCTGGCCATGCTTGATGTTCTGCAGGTGTTCGCGCAGCTGTCGCTCGCGTTCCTCGAGCAGCCGGGTCACGGCCCCGGGCTTCAGGGCCGCGCCCATGCCGTCGTTGCGCCGCTGCAGGGAGACTTCCAGCAGGGCAAGTTCACTGTCGAAGAATGCCTGCCACGAACGGCTGTTGCGTTGTAGCAAGGCGTTCTGACGTGCGTCCAGTTCGGTGCTCAGGGCCGATGTCCAGCGCTCGATCCGGTCACGCAGGACGGCCTGCTGCCCCTTTTCACAGGCTGCGACCCCTCGGGCATCGCGGGCAGCGGCGACGCAGTCGCGCAGATCCTGCTGCGGGTCCTGGGCGGTGGCCGTCCAGGGGCTGGACAGTCCCAGTACGCCGACCAGCACGGCTCCTTTGCGCCAGCCGTCACGCTTGGTTAGTCTATCGCCCACTTTTCTCCTCCTTTCGGCACATCGGCCATGTCCAATTCGCTGCTCGACAAAAAACTAACCGATCTCGGCAACAAGATGTTCGAGATCTTTCACCTGTTCGGACTCTTTATCATCGGCGCGGCGATCGTATGGGCCTCCTGGGTCGAGGTGTTCGAGATCATCGCCCACGGCGGCCCCAAGATAAAAGACGTACTGCTGCTGTTCATCTACCTCGAGCTGGGCGCCATGGTCGGGATCTACTTTCAGACCAAGCGTTTGCCGGTGCGCTACCTGATCTACATCGCCGTGACCGCGCTGACCCGGGTCTTGGCGATAGACATCAAGGAGATGTCGGACGAGCACATGATCACGCTGACCGCGGCGATCCTGATCCTGTGTGTTGCCGTCCTGGTGCTGCGAGTCGGCAGCAGCCGGTTCAACGAATCCGACCCGGTCGAAAAGTAAGCCTCGCCTGGCCGCGTACGACCATGACTGCCTTTCCCAAGCTCCAGACGGCCATCCCGCAGCGCCGTTACCACTATGGCGACTACCAGGTCAGCATCCTGGGTGATGTGCAGAGCGGCGATGAGCACGACTACATTTTCGTTGCCGCGTTCGTCCTAGAAGGCGAGTCCCGGCCGCGGCTGTACGTGGTCTCCGAGCGTGTCGCCGGGGGCGTGTCCCTGCGGGTGATCAATGCCTCCATGGATGAGACCCTGGAGACCGATTCGCGCTGGGCCCGGTTGGGCGAGTTCAGCGACCAGGCGCTTCGGCTCGGCAGCCAGTTGCTCGGGCTGGAGCAGGAGACCGCCTATCCGCTCGGATAGGGGGCCGTACTCACGCCCGCTGGCGCCGCGCGGGTGAAATTTTTTCCTTAAGACGCGCGTCAAGCCGCCGCTACCGTCCGCATGAGCATCATTGAAGGTGTCTTGCGGGGAGAGCGGACTTGTTCAATTGGCTGAAACGAGGCGCCAGGGGAAGCCGTCGGGTTGGACTCGACGTCTACGCCGATGGCTTCGCGCTGGCCGTTATCGACGCTGCCGAAAGCGCTGCGCCACGGATAGTGGCCGTGAACTGGTGCTCGCTGGAGGGGGTGGCGACCCTGACCGAAGCGCTCACCCGCGAAGTCCGCAAGCATTCCCTCGCTGGCCTGCCAACCGTCGTTACCCTGCCGCATGCTGCGTATTCCCTGGTGCAACTGGAGGCACCGGATCTCGAAGCTGAAGAGCTGCGCGACGCGATGCGCTGGCGGGTCAAGGACCTGATCGACTTCCCGGTCGAACAGGCCGAAATCGACATCTTCCGCCTGCCGGAAAGCCATCGCCCGGGGGCGCCGGCGCTGATGTACGTCGTGGTCGCGAGACACGAAGCGGTCAAGCAGCTGGTGCAGGCAGTGATCGCTGCCGGACTCGAGATCGAGGCGGTCGACGTGGTCGAGATGGCGATACGCAACCTGTCGATGAATCTCGATCGCCCGCAGCGACCGCGCGCCTATCTGCACCTGCAGCCGGGCCAGACAGTGATCGAGATCGCCGATGGGGAAAACATCTATCTGAGTCGCCGGGTCATGCAGGATTACGACCGCGATGCCGACATGGCGCTGCTCGGGGCGCAGATGGAGAACCTGGCGCTGGAAGTGCAGCGCTCGATGGATTACTTCGAGAGTCAGTTTGCGCTCGGGCCGGTGGACCGGCTTTCCGTGATCGTTTGTGACGACACGCTATACCAGGCGTTTGCCGATATCGCGCGTTCCTTTTTGACCGTGCCAGCCGAACGTTTCAGTTTTTCCGAAGTCGCGCTTGCCCCAGGTATCGAATTGGCCACTTTGGGTCGAGGTGTGACGGCAGTCGGTGCGGCGATGCGGGGGATGCGATGGGCGGCCTAGTCCAGCAGATAAACCTCTATCGGCCTGACATGGTTACCGCGAAAGCGGACCGCAACGCGCGTTTGCTGCTCACTGTTGCGATCGCGTCATTGGCGGCCGTGTTGCTGTTGACCCTGGCAGGTGAGCTGTATCTCTCGAATCTCGCGGATCAGCGGGCGACGGTGGCGGAGCAGCTGCGCAAACAACAGGCTGATGTCGCGCGGGTCCGCGATTCGCTGGTCGCGCATGACCCCGATCCTTTCCTGGAGGCCGAGCTCGACCGCCTGCAACGCCAGGTCGTTGCGATCGACACGAATCTCGTCGCATTGAACGAGGTCCGTCCCACCGGTAGCGGGTTTGCCGATTTCTTTGCCGGCCTGGCCAGGAATACCGTCGATGGCTTGTGGTTCGACGGTGTCGTGCTTTCCGCGGGTGGCCGCGAGGTGATGCTCAAGGGCGTGGCGACCGATCCTGCCCTGGTGCCGCGCCTGTTGCAGACGCTGACCACCGAGCCGGCCTTCAACGGGCGCAGCTTCCGCAAGGTGAGTTTCCAACGCCAGCCGCAGGAGCAGGGCGGTCTGGTCGGTTTCGAGCTGCGCAGCGCGCAGGTGAGCGGGGCCGATGATGCAAGCTAAGTGGCAGGAACTCTTGCAGCGATTCTCGCAACTCAGTGCACGTGAACGGGTCATGGTCCTGGTTGCGGTCTTCGCCGTCGCCTACCAGCTCGCCGACCTCGTGGTTTTCGACCGTCAGTATCAACGAATCGAGCAGATCAACCGGGAGATCGCGCGCGACAATCGTGCCGTCGGTGATCTGAATACCGAACTGCGGCTGCTTGCCACTCGCGCTCAGCATGATCCCAATGCAGTGCTGCGCAGCGAAATCGAGGCCACCCGGGAGCGGGTGAAGCAACGCCAGGCACGACTCGCCGATGCCACTGCGGACATGATCTCACCACGTGACATGGCCCGCTTCCTCGAGCAGCTTCTGATGCAGGAGCGCAGCCTGACCATGGTGAGGCTGCAGACGCTCGATGCACAGCCGCTGTCGACCAACACTGCGCAGGCTGGTGATGAATCACCGGCTTCCCAGTCCCCTGTTTTGTACCGGCATGCCTTCGAGATTGCCTTTTCCGGTGGCTACCTGGCGACGCTGCGCTACCTGCAGGCGCTTGAGTCCCTGCCTTGGCGCTTTGTCTGGGACGGCGTCGATTACGAGGTAATCGACTATCCGCAGAGCATCGTCCGCATGCGCCTGCACACCCTGAGCCTTTCGGAGGACTGGATCGGTGTCTAGTTGGCCAACTGGAAAGTTCTGTATCACCCAGAGCCACTGTGCCTCGGATTACACGCTGCAACGTTTTCTCTGTGTCCTGGCAGTGTGCAGTTCATACGGGCTGGCGACGGCCGCCGAACTGCTCGACCCCACCCGCCCGGCGGGTTGGCAGGCGGCAGCGACAGATTCGCAGCAGCCTTTGCCGACGCGCCCGGCGGCACTTCAGCTGCAGGGAACATTCAGCGCCGATGGGGAGCACAGCGCGATGATCAGCGGTCAGCGCCTTGGCGTCGGAGACCGTGTGGCCGGAGCGCAGATTCTGGATATCCGTACCGGTCTCGTGGTGATGGAGGCGGATGGAGAACAATTCGAACTCGTGTATGGCATTCCGGCGGTGAAGATGCCCGCTGCACGCGCTGAGGAAAATCGATGAAACGGTATTCAGTCATCGTGCTCGCACTCCTGCTTGCGGCATGCCAGACGAGGGCACCGCAACAAGGGACGGCGATCGACTCGATCAAGCAGGTTTACCAGGAGGCTCGGGAAGATGCTGCCACGCGTCGCGTGGCGCCGCCGCCCGAGGTGACGGCGGCGTTGATGCCGACCATGAACATCCAGCTCGGCGGGATGCGCAGCAAGGCCGATGACCATCGATTCGATGTCAACGTGAATGGCCTGCCGGCACGTGATTTCTTCATGAGCCTGGTGGAAGGCACTGCGTTCAACATGGTCGTACACCCGCAGGTGGACGGCGAGGTATCGCTGGTGCTGAAGAATGTCACGATACCGGAAGTGATGGCGGTCATGCGTGACGTCTACGGCTACGAATACGACCGCACGGCGAGCGGCTTCTCGGTGCTCCCGGTTCGCCTGCGCTCGCGCATCTACCAGGTCAATTACCTGAACGTGAAGCGCACCGGCAACTCCGAGATGCGGGTGAGTTCCGGCCAGGTCACGCAGACCTCGAACTCGGATTCGTCGAGCCTCGTCAGCAGCAACAGTTCATCCGCGGAGACGGTGCCTTCGTCCAAGGTCATTACCGAAAGCGATGCCGATTTCTGGACCGAGCTGAAGGAGGCTCTCACGGCACTCGTCGGTAGCGAAGGTGGGCGTTCGATCGTCGTTTCGCCGCAGTCCGGCGTCGTCGTCGTCCGTGCCATGCCCAACGAATTGCGCGAGGTCGAGAGCTTCCTGCGCACCACCCAGGCCACTCTGCAACGCCAGGTGATACTCGAGGCCAAGATCATCGAGGTCGAACTCAGTGACGGCTTCCAGTCAGGCATCAACTGGGCCAAGCTGGGACGGGTTGGTGATGGCAAGACCGTCACGGTGGGCCAGACCGGTGGTGGTACCGTGCTCGGATCCGACGATGGCGTATCCGGCATCGCGGGTAATTCAGGAAACCTGGATCCTGCTGCCTACTCGGCGGTCAATGCGCTCGCCGCACAGGCCTTCGGTGGTGTGTTCTCGGTGGCGGTCAATGCCGGCAGCTTCACCGCGTTCATCGAGCTGCTGGAGACGCAGGGCAACGTGCAGGTCCTGTCGAGCCCGCGCGTGGCGACCGTCAACAACCAGAAAGCCGTGATCAAGGTCGGCCAGGACGAATTCTTCGTCACCGATGTGTCGACGACGACGGTGACCGGTACGGCTACCAGCACCACGCCCGAGGTCACACTGACGCCGTTCTTTTCGGGGATCGCGCTCGATGTCACGCCACAGATCGACAACCGTGGTGGCGTCACGCTGCATATCCATCCATCGGTCAGTGACGTGATCGACCAGACCAAGACATTCACCATCGATGATCGTTCGCAGACCCTGCCGCTCGCCCAGTCGCGGGTGCGCGAGTCCGACAGTATCGTTTACGCGGTCAGCGGCCAGATCATCGTGATCGGCGGCCTGATGCAGGAGTCGAGCGCCGAGGACCTGGCTGCGCCACCTGCGCTGGGCGACGTGCCGTTCTTCGGTTCCGCCTTCCGTCACACGCGCCAGCGCGCACGCAAGAGCGAGCTCGTGATCCTGCTGAAACCGCTCGTCGTCGACGGCCCGGCAGCATGGGGTGAAGCACTTGCCGGTTCGGCGAATGCCATCGATCGGCTGGACCGCGGGTTCCACTATGGCGGCAAGGTGGAGGTGTTCGGTAGCGAGGGAGAGGCACGCTGATGTACCTGCCGTTCTTCAGCCTCGATGAGGCCCCGTTCAGCCTGACACCCGACACGGCCTTCTTTTACAGCAACCCATCGCACCAGGAGGCATTGAATACCCTGCTGGTGGCATTGCAGATGGGTGAGGGTTTCATCAAGGTGACCGGGGAAGTCGGCACGGGCAAGACGCTGTTGTGTCGCAAGCTGTTGCGCGAACTTGAAGCGATTCCTTCGTTCGTCACCGCCTACATCGCAAACCCCGCACTTTCCCCGACGGCCTTGCATTACAGCCTTGCCGACGAACTCGGCATCCACTACGACCGTGACCTTGCCCAGCATGAAGTCATGCAGCTGATCAGCAATCGTCTGCTGGAGGAGCGCAAGCGTGAGAATCGCGTGGTACTGGTCATCGACGAGGCCCAGGCGCTGCCGCATGAATGCCTCGAGGCGGTCCGTCTGCTGACCAATCTCGAAACGGAGAAGAGCAAACTTCTGCAGGTGGTATTGCTCGGACAGCCTGAACTCGACGTGCACCTGGCCGAACCGTCGGTGCGCCAGTTGCGCCAGCGGGTCACCTTCAGCCAGACGCTGATGCCGATGAACAGCGAAGCGGTTGGTGGTTATCTCGCGCATCGCATGGGTATTGCGGGTTATCGCGGACCGTGCATGTTTTCATGGGAAGTCGCCAGGGACATCGCGCAAGCCAGCGAGGGTATACCGCGCCTGATCAACATCATCGCGCACAAGTGTCTGCTCGCCGCCTACGGTGAAGGACGCATGATCGTTACGCGGCGCCACGTACGCCTCGCCAGCCGGGATACGGAAGCCGTGAATGCCGGTCGCCCGCGCTCCGGCAGGCGCCGGGCAGCCGTCGTCGTTGCCGGTGCACTGTCTGCCGGCGCGGCCGCGTTCGGTACCTTGCTGCTGCAGGGGATGGGGTGAACGCATGAGCTTGTTGAACCAGGTTCTGCAGGATCTCGAAACACGCCAGCGTGCACCGGTGCAGACGTCGATACGCCTGGCCACCGCGTCTGCGGCGCCCCATACCGGCGCCGATTGGCGTGATACGCATTGGCAGGAACGCCTGCGCCCGGGACTGATTGGTATGCTCGTCGCTCTGGCGCTGGTCGTGGCAGCCTGGGTTTTTCAAATCGCCTGGGAGACAAGCCAGCAGGTCACTGGCCCGGCAGTTGTCATCGATCCAGTTCCGACAACGCCTCTGGCTTCGGACACCGACACGGATGCGGTTCCCGCCACGATAACCGGTGTCACAGAGACGCCTGGGTCCCCTGTGGAGACCCGGGAGTCGGTTGGCGCACCGGATCAGGCGCCTCAAGAGACACTTTCCGATTCGAATACGGCGATGCCCGAACAGTTGGAATCCGCCTTGCCGGACGAGCCCCGGGATGTTGTCGCGAGTGTGGACCCGGCCGCTGAACAGCCGCCTGTGGCGAGCAGCCGGTCGAACGGCGCGGTGGATCCGGCCGAGGCAGCTGCAGTCGCCACCGATTTCCTGCCGTTGCGTAATGTCGAGTTGCCGGTCGAACCGGTCCGCTCGACTCGCAGGCGCTCGGGCGGCGAGGCCGTGGTACGTCCGCGGGCACCCGATTCGATGACCGTTGCGCGCGATGCAATTGCGTCTGGCGAGTTGGCAAGCGCCGAGAAGCTGCTGCGCCGGCGACTGAGCGGCCGGCCGGCCGAACTCGATGCACGCGAGTTGCTGGTCGGCCTGTTGTTGCGTGGCGATCGTAGCGAGGAGGCCATGCGCCAGCTGGAGACGGGCCTGGCCTATCACCCGGCACATGGCAATTTCATCCTGATAATGGCCCAGCTGCAGGCGGCCAAGGGCGACACTGAGGCGGCAATCGCCACCTTGCGCAGAGGCGCCGGGATTCGCGCGATTCGCAGCCAGTGTCTGCAGATGCTCGGTGCACTGCAACAGCAGCATGGGCAGTATGCCGCTGCGAGCGAGAGTTTCCGCCAGCTGGTGGCGATCGAACCGAGCCTGGCCAATGCCTGGATGGGGCTGGCACTCAGTCTCGATGCCGAGGGTAGGGCCGGTGCGGCGTCGGCCTATCAGCGGGCGCTGGAGATCGGGGGTCTGCCGGAGGCCACGGTCGGATATGCGCGCCAGCGCCTTACGGCGATGGAGTGAGCGGATGGGCGACCTGGGAACGAATTCACAGCCACCGGCAACGCATGCACCACAACGCAAGATCCGGATCGGCGACCTGCTGGTCAGCAACGGGGTCATCACCGAAGCACAGTTGATGAGTGCCTTGGCCGAGCAGAAGAAGACCGGCCAGAAACTCGGTAACACGCTCATCGAGAGCGGGTTCATCGATGAGAATCGGATGCTGGCCTTCCTGTCGCAGCAGTTGCAGATCCCGCTGCTCGATCTGACCAAGACCAAGGTCGATACGCAGGTCGCCAGGCTGCTGCCGGAGACTGTCGCGCGCCGCTACCGCATGCTGGTGCTGGAGAACCGCGAGCACGACGTGTTGCTCGCAATGGCCGATCCCACCGACCTGTTCGCATACGACGAAGCCAGCCGGCTGCTGAAAAAGCGCATCCGCCAGGCCGTCGTGCGCGAAAGCGATCTGCTGCGCACCCTCGGGCGCTGCTACCAGGACCGCGAGGAACTGCAGGATCTGGCCGGCGAACTGCACCAGGAGCTGTCGGCCGGCGACGTCGACCTGCAGCAGATGTTGACCTCGATCGCCGCCGAAGACGCGCCGGTCGTGCGCCTGTTGCAGAAGCTGTTCGAAGAGGCCGTGCACAACAAGGCGTCCGACATCCATATCGAACCCGAGGAGCGCGTACTGCGTATTCGTCAGCGGGTCGATGGCGTGTTGCATGAACGGGTGATGAACGAGGCGCGCATCGCCTCGGCCCTGGTGCAGCGGCTCAAGCTGCTGGCCAATCTCGATATCTCGGAGAAGCGCCTGCCGCAGGACGGCCGGTTCCAGATCAAAGTGCGCAATCACCAGGTCGACGTGCGCCTGTCGACCATGCCGGTCGCACACGGCGAGGCCGTGGTCATGCGCCTGCTCGACCAGACAGCAGGTATCCTCGACTTCGAGGAACTCGGCCTGCCGGACGATCTGCGCAAGCGTCTGCGTTCTGTGATCCGGCGTCCGCACGGCATGTTGTTGGTGACGGGGCCGACCGGCAGCGGCAAGACCACGACACTGTATGCCGCGCTGAATGAACTCAACACGCCGCAGCACAAGATCATCACGGTCGAGGATCCGGTCGAGTACCGCTTGGCAAGGGTCAACCAGGTCCAGGTCCACGAGCAGATCGGCCTGACCTT
>JAGRHE010000330.1 GCA_020445165.1 Gammaproteobacteria bacterium
CGCAGGATGCCAAGGTAGCCGTCGTCGCGGTTGACCACGAACAGCTTGTCGGTCGAACTGGGTACGGCGTCGCCGAGTCGGCGCAGGTAGCGCAGCACCACGTCCAGCGTGACCTCGGGACGCACGGTCACGGTGTCGGTGTTCATCAGGCCGCCGGCGGTATCTTCCGGGTAGGACAGCACGGTCTGCAGCCGATGACGGCGCTGGTCGTCGAGCGCATTCATGACCTCGGCGGTGATCGCGGCCGGCATCTGCTGCACCAGGTCGGCCAGATCGTCGAGGTCGAGATTCTCGGTCGCCGCCAGCAATTCCTCGGGATCCATGTGCCGGATCAGCTGGGCACGAACCTCATCGGTGACCAGCAGCAGGATCTGGCCATCGTGTTCCTCGTCGACCAGGTTCCAGACCAGTTCACGCTCGGCCGGTGGCAGTGATTCGAGCAGGTGCGCGATCTCGGCCGGCGCCAGGCTGCGCAGCAGGCGGGTGGCCTCGCGAACCGCGCCCGAGGCGAGGATTTCCTGCAGCCGATGCAGGCGGCTGTCTTCGCTGTGTTCGGCCTGGCTGGTCATGCTGCTGTTGCACCCGCAGGTGGTCTGGATCCTTTCGCGTCAACTGGTCCGCACCCGGGTGCTGGCCGGGCGATGCATGTCGTCGTTGCCTCAAGCAGAGCGACAGGCAGACAAAGGCAGCGCGCTGATCATCTGCGCCGATTGCTGTCCCTTGGAATTGGCAGAGTGTAGCAGCCTCGCATGCGACTGATGCAAAGCGGCCGTGGATGCGCGCCGTGACCGGCACGGGTTTGTGCAGCCGCGATCTCAGCCGGCCGGCTTCAGGCTCTCGATGAGGGCGGCAATGTCATCTTGTTGCGCGCCGCTGAGTCCCTGCCCGACGAGCTTGCCGAGCAGGTCTGCATCCAGCTCACGGACCTGCTCGCGGATGTCGAGTATGGCCGCCGGCTGCATGCTGAAGTCGCGCAGCCCCATTCCGATCAGCAATGGCAGGAAGCGCGGGTCGCCGGCGGTCTCGCCGCACATGCTGACCTGTGTGCCGACCTCCCTGCATGCCTGCAGCACCTCGCCGATCAGGCGCACGACCGCTGGGTGCACCGGGTCGTACAGGTAGGTCAGCTCGTCATCGACGCGGTCGATGGCCAGGGTGTACTGGATCAGGTCGTTGGTCCCGATCGACAGGAAATCGAGGCGCTCGGCGAAGCTGCGTGCGGTGAGTGCCGCGGCCGGTACCTCGATCATGCCGCCGACTGGCAGATCCGGGTCGAAGGCGATGTCGTCGTCTTCGAGCTGTCGCTTGACCAGGTCGATGATGCGGCGTGCCTGGTCGACTTCCCAGATGTTGGTCAACATCGGCAGCATCAGGCGCACCGGGCCGAAGGCCGACGCGCGCAGAATGGCACGGATCTGCGGGTAGAAGAGTTCGGGTTCCTTCAGGCACAGCCGGATTGCGCGCAGGCCCAGCGCAGGATTGGCGGAGGCCAGGCTGTGCATGCCGCCGCCCGGTTGCTTGTCGGCACCGAGATCGAGGGTGCGGATGGTTACGGGACGACCCTGCATGCCCTCGACGACGGCGAGGTAAGCGGCGAAGTGTTCGTCTTCGCCGGGAGGCGTTGCACGGTTCATGTACAGGAACTCGGTGCGGTACAGACCGATGCCGTCAGCGCCGTTGGCGCGGGCGACGGCGACGTCTTCCGCCAGTTCGATGTTGGCATGCACAGCGATATGCTGACCGTCGCGTGTGGTCGCCGGTTCGAAGCGCCGCCGACGCATGGCGACGGTGCGCGAGATCGCCGCATCGCGCAGGGCCGCGAAATAGGCCAGCGTGGCGTTGTCGCAATCGGCCAGCACGACCCCGGCGTCGGCATCGAGTATCAACGGCTCACCGTGCTGCAGGCAGGTGGTCGCGCCGCGCACGCCGACCACGGCCGGAATGCCGAGGCTACGCGCCAGGATCGCCGTGTGCGACATGGGTCCGCCGTACTCGGTGACGAAGCCGGCAACTTCCTGGTTCTTCATCAGGATCACGTCGGCAGGGGTCAGGTCCTCGGCCAGCACCACGTGGCCGCGCAGGCTGCCAAACTGCGGTTCGTGCTGTTCGAGCAGGATGTTGACGATCCGGTTCACGACATGGTCGAGATCGTCACAGCGGGTGCGCAGGTAGGTATCCTCCATCTGCTCGAACACCCGTACCAGGTCGTCACGATGCTGCTGCAGGGCCCATTCGGCGCTCAGACCCTCGTCGCGGATCAAACGGATCGGCTGACTCGACAGCGCCTTGTCCTCGAGCATCAGCAGGTGGGTGTCGATGAACTCCGCGATGTCCGACGGCGCATCACCGGGGATCTGCTGGCGTACGCTGCGCAGTTGCTCGCCGGCGGCCTGCAGGGCGTGCTCGAAGCGGGCGACCTCGGCCTCGATTTCGTGGCTGTCGATCCAGCTGGGTGTGACGCAGACCGGCCCGCGGCACACCAGGTAGGCCTCGCCGGTCGCAATGGCCGTCGCGCCCCCGATGCCGGTGCCTATGCAGGCGACTGTCATTCGCCTTCGCCGAACTTGTCGTCGATCAGCGCGACCAGTGCGTGCATCGCCTGTTCTTCATCGTCGCCGGATACCTGCAATTGCAGCACCGTGCCGCGACTCGCTGCCAGCATCATCACGCCCAT
>JAGRHE010000331.1 GCA_020445165.1 Gammaproteobacteria bacterium
CAGCACCAGGACGTAGTCGGGCTCATGCCGGTAGATGATGTCGAGGTTCTGGTAGATCGCGTCAGCGGTCCCCTGGTACCACTCCGGGCGCAGCCGTTGCTGGGCCGGTATGATCTCGACGAATTCACCGATCTCGGGCCGCATGAAGCCCCATGCGCGTTGCAGGTGGCGGATCAGGGAGTGTGACTTGTACTGCGTGAGCACCCCGATCCGACGCAGTCCCGAGTTGATGCAGTTGGACAGCGCGAAATCGATAATGCGGTACTTGCCACCGAACGGTACCGCGGGCTTGGCGCGCCACTTGGTAAGATTCTTCAGGCGCGAACCTTCGCCACCGGCCAGTACCAGGACCAGGGTGCGCCGGGTCATGTCGCTGACTGCCTGTGGTTCTACGTAGTACTTGTAGAGATGATGCTGCTCTTTGCTGGTCGTCATTGAACTACCTTGTGAGGATTCCTAGCACGGCGTCTTGTCCGCTCATTGGCGGGCGTTGGATGAATACGGTGTTGTCCAGCTGGCTCATGCCCATGGTGATGCCACTGCGTGCCTGGCGATGCGCAGTGCGCCGCTCAGCCCGGTATTGGGACGGGTCACCAGGTACACCGGGACTGAACGGACCACGTCCTGCATGCGTCCCTTGGCGGCGAACGCTGCCATGAATGTCGTCGGATCGAAATGCTGTGCCAGGTGAGCGGTCAGTCCACCACACAGGTACAGGCCGCCGGTCGGATTGAAGGCCAGCGCGAGGTTTCCCGCATAGGCGGCGAATATCGCAACGAAATGCCGTATCGCGGCCCTGGCTTGGGCATCGTTCGCGCTCGCCAGCCTGTTGATGCCGGCCGGCGTGTCGGCGCGTGCCGCGTTACCGGTCAACCAACGGTAGGTATCGAGCAGGCCATCACCACTGAGAATGCGTTCGTAGGAAACGTGGCCATAGCGTTTGGCCAGCCACTGGTACAGGGCTGCCTGGTCTGCACTGTTCGGCGCGAAATCCATGTGGCCGCCTTCGGTCGCCGTCGGCAGCGTCTTCTGATCACGGTCCGCAAGCCACGCCATGCCCAGGCCGGTACCGGCGCCGGTGACCACGACCGGTCCGTCGGACGGCGTGACCGGGTTAAGCACCTGGAGATGATCGTAGGGTTCATTGATTGCGCCCAGGGCGGCCGCCTGGAAGTCGTTGACCAGCGTGAGACGGTCGGGACGAAAGCGTTCGCACACGGCGTCGCGGCGGACCTGCCAGCGGATGTTGGTCAGTTCAACCGGGTCGCGCTGGACCGGGCCGGGCAGCGCCAGGACCATCTGCTGCAGTGCACATTGGTCCAGCCCTGCGGCGTGGCGACCGTGTTCCAGGACCGCTTCGAGGTCATCGAAGCCGGCATTTTCATACAGTTGCTCGGTGGTCGGTCGGGTGTCGTCGATCCACGCGAGGCGGCTGTAGGTTCCACCGATGTCTGCTGCAAGTGAGGTCATCCCCCAGACCTTAATGAATCCGCGCACGTTTCGGATTGATCGCTGGCAAGCAGGAGGCATTTTCTCTCGATCAGAACCACTGCCTGGTCGATGTCGCAGACCTGTGCGACCGGGAGATCGGCCCCGGCGCGCCAGTTCCTCACCGCGTCGACCTTGCTCTCGCCGGTTACCAGGACCAGCATCGAACGGCAGTTCTGCAGCGCCTTCGGTCCGAGCGAGACGCGCGATGCCGGCGGTTTGGGCGCCTTGCTGACCGCGAACACGGATTTATCGGGCCATTTGTGGCCGGGGAAAAGGCTGGCGGTGTGACCGTCTTCGCCCATGCCCAGAACCACCATGTCGAACGGCTGCGCCGACTTGATCAACTGCCGATAGCGACTGGCTGCTTCCTTGGCTCCGAGTTCCGACTCGATCGGGTAGTGGTGGCCGGCACGGCCGGCCAGTCCCGTGGCCTCGACCATCACGCTGTTGCGTTCAGGGTCATCGGCCGGCAGGCAGCGTTCGTCACCATAGTAGAGCGACCAGCGCTTCCACCCCTGGTCGCTGCCCGCGAGGCGTTCGTAAGTGGCCTGCGGCGTACTGCCGCCCGCCAGCACGATGCGAAATTCGCCACGCTCAGCAATCGCGTTACGTGCGGCGATACCGATCAGGCGGCAGGCAGCATCGGCAACGGCCGCGGCGTCGGTCTCTGTCTGCCAGGTTGCGCCCATGGTTCTGTCTCTCTGCTCAGTGCCGGGAGGGTGAAGGTTCGCGCCTGCCGGAAATCGATTCAAGGGGGAGCTGATCGCTGTCATTCCGGGTCGACCAGGTGGCGCCAGTGATGATGTTCCTTGCTGAAGATGCGACTGACTTCCTCGGGTTCCCATTCGCCCGCCGGGTGGGTCGGGATGTAATCACGTTCGCTGGCCCAGACACCCAGCACCGGGTCGACGATGCGCCATGCCCATTCGACCTCGTCGTAGCGCAGGAACAGCGAGCGGTCGCCCTCGATGACGTCCAGCAGGAGGTCCTCGTAGGCATCGGTCTGGGCGTGGTGCTCACAGCGAAACGGCGCATCCAGGCTGATCTGGCGGGTCTTCATCTCCAGTCCGGGCTCCTTGACCGAGATCTCCAGGCGCAGTGATTCCTCCGGTGTGATGCTCATGATCAGCCAGTTGGGGGCAGGCCGTTCCATGTGCGTACTGCGAAAGAAATGCTT
>JAGRHE010000332.1 GCA_020445165.1 Gammaproteobacteria bacterium
CGTTACCAGCGCGCAATCGCCCGCCTCAAGCGCAACAAGCCGGCCTACGAGGCCTACGACGAAGCGCAGAAGGCCCTGGAGAAAAAGGACCTGGCGACCGCGCTGCGCAAGGTCGAGGAGGCGATCCGTATCGAGCCCAAGGAAGCCAGCTTCTACAGCCTGCGCGGCGAGATCAAGGCGGCGCGCAAGGACACCAGCGGTGCACGCCGCGACCTGGACCGTGCGGTGGAACTGAATCCGGACTACTTCCGGCCGTTGCTGCTGCGCGGCATCGTGCGTCGTGACAGTGGCGACGAAAGCGGCGCCGCACGCGACCTGGCGCGCAGCGCCGAACTGCTGCCGACCGCCGAGGCGTATTACGGACTCGGCCTGGTCAGCGCGAAGCAGGGCGCCCGCGACCAGGCGATCGGCTATTTTCGCAAAGCCGCGGTTTCCGAATCGAAAGCCGGGCAGCGCGCGGGCCAGCAACTCGCCCGGCTTGACCTGGAGGCCAATCCCGGTCGCTACCTGTCGACGTCGCTCGGCCTGACCCGCGACGGTTACCTGGTTATCAGCCTCAACAACGACACCGCGCTCGCGGTGAAAGACATCGAGCTGGACATAGGTCCGCGCATCGGCAACGGCATCCGGCGCCAGGGCAGCCTGCGTCTCGACCGGGCGCTGGGTGGTGGTCAGAAGATCCAGTTGCGCACCGACCTCGGGCCGATGGATGTCGCCACCGCACGCAACTATGGCGTGATCGTCAGCCGCGCCCGCCTTGCCGAATAGACGATGGGCGACACCGGGCGCGGCTTCTACCGCCACATCCAGTCCTGTAACTCACCACTGGACGAGGTCTTCCTGCCCTGGCGGATCGATGAAAGCGTGGTCGGCTGGCTGCGGCCGGCGTTCGCCGGGGAACTCTCGCGTTATGGCGATGTCTTCACCCGGGAAGCCGGCGGGATTGAACTGCACGCCGGATTGCGCGGCTTCGGTCCACGCAGCGAGGCGCTGGACAGCGTCGCGCAAGACCTGGCTGCACGAGGAGTGACGCCGCTGTACATGGGCGAGCCGTACGCGGTCACCGCCAGCGGTCGGGATGCCGCCGCCTGTGTGGTCGACCGCGCCGCCGCCGCCTACTTCGGGGTGCGCTCGTTCGGTCAGCACCTGAACGGCTTCGTGCGTCGGCGAGACGGCATCCACATGTGGCTCGGTCGCCGGGCCCGCGACCGGCTGCTGTTTCCCGGAGCGCTCGACAACATGGTCGCCGGCGGCCTGCCGCATGCGGTCAGCCTGGTCGACAACCTGGTCAAGGAGTGCGCGGAAGAGGCCGATGTGCCGGCTGACCTGGCGCGCTCGGCGGTCGCAGTCGGCGCGCTGTCGTACAACCGGGTGGCGAAACGCGGTCTGCGGCGCGATGTGCTTTACTGCTATGACCTGGAGTTGCCAGACGATTTCGTGCCGCGCAACACCGACGGCGAAGTCGAGGAATTCTGTCTGCTGCCGATCGAAGAGGTGGCGGCGATCGTGCGTGACACCGACGAGTTCAAGCTGAACTGCAACCTGGTTGTGATCGATTTCCTGATCAGACATGGCCTGGTCGATCCACAGTCAGCGGAGTATCTCGACCTGGTGCTGGGGCTGCGGCAACCGTTGTTGGTGCCCGGATATCCGGCGTGATGGCTGGCCGTGAGGGCCGGTGAGCGCCGGTGGAACGAAACGATGGACCGGGGAAAATCGCCGAATCGGTCCCTAACTTGTGCCTGAGCGCGGTTTTCTGCGCCGATCCGGAGCACCCAATCGGGCTCGGAAGGCGCCCCGCAGGTACTGGGTGGTTACCCTAAGTACTTGCCGAATAAGCAGTTCTACGGCATTGTCGATGACGTAGGCAACGCCGGACGGGGCGAAGACCGTCCGCGTAGATGAGGATGCGAGAAATGAAACAGCTGATCACGCTGAGCGCCGCTCTGTTAACCGCCCTGCTGGCCGCACCGTTGCTGGCCAAACCCGTTACGGTGTCGATCGACGAGTTGCGCGCGAACGACCAGCAACGTCAGACCGCGTTGATCATCACCCAGGTAATGGAGAAGTTTCATTACCGCAAGCCGGAACTCGACGACGCCATGTCCGAAGCGATGTTCGAGCGCTATCTCGAATCGCTGGATTCCAACCGCAACTTCTTCACGGCCCAGGACGTCGCCGCTTTCGAGCATTATCGCACCCGGCTCGACGACAGTCTGCGCACCGGCCGGCTGGACCCGGCGTTCGAGATCTTCCGTCGCTTCCGCGAACTGGTCGAACAACGCGTCGAGCGTGCACTCGCTCTGCTCGAAGCGGGCGCATTCGATTTCGACCGTGACGAGACCTATACCTTCGATCGCAGCGAGCTGCCGTGGGCGGCCGATGAGGGCGAACTGGATGACCTGTGGCGCAAGCGGGTCAAGAACGACATCCTCGCGCTGCGCCTGGCCGGCAAGCCCGCCGACGAGATCGACAAGACCCTGCGCAAGCGTTACGAAAGCATCGCCCGGCGGGTAAGCCAGATGGGGTCGGAAGATGTCTTCCAGGCCTACGTCAATGCCTTTACGCTGAGCGTCGCACCGCATACCAGTTACATGTCACCGCGCCTGTCGGAGAATTTCGACATCGGCATGCTTTTGTCTCTGCAGGGTATTT
>JAGRHE010000333.1 GCA_020445165.1 Gammaproteobacteria bacterium
GGCCTGCCGGCGGCGGTCGGACTTGTGATACTGGCCGGTCCGCTGATGGCGACCCTGTTCCAGTCAGAGGTGTTCGGCAGCGGTGATGTCGACATGGCCCAGCGCAGCCTGATGGCCTATGCGGTCGGACTGCAGGCTTTTCTGCTGATCAAGGTACTGGCGCCCGGCTATTACGCCCGCCAGGATACCCGCACACCGGTTCGCATCGGTGTGATCGCGATGGCCGCCAACATGGTGCTCAACCTGGCACTGATTTTTCCGCTGCAGCACGCCGGCCTGGCCTTGGCAACCAGCCTGGCGGCCTACCTGAATGCCTATCTTCTGTTGCGCGGTCTGCTCCGGGATGGTGCCTTCGATCCCGCAAGGGGTTGGGCGGTTCTCCTGTTGCGGGTTGGTGTTGCCGTGGCGGGTATGGCGGTTGTCCTCTTGTGGTGGTTGCCGGCGCTGGACTGGTGGGTGGTCGCGCCGCGTCTCGAACGTGTGGTCTGGTTGCTCGGTCTCATCGTCGTGGCAATGTTGGTGTATTTCGTGTTGCTGCTGGCCGTGGGCATCCGGCCGCGCGACCTGCGCGAAGCGGAGGAGGGGTGATGGCGCGGTTGTTGTGGTTGAGCCTGCTGGTCGTCGTTCTCGACCAACTCAGCAAGTTCTGGATCATGGCCCGATTCGAGGAGTACGAAGTGCTCACCGTGTGGCCGGTGTTCAACCTGACCCTCGTCTACAACACCGGAGCGGCATTCAGCTTTCTCAGCGATGCCGGTGGCTGGCAGCGTTGGTTCTTCATCATTCTGGGGATCGTGGTCAGCCTGGTCATGGTGGTCTGGTTGACGCGCCTGCGCCCGGCTGAGCGGCTGACCGGGGTCGGACTGGCGCTCGTGGTTGGTGGTGCGGTGGGCAACATCATCGACCGCATCTGGCTGGGCAAGGTGGTCGATTTCCTGCAGTGGCATTGGCACGACTGGTACTGGCCGTCGTTCAACCTGGCCGACAGCGCAATCACGCTCGGAGTCGTCCTGTTGCTGATCGACGGCATACGCGCGCCGAAGGATCGGGAATCCTAGGAAAATTCCTACACCGGGTGCTGCCAAATGGGCATGAACCGGGGTCGGTTCGGCCCCGATAATACGTTCACCACCTTCAGGGACGATGTGCAGGTACAGGACGTACCGGTCGACAGGAAGTCGCAGAGATCCAGGATGGATCACCACCCGGCCTCGGTGGGAATACCCGGTCACAGGGATGTGCCGGGTATTTTTCTTTGTGCAGCCTGCGGTTATGCCGTCACAGGCCGTGCACTATATAATCGCGTGCTGATTCACCAGCGAGCGGTCCCGAGCCCGTGTTACTTATCCGCGGCCTGCATAACCTGCGCGCCGAACATCGCGACTGCGTCGCCACGATCGGCAATTTCGACGGCGTCCACCGTGGCCATCAGGCCGTGCTGGCGGCATTGACCGAGCGCGCCCGCAATGCCGGCCTGCCATCGCTGGTGATCATCTTCGAGCCGCAGCCGCTGGAGTTTTTTCGTCCCGAGCAGGCGCCGGCGCGCCTGACGCGCCTGCGCGAAAAACTCGAGGCGATAGCCGCCTGCGGTGTCGACCGGGTTTTGCTGATCCGCTTCGATGCGGCATTTGCCAGCATCGAGGCTGCGGATTTCGTGCACCAAGTGTTGGTTGAGCGGTTGGGTATCCGCCACCTCTACGTGGGTGACGATTTCCGGTTCGGCAGGGGGCGGGTCGGCGACTTCGCGATGCTCCGGCGCATTGGAGCCGAACGTGGATTCGCTGTCGAAAGTCTGGCGACGGTTGCCGATGCCGGCGAACGTATCAGCAGCACGCGCATCCGAGAGGCGCTGGAGCGCGGTGACCTTGCGCATGCCGAGCAATGCCTGGGGCGGACCTACCGGGTTGCCGGGCGTGTTGCGCACGGCCACAAGCGCGGACGCACGATCGGTTTCCCGACCATGAACATTGGCCTGCTGCGTCGCTCGACACCGCTGCGCGGCGTCTTCGCCGTACGCGTTCACTGCCTCTCTGAACGGCCATTGCCCGGGGTTGCCAACATCGGCAACCGGCCGACCCTGGCCGGCGATGATCGCTTTCTGCTCGAGGTACACCTGTTCGATTTCGCGCAGGACGTGTACGGTCGGCATGTCGAAGTCGATTTCGTTGCGCGCATCCGGGACGAGCGCAAGTTCGAATCGTTCGATGCGCTGCGTGAGCAGATCCAGCGCGATGTCGAGCGGGCACGTGCGATCCATGGTCTGGAAGCGGCCATGCAGCACGAATCGCACTAACAACTTCCCCAACTTTCACTATCGGGTCTTAGTCCGTGAGTAACAATTACAAGGACACGCTGAATCTTCCGCAAACTGCCTTTCCTATGAAGGCGAATCTGGCCCAGCGTGAGCCGGAGATGCTCAAGCGCTGGGAGCAGGGCGATCTGTACAAGAAGATCCGTGCGGTTTGCGCCGGGCGCGAGAAGTTCGTGCTGCACGACGGACCGCCGTATGCCAACGGCGAGATCCACATTGGGCATGCAGTCAACAAGGTACTCAAGGACATCATCGTCAAGAGCCGCACGCTGGCCGGGTTCGACGCGCCGTATGTGCCGGGCTGGGATTGCCACGGCCTGCCGATCGAATTGCAGGTCGAAAA
>JAGRHE010000334.1 GCA_020445165.1 Gammaproteobacteria bacterium
AGATCGCGAACGCAAACATGCCGTGCAGCCGCGCCGGGCAGTCGTCGCCCCATTCACGGTAGGCCTTGAGGATCACCTCGGTGTCGCCGCCGCTGACGAAGGCGTGCCCTTTCGCCTTGAGCTCGGCACGCAACTCGCGGTAGTTGTAGATCGCACCGTTGAACACCAGGCACAGTTCGTGGTCGACCATCGGCTGGTGCGAACGCTCGGTCAGGTCGATGATCGACAGGCGGCGATGGCCCAGCGCAATACTGCCGTCGACCCAGCGCCCGCTGTCGTCTGGTCCGCGCCGCTCCAGCGCCGGCAGCATGCGTCCAATCAATCCCTCGTCGACCGCCGTCCCGTCCAGGCGCAACTCACCGCAGATACCGCACATCAGTCCTCTCCATCGCCTGTTCTTCCATCGCCGGCTTTCTCGCGCCGCAATTCGAAGCCGCGCACGATCACGTAGGCGATCAACACGAAAATGAACACCACCAGGTACATCCACGCCAGGCTCTGCAGGGTTTCGATCACCGTGCGGTATACCTCAAGCGTCCAGCGCTCGGCCGTCAGCTCGAGCACCTCGGTATCCTTGTGGCGTGCACTGATGTACTGCTCGAGCTGGTAGATGCGCACACCGCCGGAGATGCCGACCACGTAGGTGGCAAAACGCACGTAGCGTTGCCAAACGGTCGAGATCTCATCCTGGATCACGCGCCGGAAGATCGCCCCGACGGATTGATCGAAGGTGCGAACGACACCGTAGGAGACCGCGACCGCAAGTGCGAACGTAACCAGCAACAAGACAAAAAACATGACCTGACTCCACGAGCTACCGATCGGCAGCGGGTGTTCCGTAGCCGCCACCGCCCGGCGTCTCGACAACAAGGTGATCGCCCGCTGCGACCTGCCGCTCGCACTTGGGCGGCAGCAACTGGCCGTTGAGCAGGTTGCGTCCGGCGGCACCGTCACCGCCCCCGTTCAGACCCCACGGCGCAAGCATGCGCCGCTCGGTCAGCAGCGTGAAGTGTGCCGGGCCGAGAAAGCGGTACTCACGCACCAGGCCATCACCGCCACGTCGCGCCCCCTTGCCGCCGGACCCGGTCCGCACCGCGTAACGCTCGACGCGCAGCGGAAAGCGGCTTTCGAGCACTTCCACCGGCGTGTTGCGGGTGTTGGTCATGTGGGTCTGTACCGCATCCATGCCGCCCCCCGTTGCACCCGCACCCATGCCGCCGCCGATAGTCTCGTAGTAGTCCCAAGAGGCCGATACATCGGTACTGCCCATGGCCAGGTTGTTCATGCTGCCGTGACTGGCGGCCGGGATCATGGCCGGAGCGGCCTGCGCGAGCGCGCCGAGCACGACATCGACCACCCGGGTGCTGGTCTCGACATTGCCGGCCGCAACCGCCGCCGGTTTGCGCGCATTCAGCAGGCAGCCTTCCGGCGCGTCCAGGGTGATCGGTCGGAACGCGCCGGCGCAGGCCGGGGTCTGGGCCGGCATCAGGCAGCGGAAGACGTAGAACACGGCGGCCGCCGCAACCGCCAGCGGACAATTCACGTTGCCCGGCACCTGCTGCGCCGTGTCGCTGAAATCGGCATGCACGGAACCGTCGGCGGCCACGGTCAGGCAGAGCCCGATCGGAATACGTGATTGTCCCTGTCCATCGTCATCGAGGTAATCGAGGTAGCGATAGCGGCCGACAGGGATCTGGACCAGGGCGGCGCGCGCCAGGCGTTCGGCATACGCGTTCAGCGCCAGCACGGCGGCCTCGAACGCATCGCCACCGTAGCCGTTGATCAGCGCAGCCAGGCGTTTCGCGCCGGCACGGTTGGCGGCAAGCTGCGCGTTGAAGTCTCCGCTCGACTCGTCCCTGTTGCGCGTGCCCGCGGTGATGCGGTGCAAAATCGCGTCCTGGATTTCGCCGCGCCGCACCAGGTGCACCGGCTCGATCACGATGCCCTCGTCGAAAAGGGACGCCGAAATCGGCATCGACCCCGGCGACGCGGCACCGATATCGGCATGGTGGGCACGGTTGACGACGAAAGCACGCAGCCGGGCACCCGTGAAGACCGGCGCGATCAGGGTCACATCGGGCAGGTGCGTGCCGCCCAGGTAGGGATCGTTCAGGACCACCTGGTCGCCGGCGGCCCAGTCGATGCCACGTACGATATCGCGCATCGCGAACGCCATGCTGCCAAGGTGCACTGGGATGTGTGCCGCCTGCGCACACAGCTGGCCGTCGGCGTCGAATACCGCGCAGGAAAAGTCCAGCCGGTCGCGGATATTCGGCGAGAACGCGGCGTTGCGCAGCACCAGGCCCATCTCGTCGCACACGGCATCCAGTCGGCTGGCGAAGATGTTGAGTTCGGCGGGCGTCATCGGCGGCAATTCGTCTTCGGTCCTGCGGAACCGACAGCATAGGCGTTGCCGCCTGTCCGTTGCCAGCCGAACCGACCGACAGGCAGGTTTCGGCGACATATTTGACATCCCGCGCGCCCGGTACGGTTGAAAGCGCTGACCGCCACTCCCTAGAATCCGCGTTCCCCACAAGCGCGGGACGCGGTTCCGCACACGAAAGACGACCAAGGAGTTTTGAGATGGCGCACGAACTACCCGCCCTGCCGTACGAGATGAATGCCCTG
>JAGRHE010000335.1 GCA_020445165.1 Gammaproteobacteria bacterium
CTGCTCGATTTCATCGAAGATTTCGTCGATCGTTTTCCGGCGCTCGTGGATGAATATGAAACGCTGTTGACCGACAACCGCATCTGGAAACAGCGTACTGTCGGTATCGGCGTGGTCACGCCCGAACGCGCCCTGCAGCTGGGCTTCACCGGTCCGATGCTGCGCGGTTCCGGCATTGCCTGGGACCTTCGTAAGAAGCAGCCCTACGCCGCCTATGACAAGGTCGATTTCGATATTCCGATCGGTACCAATGGTGACTGCTACGATCGTTACCTGGTCCGGGTCGAGGAGTTTCGCCAGTCGGCGCGCATCATCAAGCAGTGTATTCGCTGGCTGCGCGATAACCCGGGACCGGTGATGCTCGATGATCACAAGGTCACACCACCGCGTCGTGCCGACATGAAGGACGACATGGAAGCCCTGATCCATCACTTCAAGCTGTTTACCGAAGGGTATTGCCCGCCGCAGGGCGAGGTGTATGCCGCGGTCGAAGCGCCGAAGGGCGAATTTGGCTGTTACATCGTCTCCGACGGTGCCAACAAGCCGTATCGACTGAAAATCCGTGCGCCTGGTTTCCCGCACCTGGCGGCCATGGACGAAATGGCGCAAGGACACATGCTGGCTGACGTGGTCGCGATAATCGGCACGATGGACGTGGTGTTTGGGGAGATCGACCGATGAGCATGCGCAGCGAGCCGATGGTTCGGGTCAACAAGTGCGAGGACAAGGACCAGCTGTTCACGCCCGAGGTGCGCGAGCAGATCGATGCCTGGGTGGCCAAGTACCCGGAAGGCTGGCAGCAGTCGGCCTGCATGGCTGCGCTGATGATCGTGCAGGATATGAACGGTGGGCACCTGACACGCGACCTCATGGACCAGGTCGCTGATTATCTCGATATGCCGCCGATTGCGGTTTACGAGGTCGGCTCGTTCTACTCGATGTATGAGCACAAGCCGGTCGGTCGTCACAAGATCTGTCTGTGCACCAACGTGTCGTGCATGATCAACGGCTCCGACGGCATCCTCGAACACCTGAGCAACCGCCTCGGCATCGGCTTCGGCCAGGTCACGGCCGATGGCAAGTTCAGTCTCAAGGAAGTCGAGTGTCTGGGTGCATGCGGTGGTGCCCCGATGATGCAGATCGGACACACCTATTACGAGAACCTGACGCCGGAACTGGTCGATCAGATTCTGGACGGCCTGGAGTAACTCGATGGCGAACGAAGTCTGCTTTCGTACCCTCGACAAGGATCGCCCCTGGCGGCTGGAAACCTACCAGTCGGAAGGCGGTTACGAGGCGCTGAAGAAGATCCTGACGGAAAAGACGCCGCAGGAAGACATCATCGAGATGGTCAAGCAGTCGGGATTGCGCGGCCGCGGCGGTGCCGGATTCCCAACCGGCCTCAAGTGGAGCTTCATCAATCGTGCGGCCCCCGGCGACAAGTACGTCGTGGTGAATTCCGACGAGGGTGAGCCGGGCACATTCAAGGATCGCGACATCCTGCGTTACAACCCGCATGCGCTGCTCGAAGGCATCATTATCTGCGGGTACGCGATAGGGGCAGTGGCCGGATACAACTACATCCGCGGTGAATTCTGGGAGCCTTACGAGCGTTTCGAGGCGGCTCTTGCCGAGGCGCGCGAGGCCGGATTGCTGGGCGACGACATTCTCGGTTCGGGCTTCTCTTTCGATGTTCACACTCATCTGGGAGGCGGTGCCTATATCTGTGGCGAAGAGACTGCCTTGCTCGAGTCGCTCGAAGGCAAGAAGGGTCAGCCCCGCTTCAAGCCGCCGTTCCCCGCCATGTTCGGTCTGTACGGCCGACCGACCGTGATCAACAACACCGAGACGCTGGCGTCGGTGCCGGACATCATCCGCAAGGGTGCCGAATGGTTCCGCGATATCGGTGTCGCCAATAGCGGTGGACCGAAGCTCTTCTCGGTCTCCGGCAACGTTGCGCGTCCCGGCAACTACGAGGTTCCGATGGGGACGCCGTTTGCCGAGTTGCTCGAAATGGCGGGTGGCATGCGTGACGGTCGTCCCTGCAAGGCAGTGATTCCGGGCGGCTCATCGGCACCGGTACTGCCTGGCGAGGTCATGATGGACCTGACCATGGACTATGACAGTATCGCCCAGGCGGGATCGATGCTGGGATCGGGCGCCGTCATCGTCATGGATGACACCAATTGCATGGTCAAGGTGCTCGACCGCATTTCCTATTTCTACTACGAGGAGTCATGCGGCCAGTGCACCCCGTGCCGCGAAGGCACCGGCTGGATGCACCGCGTGGTCCATCGTATCGAGACCGGCAAGGGGCGCCAGGACGACCTCGACCTGCTTGATGATGTTGCCAAGAAGATCATGGGACGCACGATTTGTGCGCTTGGCGACGCGGCAGCGATGCCGGTTGCGGGATTCATCAAGCATTTCCGCGATGAGTTCCAGTATCACATCGATCACAAGAAGTGCATGGTGTAACGCCCGCGAAATAGATTGCGACGAAAACGGGCGGTTGAGCCGCACCGATCATCGCACCATTGCGAAACAGTGCGTCCAGTACGCAGAACCGAACAGAACACATGGCAGAAGATCAGACCATCGAGATC
>JAGRHE010000336.1 GCA_020445165.1 Gammaproteobacteria bacterium
AGGACGCCGATCAGAAACAGGCCCAGGCCGCCAATCCACAGACCCCGGCCATCCCGGTTGCGTGGTTCCTCGGCCAACCCCATGCGACCCTTCAACACCGAGTACAATCCGAGCGCAATGGTGAGAATCCCCAGTGCGATCTCCGCGTAGCGCCCGGGAACTTGCAGTATCACGTTGGCGCCTAACAGTACGCCGGGGATGCCGGTCGCCGCGATGAAGACGACGAAACGGCGCTGCAAGCCGCCTTCGCGCAGGTGACGTACCGTGGCACCGACGCCGAGCGCCACCGACGCGATCTTGTGCGTCGCCAGTGCGACCCCGAACGGCAGTCCGAGGAAGATCAACGCCGGCAGCTGCAGCAGTCCCGCGCCCCCGCCGGCAAACGCAGAAAACAGGTTGGCCAGCAGGGAAATCAAAAAAAGTATGAATTGTTCCACGTGCCGGCCGCTACCCGAGTGATGGCGGTCATTATAATGACGGGCTGACGGCCCGCTGCGTACCTATGTCAATGTACCTGAAACTCTGCAAGAACCTTTTCTGCCTGCTGCCCGCGCTGCTGCTCATTTCAACACCGGCCCAAGCCGGGACGATCAAGAAATGGGTCGATGAGAACGGTGTCACGCACTACGGCACCAGCGTGCCACCACGCTACGCGGGAAGCGCCCACAGCGAGCTGAACGAGCGTGGCATCGAAGTCAAACGCCACGACCGTGCCCTGACCGAGGCCGAGATCGAACGCGAGAAGGCGCTCGAAGCGTTGCGAGCCGAACAACAGGCATTGCTTGCCGAACAGCAGGCGCGCGATCGAATCCTGCTGAACCTTTACCGCAACGAAGACGACCTGATCATGGCGCGCAACGGAAAGATCGCTCAGATCGACAGCCAGATCGTGCTGAACCACAGTGAGATCCGGCGGATGAAAACGCGCCTCTCGGAGTTCCAGGCCGTGGCGGCAGCAGCCGAGCGCAGCGGGCGCCAGCTGAATGCCACACAGAAGGCGAACCTCGAGAGCACGCAGCGTTCGATCCAGAAAGCCTACGCCATCATCCTGAGCAAGGAAGACGAGAAACGAGCCACCATCGAACGCTACGAGATCGACCTGCAACGCTTTCGCAAACTGCGCCAGGGCGGCAAGCGTACGGCCGGGTCCGACGCGGTGCGCGAGTCCGAGTACCCCGACCTGGTCGACACCGCGGTCAACTGCAGCGACCCGGCCACCTGTGACCGTCTGTGGCAGGCCGCACAGAATTACGCCCGCAAGCATGCAACGACGTCGGTCGACCTGGCCGCCGAGCGTATCCTGGTCACGGCGCCACCGCGCGAATTGCGTGATGTCAGCATCACGGTGTCACGGCTGGGCGACCGCGAAGGCAGTGGCGAACGGATCTTCATGGATGTCCAATGCGTGGACTTCACAGAGGGCCGCGAGTTCTGCCGCGGACCGCAGGTCGATGCCATCCGCAACAACTTCAAGGCCGCGCTCGGCGTGTCACCAGCGGTCGAAACCGGCAGCTGATCCGGGCACGACGGCCGCTGGCGGCCACAGTCGCAGGAAACGTTGAACAATCTTGCGACGCGTTCCCGAACGGCCATCAAAGGGCCGGGGCCGCGTGCGGACCGTCAGGCGGGATCGAACAATCCGTGACTCATGACCCGCCAGTCCGCATCCCAGGCAGACAGGCTGGCCTCTGCAAAACGCGAGCGCAGAAACTGGTGCATGCGCCCCTCGACGAATGCCGTCAGCAGGGCAGCCGTGGCCTCGGGTGTCGAACGCAGGCTGGCATCCTTGCGCAGCTCCGCCTCACGCAGGATCTGGCGCAGTTGGACATCGATACGCTCGAAGAACTGCTGCACCCGTTCGTGCAGGCGCTCACGTTCACCGACCAGGGCGTCACCGAGCAGCACGCGAACGATGCCCGGATTGCGATCACTGAACGCGAGCAGCAGGTAGATCACCTGTGCCACCCTCACCTGGGTGTTCTTCTCGTCGGCCAGGATCTGGTTGATGCGGGCGAACACGTTCTCTTCGGCAAAATTGATCAGCCCCTCGAACATGCGCGCCTTGCTGGGGAAATGACGATACAGGGCAGCCTCGGAGACACCCACCGCGCGCGCCAGTGCGGCGGTGGTTATGCGATCGCCTGGATGCTGCTCGAGCTCCCTGGCAAGGGCTTCGAGGATCGCCTGCTTGCGCGAGGGCCGTGGCATGACCGGCTGATCAGCGCCGCTTGATCAGGGTGCCGATACCCTGATCGGTGAACAGTTCCACCATCACGGCATGTGGCACCCGGCCATCGATGATGTGCGCCGAGTTGACACCGGCGCGCACCGCGTCGATCGCGCAGCCGATCTTGGGCAGCATACCGCCGGTGATGGTGCCGTCCTCGATCAGTTCGTCGACCCGCTCGATGGTAAGGCCGGTGAGCAGCTGATTGTTCTTGTCGAGCAGACCTTGGGTGTTGGTCAGCAGAATCAGTTTCTCCGCCTTCAACACCTCGGCCATCTTCCCGGCCACCAGGTCGGCATTGATGTTGTAGGAATGACCGTCCTCACCGACGCCGATTGGCGCAACGACCGGAATGAA
>JAGRHE010000337.1 GCA_020445165.1 Gammaproteobacteria bacterium
TCGGTGGTCCTGGCCGACACCGAGGAAACCTGGAACACGCTGTTCGAGCAGAGTGGCGAGACCTACAAGCCACCGCGCCTGGTGTTGTATCGCGGTGCCGTGAACTCCGCCTGTGGTCTCGGTCAGGCCGCGATGGGGCCGTTTTACTGCCCGGGCGATTACAAGGTCTACCTCGATCTTGAGTTCTTCGACGACCTCAAGCGTCGTCACGGTGCGCCCGGCGACTTCGCCCAGGCCTATGTGATCGCGCACGAGATCGGGCACCATGTGCAGACGTTGCTGGGAATCTCGGACCAGGTACAGAAGGCCAAGCGTGGTGCGAGCGAGGCCGAGGCGAACGAGTTGTCGGTACGCCAGGAGCTGCAGGCCGATTGTTTTGCCGGGATCTGGGGCAACCACGCGGCACGCCACCGGCAGTTGCTGGAGAGCGGCGATGTCGAAGAGGGCCTGAATGCCGCCAGTGCGATCGGTGACGACCGCCTGCAGAAACAGTCGCGTGGCTACGTGTCGCCCGAGTCCTTCACCCATGGCAGTTCGGCGCAGCGGGTACGCTGGTTCAAGATCGGCCTTGAGAAGGGTGTGACCTCGGCCTGCAACACCTTCAAGACCGAAACGCTCTGACCGGAAACCGATGACCGAAATGAACGATGTACTGCGCCTCGCCAAGCAGCAGGACCGACGCCTGCGCGCTGGCCACCTGTGGGTCTATTCAAACGAAGTCGACAACGCTGCGACACCGCTGAAGGCGTTCACGCCCGGGCAGGCGGTGAACATCGAGGATGACAAGGGCAAGTGGCTGGGGCTGGGCTACGTCAACCCGAACTCGCTGATCTGTGCACGCCTGGTTACGCGCGACCGGCGCTTCGGCCTGGATGAATCCTTGCTGGTGCACCGGCTGAAGGTCGCGCTGAGCCTGCGAGAACGTTTCTACAGCAAGCCTTACTACCGGCTCCTGTTCGGTGAGGCCGACGGTGTGCCGGGCCTGGTCGTCGATCGCTACGGCGATTACCTCGCAGTGCAGATGGGCACGGCCGGCATGGAGCAGCTGCGCGATGCCCTGGTCAATGCATTGGTCAAGGTACTCAAGCCGAAAGCCATCGTGTTGCGCAATGAATCGGCCACGCGCGAACTCGAGGGATTGCCGCGTTACAGTGAGTTGGTTTTCGGCGATATGCCCGAAAGCGTGCAACTGGAAGAGGGCGGTTGCCGGTTCGACGTGTCACCGTCACTGGGACAGAAGACGGGCTGGTTCTACGATCAGGCAGCCAATCGCGAAGCCTTCGTTGCGCTGGTATCGGGTCGGCGTGTCTTGGATGTGTGCAGCTACATCGGTGCCTGGTCGGTGCGCGCCGCTGCTGCCGGTGCAACCCGCGTGATCGCGGTTGATGCCTCGGCCCAGGCGCTGGAGCAGGTTCGGCACAATGCCGGCTTGAACGCGGTCGCAGAGCGTGTCGAAACAGTGCAGGCGGATGCGTTCCAGGCACTACGCGATCTGCGCGCGCAGCGCGAACACTTCGACGTGGTCGTGCTCGACCCGCCGGCATTCATCAAGCGAAAGAAGGATCTTAAGGAGGGAACGCTCGCCTATCGACGTCTCAACGAAGCCGCGTTGGCCTTGTTGGAGAAAGACGGTTTACTGGTTACGGCGTCGTGTTCGTTTCACATGCAGCGGGACGAGCTGTTGCGGACGGTACAGCAGGCCGCCCGACATACCGATCGCAGTCTTCAGTTGCTCAAGCAAGGTCAGCAGAGTCCTGATCATCCCATTCACCCCGCGATTCCCGAAACGGCCTACCTGAAGGCGTTCTTCATGCGTGTGTTACCGACGCTTTGAGGTCGGCGTCAGGACGACATCCGGCGGCCGGCCAGCAGGCGCATCTCGGAACGTACCCGTTCGCGCTCGCCTTCGGTTAGCGTCATCCAGATCTCGGCCACTTCGCGCGCCTCTTCGGTGAGCGGAGTCGCTTTCTCATCGCCGAACATGAGCCACGCCGGGTTCACGTCCAGTACCGCGGCGATCTCATCGATCTTGCGCGGACGCAGGCTTTTGCCATTCTCGATCTTCTGGATCACTGCCTGGTTGGTGCCGGCCTGGACGGCCAACTGTTCCTGGGTCCATCCCATCTGCCGACGGCGATATCGCAGCCGCTCGCCCAGCGTACGCAGGTGATGCGGGATAACCTTTGTTCCATTCATGCCTACCAGCCTCATAGCCAACTTCCACCTATACAGGTTGCTGATTCGTGTTGTGGATTAGCTAACGGCGTTGGCAGGGGAAACTTGAGAGATCCTGAAAACTCAGGAATTTAGCGCCGGTCACGCATTTTCGTAGCGCCTGGCGGGCGTGTGAGTGGTCAGTTGCTGTAGAAGGAGAGGGTGCCGATCCGGTCTTCGATCTCCTGCATCAGTGCATGGTACTCGGGACTGCCGACATGTCCGAAACGCTCACGGAATTCAGCCCCGCGCAGATGTTCAGGCAGGTCTTTCACGGAGGGCATGACGGTCGACTCCTCAATGCCTGCCGCCAGCCGGTGCTGAG
>JAGRHE010000338.1 GCA_020445165.1 Gammaproteobacteria bacterium
CGCACAAGGTAGTAGCCTCCGTCCTTGCGCGCAATACCGTCCAGCGTGGCAACATTGCCGCGCAGCAGAACCTTTACGTCGATCGTGTCATAACTGAACTCCTCGAATATCCCGAGGAAGGTGGCCGACAACCCGGCCGGCACACCACTGCCCAGTTCGGTCAGGTTCTGCACAGCGCGCTGGCTGATCCGGTGACGCGACCGGTCACCATCAGGCGTGAACAGATGTAGATCGAATGCCGCCGGTTGCCATCCGAGCAGTTGCAGATTGTCGAGATCACCATCGAGGCGACCCTCGATGCGACCGAAGGCAAAGGTTTCGGTGACCGCGGCCAGGCTGAGGTTGCGCATCCGGGCGTCCGCGCGCAGTTCAGGCGCCCTGCCCAGGGGATTGGTAATCTGCAGATCCTGAACTTCGATCGCGCCATCGAACGCCCTGACCTCGAGTCCGCCACCGATTTCGAACAACTGGTCGCGGTAGCGCATATCGCGCAGACTGCCGCTCAACGATCCGGTGAAAGGCGGCCAGTCGAGTGCCTGCGTCAAGCGTGCCAGCGAGACGTCGCGCAATGCGGCATTGGCCGTCCATTGCGGTTTCGAGCCGGCAATCTGCATGCCGCTCAGGGCGAACGATTCCAATGAGGCCTGTCCACCGAGCAGCGGCACGACGATGGGTTCGAGCAGGTCGACGCGATCGCCGCCCACCCGTGCCCGGATGTCGAACGGATCGCTTGCGATGGTGTAGATGCTTATCCCGGCCGTAGAGAGCCGCGATATCGGCGGTTCGCCATCACGACTCCAGGCGACGCTGCCGCTGCTGGGCTGGATCGCGAATCGATTGAGCCGATCCACGACGGCCAGGTCGTACAGTTGTAATCCAGCCTGTTCGACACCCTGCGCATCGTAGTGCAGTACGAAACCGATCCGGCCATCGACCTGCAGGTCGTCACCGGGCGTACCGATCAGGAATGGCTGGACCAGGGTCTGGTAAACGCGACCGGCAGAGTCCGAATGCGCGGCGATGGTGAGATCGTTGAATGTCCAGCGCGCGGTATCCAGTATCCCGGTACCGGAAACCGACAGGGTTTCGTGCAATGAAACCGACCAGCTGTCGAAGTCGAGCCGATTGCGATGCGGGCTGAAACGGCCGGCAGCATTGATCGTCAGCATCGATTGATTGGCATCGATGTGCAGGGGTTCCGAGTAGACCTCACCCTGCGGCCAGCGGAACCGGCTGTCAAACTGCCACGCGCCGCCAACCAGGCGTGCCTTGCCATCCAACTTGACGACCACGCCCTGGGCGATCTGGGTGTCGTCCGGTGACGTGTAGTCCAGCCGATCGATCACCAGGTCGGCCCGGGCGCTACGGGGGGTGTCCGACAGTCCGTTCAGCACGACACTCCCGCTGAGGCGACCACCGAACTTCCAGCCAGCAGGAACCGCTTGTCCACTCATGCCGGCGAGCTGGCGTACACCCAGGCGGTGAACGGTCAAGGTCGCATCCCATTCCCGCCCGTCCGAGGTCAGCGTCAGACCGACGCGCCCACCGGCTACTGCAAGAGACGGCAGTTCGAGACGGATGCCACCATCGGCCAACCAGCTGCCACTCCAGCCTGAATCCTGGGCCTGCCACGGGGAGCTTTCGACCTGCACGCTGCCGGTACGACAGTGCCAGCCATCGGCAGCATGCTCGACGTTGGCGCAGCCGAGCACGAGATTGCGGACTTCACCTTGTTTGTCCGGCAACTGCAATGTACCGATGCGCAACGCAACTTCCGCCTGTTCGGGGGTTGCGCTGAGCAGCGTCAGCGAGATTTCGGATACCTGCCAGTCCGGCCCCTGGATATCGTCCAGCTCAAGCCCGAACGATATCTCACCACGCACGGCGAGCGGCAGGAGAAACAGCAGCAGGGCCGTAAGGCGCAGGCAGCGCAACAGTGCGAAATTGGAATCTTTGGCCGCCATGTCAATGCAGAATGTGCGGCAGCAGCACCGTCGTCAAGCCACTCCAGCGCAGCAGCTGGCTGGAATCGGGCGGCTAGAACGCGTCTCCCGGTATCCTGACCCACCCTTCCATCAGGATCCGGGCACTGCGACTCATGACCACCTTGTCCACGCTCCATTCGCCGGTTTTCTTACTGGCCGCTGCGCCAACCTTCAAGGTGCCCGACGGATGGCCGAACGTGACAGACTCGCGCTCACCGCCACCCGCTGCGAGGTTGACCAGGGTTCCGGGAATAGCGGCCGCCGTGCCGATCGCCACCGCCGCGGTGCCCATCATCGCGTGATGCAGCTTGCCCATCGACAAGGCACGCACGTTCAAGTCGATGTCTGACGACCGGATCTGCTTGCCACTCGATGCCACGTAGTCGGCCGGTGGGGCGACGAAGGCGACCTTGGGCGTATGCTGGCGCGCTGCAGCCTGCGCAATGTCTCCGATCAGCCCCATGCGTACCGCACCGTGGGCACGGATCGTCTCGAACATGGCCAGGGCCTTTTCGTCACCGTTGATCGCGTCCTG
>JAGRHE010000339.1 GCA_020445165.1 Gammaproteobacteria bacterium
CGCCGAAAACGGGAGCGCGATGCCTTGCTGGCGCAACAACCCCAATTGGCTTTCTGAATTATTCCGGACAGCAGTGTTGGGCAAGCAAAGAAAAGTAACGCGGGTGCGCTCCACCGAGCGCAATCAAAAATCAATCCCGCGCGCCAGCGCGATCAACTCAAAGACCGAAAACCAGAAACCTAACTCTCACCCGACTTGATCTGCCGATAAAACTCCACACCCTTCCGCCGCTGCATCCGCATCACCTCGATCTTCTGCTTCAGACGCTCGCGCTCACGCGCGCCCTCGACACGCTTGAGCTTCTTTTCGAGTTCCTTCTGCTTCTTGCTCAAAGCCTTGATCGTCTGGCAGAGCTTTTTCTTCTTTGCCTTCTCTGGCGATTTCTTCAGCAGTTCCTGGATCTGGGCCAACACTTTTCTGGATTTCACGTCGGACGCCCCCGCTCTGCGTTCTCGGTATTGGTTTCGGCGCCATCCTTGCGCTTGAGTACCTGGTCGATCTCTTCGGGCGTCAACGAAAGATCGGGAACGACGGTGTCTGCCGCGTGCGATGCGGCAAGCAGGCCTTCGGCCATGCTCAGCAGACGCTCCATGATTTCGTCGACGTAGCGGCTGTCGTTCATCAACGACGTCGCCATGGGCGCCGTGATCGCGCCATCCCTGATCAGGGCATCCACGGTCCGGTAGGTGAATCGATGGCTGTCTGCGATCTCCACCTTAAGCGCATCAAGTGACAGGATTCCTACAGTTTCCTGACTGTCGTCGCGCAGGGCCTCGATGTCACGCAACAACTCACCGATCCGGATCCGGAAGCGGTTGTATTCCTGGCGAATGAACAGGTTCGACGAGCGCGTATAGCGATTCAGGTTCTTGCGCAGATGCTTGGTCGCCTTGATCGCGGCAACGATATCCAGGTTGGCCTGCCACAGGCGCTGCAGGCTGATCGATGCGTCGCCACTCGCCTTGGCTGAGGCCTGGGTATAGAAGACGACATTGGCGCCATAGATATCCTTGATCATCAGCTCATACTGCTGATCGATATCGACCTCGATGATCTCGCCGCGCTCCTGGAGCAGCACCATCAAGTCAGTCCCGGAACTGATCTGGGACCGACGCAGGTTGATGCCATGCGCGACAATCGAGAAGGCATTGTTGAACAGGTGCTGGGTCTCCCGCCGCAACGCAGTGACCGCCACTTCGGGGAAATCGAGTGACGCCGGACTCAGGTAACGCGGCATATCGCGTGCCGGTCGACTCCCCTTCAGCATACGATTGAGCAACCTGACCAGCGGAGCGATCAGCGGCGTGAATACGATCACACCAATTAGATTGAACAGGGTGTGGAACACCGCAAGCTTCAAGGTGTAATCATCGTCGGGCAGACCAACGGCACGCGCGATCCATTCGACCGCGACCACGAAGGCATCGATGAACAGCAGTGCCAGTAAGCCGGTACCGATGTTGAATATCAGGTGTGCGCCAGCCAGCCGCTTGCCCTCGACCGAGGAACTCAGCGCACCGATGACCGCGGTGATCGTCGTGCCGACATTGCTGCCGATCGCCAGTGCCAGCGCGTTCTCATAGGTGACCTGCCCCGCCCCGAGTGCGGTGATGATAAGCACCAGCGTGGCGTGGCTGGACTGCATGATCACGGTCGCTATGATGCCGAACAGGGTGTAGGTCAGCAGGCCGACGATACCGGTCAGTGCATATTGCGTAAGGTCGAGATCGTCGGCGAAGCCGGCGAATCCCTCCTTCATGTAATGGATGCCGAGAAACAGGAAGCCAAAGCCGATCAGGATCCAGCCACCGCCTTTCAGGGAACGATGCTGCTGAAAATTCAGCAGCACACCGAACACCAGCATCGGCAGGGCATAGGCCGACAGGTTCACCTTGAGACCGAAGCCGGCGACAATCCAGGCCCCGGTCGTGGTGCCGAGATTGGCACCGAACACGATGCCAATACCTTCCGCCAGCCCGAGCAGGCCGGCGCTGATGAAACTGATCGTGATCACCGAGACCAACGACGACGACTGCATCAGCGTCGTCGCGACCAGGCCGAAGGTCAGGCTCTTCCAGGTCTTTTCGGTACCCGAGCGCAGGATGCGTTCGAGCGTGCCGCCACTGAAGGCCTTGAAACCTTCTTCCATGCACAGCATGCCGAACAGAAAGATCGCGACCCCGGCCGCGATGTCCTTGAACGTGGCGCTGAGCCAGAACCCATAGGCCAGGCCGATCAGGACGACCGGCAGGATCAGGCGGCCGAGCATGCGCCTGGCACAGACCTCTCAGAGGTCGCCTGGTTGACGGGAAGCGAAGATGAAGACAGGTGCAGGCTAGCGGCCACTACAGCCGCACCTGAATCAGCGCGAAGCAACGGGCCCTGCACTGGCAGGGCCCGGATCGGCCGGCAGTATCAGCCAACCTTGTCGTAGTGTTCGGCGTCGTGGCGGATCGCCTTGGACAGTGCCGACACCTTTTCGGCAGCCCGT
>JAGRHE010000033.1 GCA_020445165.1 Gammaproteobacteria bacterium
CATCGTTCGGCCGGTAGATCTCGGTGCCGGTCAGGTCGGCCGGCAGCAGGTCGGGCGTGAACTGGATGCGATGGAAATCGCCTTCGAGCCCGCCGGCCAGCGTCTTGACCGCCTTGGTCTTGGCCAGGCCCGGCGCACCCTCGACCAGCAGATGGCCGTCGGCGAGCAGCGCGATCAGCAGGCGTTCGACCAGTTCCTGCTGGCCGAGAATTTGGCTCTCGACATGGTCGCGCAGCGCACACAGACGCGCGTGGATTGCGCGGTCGGTAGCACCGCCCGGGTTGATGTCGGCTTGCGTCCCGCCCGTCGGCACACTCATCGATCGTTCTCCTGCAGCTGCTGTATCGTCGTCTTAGTCCATGTCCTGGACGGAATGTTCCGGGTGATCATCGCACGTAAGCGTGTACGCTTGCCGGTCGCCCTCTTTCGATCTTGACCTGAATCGTGCAGGCTTGAGGCGATTCTGCAGCAGCGCCGTGAAACGGGCGCTGCACGAGTTTCCAGCAACAGCACCGTCAAAAGGCGAACCATGCCCGATTCCCTGCCCCTGTCCCGCGCCGCTCGCCTGGCCAACGTCTCGCGCGGCGACCTGCAGGCCCGCCTCAAGGACCTCGACATCGAGATGTTCGAGGGCAAGATCGCGATCGGCGACCTGCTCCGGGCCTATCCCGACATCGATCTCGATGCCGACCCGACGCTGGAACGCCTGGCCGCGATCCGCCGCGACGCCTTCGCCAAGCGCGGACGCAAGGACACGCGTCTGCCGGACGCCGAGGTGCTGATGGCACGCCTGCACGACTTCCAGGCCACGCTGACGCGCACCAAGGCCGCGCTGAACAACGCCGAGTTGCTGATGCGTGAGCTCAGCGATGAGCTGGACAATGCACTCGACAGCGATGACCGGTCGTTGCGCGAGCTGGTCGGCGACCTGCGACGACGCCTGCAGCGTGCCGCGCAAGGCAGGCCGCCGACCAACGACCGCGAGGCGGTGCTGTTCGCCAAGGACGCACTGCTCAGCCTGATGAATGCCAGCGTGAAGCTACTGCCCAGCGGCCACGAGTTCTTCGTCGCCGGCCAGGACTCGGTGCTCGAAGGCGCGCTCAAGTCCGGGCTTTACCTGGACTACGGTTGTGCCAGCGGCAACTGCGGCCAGTGCAGGGTGCGTGTCCTGTCGGGCCGGGTGAAGCAGGTGCGCGACTACGACTTCGTACTGAGCACGCGGGAAAAGGAAGACGGCTACATACTGGCCTGCTCGCATACCCCTGTCACCGACCTTCTGATCGAGGCACACGAGGCGGACAAGCCGGCCGACCTGCCGCGCCAGCAGATCCGCGTACGGGTACGCAAACAGATTCCGCTCGGCGATGTCGCGGTACTGCTCAATGTGCAGACACCACGCACCAGCACCCTGCGCTTTATGGCCGGCCAACGCGTACGGCTGACCAGCGACAGCGGCTCCGCGGTCGAGTTACCGGTCGCCAGCTGTCCGTGCGACGCACGCAATCTGCAGTTTCTCTTGCGGCGCGACAAGTGCGCCGCGCTGATCGACGAATGCGTGACCGGCGAGGCGCTGACACTCGATGGCCCACGTGGTGATTTCCTGCTGCACGACGAATCGGTCGCCCCGGCCGTGTTCCTGTCTGTCGGTGACGGCATCGCGCCGATCAAGAGCCTGGTCGAACACGCCATCACCATCGATCACGCTGAGATGCTGCACCTGTTCCGGATCGACGACATCCCGGTCGGCAGCCACGTCGGCAACCTGTGCCGTGCGTGGAACGATGCGCTGGACAATTTCACCTACACACGCCTGGCCAACAGCACGACACCGCAGCAGGCGCTGGATGCGCTCGAACAACGCGTCGTCGACATCAATGACTGCGACATCTACCTGGCCGGCCCAAGAACGTGGGTCGACGGCATGCACGCTGCGCTCGCCGCGCGCGGCATGCCGGGTGACCGCTGGCAGATCGCGATCGCCGAGTGAAGGTCGTTGCGGACGTTCGATCGGGTGGCTGCGCCCGGCGCGCGCTGCCAGGCGCCTGCCTCGTCAGCGCCGGTTGATGCTGAATCCACCCGGTCCCAACAGCGCGATCGCGATCGCCGTCACCAGGTACATGCCCTGAAGCTCCAACTGCCAGCCACCGTGGGACGTCAACTGGAACAGTTGGTGGGCATGCGCCAGCCCAATGGCGAACAACATGTTCAGCGCGATGATCACGCCACCCAGGCGGGCATGGAAACCGAGGACCACCATCAACGGCGCCACGATCTCACCGATGTAGACGCCGTAAGCAAGTGCCGTTGGCAGTCCCGCGTTGGCCAGCATCCCCTCGATTCCCCCGATACCGTGCAACAGCTTGGCGATCCCATGCAGCAGGATGAGTATGCCGAGAGCGAGTCTCAGGATGAGCAGGCCGAAGTCGTTTTGCAACATGGTGGTTTCTCCAGCGGATCTCTCAGAAGCGACATTCCCGCCGCCACGGGAATGTCGCAAAACGGATGATTCGAGGTGCCCTCCAGCACGCCGGGCACATGGACTTACAGCGCAAGCTTAACGCCACGATCCACATCTTGTGCGCTCTACACGCTGATCGACGCTGAAGAAAAGCCGGCAACGTCCAGATCAATGCCCAGGGTTCGATCGCGGCATGCTTCTCTTTTTTCGAGCTTCGCACCTCCCGATGCGTCGATTGCCGCTAATCTTGGGGTTCAGGTGGACGCCTTAGAGCCGGCACCGACCATTCCTTCACCTGCCGCCAGACTGTCGAGGAAAGCGCCTTCATGTCCGACCTCATCCTGCTTGGCACCCGCAAGGGCACCGTGATGCTCGATCGTGACCCCGTGGGCTGGCGCCCGCGACCCATCGCGCACGCCGGGGTCCCGGTCTGTTACGCGGCGCGCGATCCGCGCAATGGCACCTTGTGGGCATCGCTGGACCACGGCCACTGGGGCCCTAAGCTGTCGCGCTCACGCGACGGCGGCAAAACCTGGCAGGACGCACCATCGATCCGATACCCGGAAGGCGCACGCTACATCGTCAAGTATCTGCCGGCACCCGACTTCGATCCCAGCAAACCGACTGGACAGCCCGAGTATGCCGATGCAACCGTGTACAAGATCTGGCAGATCGCGTTCGGCAGTGCCGCGCAGCCGGGCCGGTTGTATGCCGGCACGATTCCGGGCGGCCTGTTCGTCAGTGACGATGACGGCGAATCCTGGCAACTGAACCGTCCGCTGTGGAACCATGAGAGCCGCGGCGGCGACCTGTTCGCCGGCGACGCGACCAGCGAAAACCGCTGGGGTGGCACCCCCGCGAGCATCGACTACGGGGTGTTCGAACCGGGCATCCATTCGATCTTGGTCGATCCGCGCGATCCGGATCACATCCATGTCGCGGTCTCATCGGCCGGCGTGCTCGAAACCCGCGACGGCGGCAACAGCTGGGCCGGTCGCAACCAGGGCATGTTGATGGACTACCTGCCAACCCCGGCTGCCGAATGGGGCCATGATCCGCACTTCATCGCCGGCTGCCCCGGCCAGCCGGACCACCTGTGGCAACAGAACCACTGCGGTGTGTTCTACAGCGACGATGGCGCACGCAGCTGGCACAAGGTGAGCAAACCGGAGACCGGCGCGAACTTCGGCTTCCCGGTCGCAGTCGACGCGCATGACGGTCGCACCGCCTGGGTCTTGCCGGCACACAGCGACGCGCAGCGTATGGCCATCGACGGCAGCCTGTCGGTGGCGCGCACTTCCGACGGCGGACAGTCGTGGCAATCGTTTCGTGACGGCCTGCCGCAGAGCAATGCCTATGACATCGTGCTGCGACACGCGATGGACGTGGCTGGTGACTACCTTTGCTTCGGCAGCACCACGGGCAACGTCTATCTGTCTGACGACCGCGGCGAGAGCTGGCGCTGCCTGGGCAACAACTTTCCACCGGTGTACTCGGTGCGCTTCGCCTGACCGCCATGCCCCGGATCTCGATGACGACTCACCTTTACCGCTTTTTTCCGGCATTGGAAGAGAAGGAGATCACCGTGCCGGCCGGCTCCGTGGCCGAGGTACTGCGTGCGGTCGACGCGCTGGCGCCCGGCTTTCTCGGCTACGTGCTCGATGAGCGCGGCGTACTGCGACGCCACGTCAACCTGTGCGTGAACGACGTCTTCGTGATCGACAGGAAGAACCTGTCCGACCAGGTCGATGACGATGCGACGCTGTATATCTTTCAGGCCCTGACCGGGGGATAGCAAAGCCGCGCTGCACCACGCACCGATAACGGGTAAATGGACACGACTGACTGCGATGAGTTTGGCGCAGCACCTCGCGATATCCAGAAAGCACTGCCCACATGAGATCACCGTCGCGTAGGTACAGATGCAGCGGCCAATCGTCGGGGCGGATCGGTGTCAGCGTATTCATCCGCCAGTCTGTTTGACGGGGAACCGGGGGCTTGGAACGATTGCCATACGAGCAAGTCCAATTGGGCTCGCGGACGACCTGCCGACGGCAGCGGGTTGAAGTCGCGATCCGTCTTCGCCTTCACTCCGTTGCTGTGTCGTGAACCAACGGAAAACACCGGACAGACGATGAAAGACCTGCTTGAGAGACACTGGCATCACCTGCCCCAAGACGAGGCCCTGGATCTGCTCGACAGTAATGCGGAAAAGGGCCTCGACCGTTTCGCGATCGAGCAGCGGCAAAAGGACTTCGGCCCGAATCTGCTGACCCAGCGCAAGGGCAAGGGCCCGATACTCCGCTTCCTGCTGCAGTTTCACCAGGCCCTGGTCTACATCCTGCTCGCCGCGGTCGTGATCAAGATCATGCTGGGTGCCTGGGTCGACGCCAGCGTGATCTTCGGCGTGGTGCTGCTCAACGCCATCATCGGTTTCGTCCAGGAGGGCAAGGCGCTGAGTGCGCTGGCGGCCCTCTCGCGTGCACTGACCACGACCTCCACGGTCGTTCGCGCCGGCGAAAAACAACAGATCGACGCCGCGCAGCTGGTGCCGGGAGACATCGTGCTGTTGGCGTCGGGTGACAAGGTTCCTGCGGATCTTCGCCTGCTACGCAGTCGCAACCTGCAGATCGACGAATCCTCGCTGACCGGCGAGTCCGTACCGGTTGGAAAGCAGACGGCAGCGCTGGCCCACGACGTCGTGCTCGCAGAACGTACGAACATGGCCTATTCGTCCAGTCTGGTGACCTATGGCACGGGGGTCGGGGTGGTCACAGAAACCGGCGATGCCACCGAGATCGGGCGTATCTCGGAGCTCATCGCCAGTGCCGAGGTGCTGGCAACGCCGTTGACGCGCAAGATCGCGCGGTTCAGCCATCTGCTGCTGTATGCCATCCTGGCGCTGGCCGCCCTGACCTTCGGCATCGGCCTGTGGCATGGCGGGTCGGCCGTCGACATGTTTATGGCGGCGGTGGCGATGGCCGTTGCCATGATCCCGGAGGGACTGCCCGCCGTCCTGACCATCACGCTGGCGATCGGCGTCGCACGGATGGCCAAGCGCCATGCCATCATCCGCCATCTGCCGGCGGTGGAGACCTTGGGCAGCACCACGGTGATCTGTTCGGACAAGACCGGCACCCTGACTCGCAACGAGATGACAGTACAGCGACTGTGGGCCGGCGGCGAAACCGCCGATGTCTCGGGTGTCGGCTATGCACCGCAGGGCGAGATCTCCCGCGATGGCCAGATCCTGGACGTCTCGCAACGTCCAGCCCTGCTCGAGCTGCTGCGCGCCGGCCTGCTTTGCAATGACGCCGTCCTCAAGCAGGACGACAGCGACTGGCGAATCGAGGGCGACCCGACCGAGGGCGCACTGCTCGTCGCAGCCGGAAAGGCCGGACTGGAGCGGCGCGCGCTGCTGGACGACTATCCCAGGCTCGACGCGATCCCCTTCGAATCGCAACACCAGTACATGGCGACGCTGCACGGCGGAAGTCACGGCATCGTCTACCTGAAGGGCTCCGTGGAGAGTCTGCTCGAGCGTTGCACGACGATGCTGGATGCCGACGGCGGGATCGTCCCGCTCGACAGCGAGGTCGTCCATCAGCAGGTACATGCGATGGCCAGCCAGGGACAGCGCGTGCTGGCCTTTGCCCGGCTGGTCGTCGCATCGGGCACCACCGGCATCGATCACCCACATGTGGCCAGCGGTCTGACCTTTCTCGGCCTGCAGGGGATGATCGACCCGCCGCGCGAGGAGGCGATCCGCGCGGTTCGCGTGTGCCAGTCGGCTGGAATCAGGGTCAAGATGATCACCGGCGATCATGCCGCAACAGCGGCCGCGATCGCCGGCCAGATCGGGCTGGGCGGCCGGTTGCCGGACGCGGCGCCCCCGGACGTGCTTACCGGTCGTGAACTGGAAGCACTGTCAGATGCGGAGTTGATCGCTGCGGCCAGCGATACCGAGGTGTTCGCCCGGGTGACTCCGGAGCAGAAGCTGCGCCTGGTCGAGGCGCTGCAGGCGCGCGGCGAGGTGACGGCGATGACCGGCGACGGGGTCAACGATGCGCCGGCCCTGCGCCGCGCCGACATTGGCGTTGCGATGGGGATCAATGGCACCGAGGTGTCGAAGGAGGCAGCCGACATGGTGCTGACCGACGACAACTTCGCGACCATCGCCGCTGCGGTCGAGGAGGGCCGCAGTGTGTTCGCCAACCTGATCAAGTTCATCACCTGGATACTGCCAACCAACGCCGGCCAGGGACTGGTGATCATCGTCGCGGTGATGGCCGCCCAGCCGCTGCCGGTACTGCCGGTGCAGGCGCTGTGGATCAATATGACCACCGCGGTCCTGCTGGGCCTGGCCCTGGCCTTCGAGCCCAGGGAACCTGGCATCATGGGCCGTCCGCCAAGGCGCCCGGATACGCCGATCCTGAACGGCGAGCTGATCTTCCGGATCGCCCTGGTCGGCTTGCTCTTGCTGATCGGCAGTTTCGGCCTCTTCGAGTGGGCGCTGCAGCGCGGTGCCAGCGAGGCGGAGGCCCGCACCATTGCGATCAATGTCTTCGCCGTGGGCCAGTCCTTCTACCTGCTGAACTGCCGTTCGCTGCGTTACTCGATGTTCCGGCTGGGATTGTTCAGCAACCCGTGGATATGGGCCGGTATCGCCGCCATGATGGCGGCACAGCTGTTGTTGACCTACGTGCCGGTGATGAACTGGCTGTTCCACACCGCACCGATCGGCTGGATCGACTGGCTGCACATCATTCTGGTCGGCCTGGCGATCTACCTGGTCATCGGCGCAGAAAAGCGCTGGCGGTTGCACAGGGAAACCAAACCGGCACAGCATTGACGCACGCTGCCGCCGGAGCTCACCACATCCCCGGGCACAGACAGGCGAGTTGTCAGTCCGGCGTCACGGGGGTGATAAAACCCTCCGGCTTGACCGCCAGCACCGAGCACTCGAGGTTGTTCAGAATGACCTCGGCGGTGTTGCCGATCAGCAATCCCGGGATGCCGGTGCGTCCAACCGTTCCCATCACCACCAGGTCGGCATCGAGTTCGCTGGCCAGTGCCGGGATCACGTCGCGCGGGTTGCCCTCGCGCAGGCGGAACTGCGGCGCCAGGTACCGGTAGGATTCACCACCCAGCTGGTCCTTCATCTTCTTCTCCAACATCTCGAGTCGGAACTGATGCTCGCGCCGCTCACGCTCGCGATTGGCGGCGGCCTCGTCATCGGGCATGTTGCTGCTGAACACACGGATGACACTGTCGGTGATCGACTGCCAGGCGTGGACCAGGTACAGCTGCGCGAAATCGGACGTGGCCAACGATGCCGACAGGCCGATTATCTGGCGGTTAAGCGAGTTCTCGGCCCGGCTTTCGACGTCGTCCTCCCCCCACGGGTCGAAATCTACCGCCGCCAGTATCCTGCGGTAGTTCGCACTCGTGTCGCCAACCATGATCCAGACCGGGCAGGGACATTTGCGCAGCAGGTGCTGGTCGGTGCCACCAAACAGGAAGCTGTGTGCACCGCCCTTGCCCACAGTCTTGATCACCAGGTCGTGCTGCTTGCGCAATACCTGCCGCACGATCTCGATGAAAGGAATGCCGAAGCGGATGTCGACGATGACGCCGGAGCTGGCGTCGGCACCGGCCTCCTTGAGCAGGGCTTGCAACTGCGCGCTCGCCTGGTCGCGCAGGCGCACCCGAACGTCATCTATCGCGACACTGCCGGCAAAGGGGCCGAGTCTGGGTGGCTCGGCGACATGGCAAACGGTCAGGCGGGCCTGGTTGTTCTCCGCCAGGCTCATGGCACGGGCGACAGCGGAAGACGATTCCAATGCCGGGTCCTCGACGACGTAAAGAATGCTGTTGAGTGGTTTCATGCCCTTTCTCCCGATTTGTCGGTTTCAATCTCCAGCCGGGTTTCGCGCAGCAACCTGTCGGCTGCCTCCTGCGCCGCATCGGCGTAGGGCACGAATACCAGGTCGGCACCTGCGCGCCGCAGCGTCTCTGCCTCGAGCCGGGTGGAGGCAGAAACCGCAACCTTGCCGTGATAATCCTGTTGTTGGAGCCCCTGCAGCAACGCGCGGTTCAACGCGTTTCCGCGCAGCGTGCTTACCACGCATGGAATCCGTTCCAGCGGCAAGGTGGCGATGAACTCCGGGTCCTCGGCATCACCGTAACGCGCGGGATAACCCTCGCGTTCGTGCAGCTTGACGATCGCCGGGTCGAAGTCGATCGCCAGCAAGCGCTTGCCGCGCTCACGCAGGTTGCTCGCCAGCGTCGCCCCGAAGCGACCCAGGCCGAACAGCAACACGTCGACCTTGTCGTCATCGACGTCTGGACCGCCCTGCTCGCGGTGGGTCACCTTGCGTTCGAAATACCCCAGGTAAGGCCCCAGGCGCGCATACAACTGATGCGAATACAGGATCATGTAGGTGGAGGCGCTGATTGTGATCAGGCCGACCAGCGTGATCAGCCCGACCGTCGACTGGTCGACGTGCCCCAGACTGAGACCGAGTGCGGCCAGGATCAACGAAAACTCGCTGATCTGCGCCACGGTCAGCCCGGCGAGGAAACCGGTGCGCTTGCGGTAGCCCATGTAGCCCATGATGATCATCACGATCAAGGGGTTGCCGATCAGCACGAACAGCGAAAACACGACCGCCGCACCAGTCTGTGCCCCAAGCGTGGCCATGTCGAGATTGGCGCCGAGCTCGATGAAGAAGAACAGCAGCAGGAAATCACGCAGGCTGACGAGGCGCGCGGCGACCAGTTCGCGGTACGGCGTCGACGCGATCGACACCCCGGCGAGGAAGGCCCCGACCTCTTTGCTGAAGCCCAGCGCGTCGCCAACCGATGCCCCGATGATTGCCCAGGCTATCGAGAACAGCATCAGCAGTTCTGCCGATTTGGCCAGGCGGTGCATCAGGCGCGGCAGCACGTAGCGCGTCAGCAGTACCACGGCAAACAGCATCAACGCCCCCTTGGCGACGATCAAGAGCGCTTCCGTGCCGAGGCTGGTGTCGGCTTCGGCCTGTCCGGCCGCCGTCAGCGCGATCATCACCAGAACGACGACGATGTCCTGCACGATCAGGAAACCCACGGCGATGCGGCCGTGCAGCGAGTCGACCTCGCGCTTGTCGGACAGCAGCTTGACGAAATGATGGTGCTCGAGAAGGTCAGCGCGACTGCGACGTAGATCGCCGTGACCGGCTCCATGCCAAGCCCCATGGCGATCAAGAAACCGACCACCGATGTGAATATGACCTGGCCGAGGCCGGTAAGCAGCGCTACCGGCCCGACGGTGCGGATGATATGCACGTCGAGCTTGAGCCCGACCACGAACAACAGCAGCGCAATGCCAAGACGGGCGAACAGTTCGATCTCGCCGCTATGCACGACGACACCGAACCCGGACGGTCCGAGCAGGATACCCACTGCGATGAAGGCGACGATCAGCGGCTGACGCAATAGCAGCGCCAGTGCGCCGCCGGCCGCGGTCAGGCCGAGGATCGCGCCAATCTGGTAGAAGACGTTATCGAACATCGCATTTGACCTTCGGTATCTGGTGCATAGGATTCCCCGGGGCGCGACCGCCCCTCCGGTCGCCTGCCGCATGCTGTCCTTCCACGCAGGCGTCGTGCGGGTGGCAAGCGCTTGCCTGGCAAGTCGCCCCCTGCCGTGTCAGATCAATCGTGGCCATCCTCCAGGGAAACAGGCGTTTCGAACCCTTCGGCTTTGACGGCCAGCACCGAGCAATCAACCTGCTCCAGGATTGCCTCTGCCGTATTGCCAATAAAGAGGCCGGCGATGCCGGTGCGTGCCAACGTGCCCATCACGACCAAGTCGGCATCGAGGCTTTTGGCCAACCTCGGAATCTCTTTCTGTGCCTGACCTTGGAGCAGGTGCATTTTCGGATTCAGATACCGGAGTACTTCCGTATCCTGCGTCTTGAGCACCTCGTTGAGGAGGCTCTCCAGCCCTTGATCGTGCCGCTGACGAACTTGCTCGACATGAGCGATCGCCTCCGCATCCGTGCGGTGGAGAAACGCACCACGCATGGCACTTTCACCAATTGCCGTCCACGCATGGGCGACGTGAAGTTCAGCAAAGTCCGACAAGGCAAGGGAAACCGCCAGCTCAAGGAGCTTGATATTCAGCTTGTGTCGAGTCGCCCGGTCGGCGGCGAGGTGATCCGCATCGATGTCCACAGACGCCAGGATCCGACGGTATGGCTTCGATTGTGGTCGTTTGACGAGCCATACCGGGCACGGGCATTTGCGCAACAAATGCATGTCGTCACTGCCGAACAGTCGATCCAGCCAAGCCGGATTCTCCGGAGTCTTGATCACCAGGTCATGACCGTGGCGCAGCACTTCCCGGATGATTTCAAGAAAGACGGTACCGATCAGCACCTTTGCATCGATAGTGAGTTGCGATCGATACGGCGAGACAGCTTCGTCCAACCACTCGCGCGAGGCCGCGATCGCTGCGTCTTGTAGTTCTGTCGAAATCGCCCCCCCGTCCGGCATGCCGATGCCGACTGTCACCCGTGGAGCCACGATCACCACGCTCAGAGTCGCCTGGTTGTTCTGTGCCAACGAAACAGCTCGCCCAAGTGCCGTAGCGGCAGACTGCCCTGAGTCAACGACGGCGAGAATCTTTTTGAATCGCTGCATTAACCGACTCCACTGGTAGTGCACGTGCCGAGCGTTGATGCCTTTCATCAGGCGACGACAACGCTTGGCACCCAGCTACTAATTCGACACGCAAGTTCTAAGGTTTGTGCCACCAATAACGTGCAATTCGATCGGTTCTTTGACCCGGCGCAACATGTTCATTGACGAGCGCTGAGGTTGGCGACGGACTCCCGACTTTGTTTGGCGCAATCACTTGCAGTGATGTCGCTTTCTACGTGCCACGGATGCGAACCACTCGCGGCCTGCCAAATCCGTCCGGCTACCGGATCCCTGTACGCATTCCCAGCGCTACCTGTCGCAACACCGCATTGTTTCTTGAAAACAAAGCGAGAACTGCGTAAGCCAATCTGCGAAGGAGCGCCTTCGGCAAGACTAATGTGCGACTTGCCGCAGGCCGCGGTCCACTTGCGGGCATCCACAGCTGTTGGTTGCACTGCGATCGTTCACTTTGAGGGCAGATTGTAAAGTGTGAATTGTTCGCGCTTCGTCGGCTTTGGTCGCACTGCTGCCGGGATAGGAACCCGGGAAGCTGCCACTTGACCGGCATTTTGGGCAGATGCCCGGCACCCGGCAATCAGTCCGAACCCGGAAGTGCCAATCCGTGTTTTCGGCGAGTGACTTGCGGAAAGAAGGTCGAGGAGGAGCGCGACCTTGCGTATGCAGTCTCGTCAGTGAGACCGGCACAATCGCAGTGATACGATTGTTGCCCGTGCACCATGGTTGCCTTGATCTGCGTCAGCTGAAACGACGCCACACGACCGCGTGCCAACAGCAGGCCGCCATACTTGTCAGCACGCTAAAAAACCAGGCAGCCGCCACGCTGCATCGCGTTGGCTGCCGACCTCGAAGAGAGGTTGCCGAGCCGGGTACAGGCCAGCAACCAGGCCAGGACTCAGCCGGTGAAACCTCTGCAGCGACTCCGCCAACCGGCTTGCGTGCAGATTTGTTCACAATCCCAACTCGCCGCTGGCAGATTTCTCGTCTATGCACCGCCAAGGCGCGCTGTTGCGACGCCTGCAGATCATCGACGCCGCAGCTGGGCGGACCCGTCGTCGCCTGAGCAGCCGCCCAGCTGCGGCTATAATCGCGCGTCCACGACAGGTCGCACCCGCGTCCAGAGCAGCGAGGCGACATGCCGAATCAAACCATCCTGATCCGTCTCGTACCCCTGCTGTTCGTGCTGCTGTGGAGCACCGGCTTTATCGGTGCGAAGTACGCCCTGCCCTACATCGAGCCGTTCAACCTGCTGTTCATCCGGGTAGTGCTGACACTGGCGATCCTGCTGTTGCTGATCCGCTGGCGCGGCTCGCCCTGGCCCGGCACCGTACAGGCCGGACACCAGATGCTGGTCGGCGCGCTGGTGCATGCGGGTTACCTCGGTGGCGTGTTCGCGGCGATCAAGTGGCAGATGCCGGCCGGCGTCGCGGCACTGATTGTCGGGCTTCAACCGCTGCTGACGGCCGTGCTGGGCCACTTCTGGCTCGGCAGCCGGTTGCACCCGTCACAATGGCTGGGCCTGGCACTCGGCCTGCTCGGCATCGCGCTGGTGATCACCAACGGCGAGTCCTTCCAAGGAGGGACCGACCTGCAACCGGCGGCGCTGGCGGCGATCGTCACGGCGCTGTTCGCGATTTCGCTGGGCACTCTGTACCAGAAACGCTTCGGCGGCTCGACCAGCCTGCTCACCGGGTCCTTCTATCAGTATCTGGCCACCGCGCTGATCATGCTGCTGCTCAGCCAGGCCACCGAGACCGGTCACGTCGAGTGGAGCATGACCCTGATCCTGGCGCTGGCCTGGCTGGTACTGGTGCTGTCGATCGCGGCCATCCTGTTGCTGATGTTCATGATCCGCGAAGGCGAAGCGGCGCGTGTGGCGAGCTATTTCTACCTGGTACCGCCGATCACGGCACTGGAGGCATGGCTGCTGTTCGACGAATCGCTCGGCACACTCTCCCTGGTCGGCATGGCGGTCGTCGTTGTTGGCGTATACCTGGCGCTGCAAACACACAGCCGCCCCAGGCCTTCTTGAATAGGCATCTGCATTAAAAAGGCCTCGCTTCTCCACCGCGGGTTGGCGGCCTCGCAAAGACCTTCGTGGTTGTTGTCATGGCAGAGAGCCGATGCCGATGCAGCGCGCGGCGCTGAGCACGGATGGCACCTCCCCGTCGAACCACAACTACTGAAGCTGCGAGCGAACCACATTGACGCGGAATGAACAGACTGCGCCACCGGATACGATAGACTGGGATTGACGCACTTATTGGCGTTTCGACTCGACGCGGACGATTGCACGATGGAAAGCGACATCCTGCAGCAGCTTGAACGACGACTGGGGCCAGTGCATGCGCGCCAGCGCCTTGGCATCGAGCAAGAGGGCGAACAACGCGTATTCGGTGGCGGGCTCAACTTCTTCCACCCGGAGAACTGGTATTCCTTCCATGCCTGGATCAGGTATGCGCTAAGGCTTTCGGGCCTGTATTGGCTTGGTCACCGCAACACGCTGAACATCCAGGTGCGCAGCAACGAAGTGTTCCTGCATGGACTGCCACCGACATTTGACGGTTTTACCGTTCTGCATCTGACAGACCTGCATGCCGACCTGAATCCGCCGGCCATCAGCGCCTTGGCGGAACTTCTGGCAGGACTGACATACGATATATGCGTACTCACCGGCGATTACCGCGCACAAACCTCCGGGCCCTGCGAACCCGCACTGAATGAAATCGCCGCACTGTGCACGCAGTTGTCACAACCGATCTACGGCGTGTTCGGCAATCACGACAGCATCCGCATGCTGCCGGCGCTGGAATCGATGGGCATAAATATGCTGCTGAACGAGCACGTCGAGTTGAAGCGGGGCACTGATTCCCTCTATCTCGTGGGGGTCGACGATGCCCATTACTACCGTGTCGATAACGTAGCCGGCGCGGCTGCCGACGTGCCGCTGGACGCAGTTTCAATTCTGCTGTCACACACCCCGGAGATCTATCGACAGGCCGCGCATGCCGGCTTTGACCTCATGCTATGCGGGCACACACATGGCGGACAGATCTGCCTGCCTGGCGGCATCCCGCTGGTACTCGATGCCAAGTGTCCGCGCTACATGGGTGCCGGCGCCTGGCAGTATCGTGACATGCATGGATACACCTCGGTCGGTGCAGGCAGTTGTATCGTTCCGGTGCGCCTGAATTGCCCACCAGAGGTCGTACTGCACCGCCTTCGCAAAGCGTAGAAAACGGGGTTGCAAGGAGGACTCAATACGGGCGTTTTCTGACTCCCAAGCGGTACAGCAGGTGTGACAGCACGCGATGCAAAAGCATGAAAGCGAGCGTCAACAGCGCCAGCTGGATCCATGACAGGTCGAACAGCGGCTTGCAGGCCAACAGTGGCAACAGGGACTCGGGGACATGATCGAGGCCCAGCGCCATGGCTCCCACCGGCAGACCAAGTCGGCGTTTGATGAAGCTGGAAAGGGCGTCGCCGAGCATGGCGACAGCGGCAATGATCGCGCCGACAGACCAGTGCAGACCAAAGATGGTTGCCAGCAGGGATGTGCTGAGTAAGGCGGCAACCAGCCCCCTGTAGGTTTTTGATGCCCCGAGCAGACGATGTCCATCCGCCAGCATCGTCGCGTGATCGAGCGGAAAGTCCAGGCGATCACCCAATATCTCGCGTGCGATGATCGGGCTGCCATTGGCAGTGAGAAGCAGCAGTAGCAGCAACAGTTCAACCATGCCCGGTATTCTGCCAGCAAGCGGCATTCATCCGCCCTTGCGCGGTTGCATCGACGCAGCGCAAGTTCATCGGACGCGCGCAACCGGCTGTTCGATGTCCTGCACGAACCATCTGATGAACACACCCTGCAAAAGAAAGTGCCGCGGAGCCGTAGCCGGAGAAGCTGCCTCGGTCCGCCATACTCGTCTTCTCCGCTCTCAGTAGGCCCACATGCCTCGTCAAGCACGGGTCGCAGGCCACCTCAGGTGGGGCGCGATTCGAGGACGACGACGCTGCGCGCCTGCACCTCGATCCGGGAGGACCGGATGAGCGCCTGGTCACCGGGCTCGAACACCGCCGGCTCTTGCGCGGTATCGATGGCGAGATGCCAGCGCCGCCTGGAGAGCCTTGGCAGAGCGAAGGCCCGTGCCTGTTCGGACATGTTGAGCACGATGTGCAACGGCGGTTCGTCGCGCGTCGCCCCGGCGAGGGTGAATGCAAGGTGACGTGCAGTCGGATCATCCCAGGGCGCCGCATCCAGTTCGGTACCATGCCAGCTGATGTCGGGCAGGCCGCTGTCGCGCCCCGGGCGGCCGGTGAGGAACCGCGCACGCGACAGGCACGGGTGACGCCGGCGCAGCCGGATCATGCCCTGCACGAAGGTCAGCATGTCGGCATTGCGTTGAACAAGGCGCCAGTCCTGCCAGGAAAGTTCGTTGTCCTGGCAATAGGTGTTGTTGTTGCCGCGCTTGGTCGCGAGCAATTCGTCGCTGCCATGCAGCATCGGCACTCCCTGGCTGAGCATCAGTATGGCGATGAAGTTCCTGGCCTGACGCCGGCGCAAGCGGTCGATGTGCGGGTCATCGCTGGGTCCTTCGACGCCGTAGTTGGCGCTCAGGTTATGGTTGTGGCCGTCGCGGTTGTCCTCGCCGTTGGCCAGGTTGTGCTTGGCCTCGTAGCTGACCAGGTCCCACAGGGTGTAGCCGTCGTGGCAGGTGACAAAGTTGATCGAGTTCCACGGCAGGCGTCCGCGTGACGCGTACAGGTCGCTGGAGCCACACAGCCGCGTCGCGACTTCCGACAGGATCCCCGTGTCGCCGCGCACGAAGGCCCTGATCACATCCCGGTAACGACCGTTCCACTCGGCCCAGCGGTAGCCGGGGAAGTCTCCCAACTGGTAGAGGCCGGCGGCATCCCACGCCTCGGCAATGATGTGTGTGCGACTCAGAAACGGGGAAAGCTCGGTGTGCCAGAGCATGGGGGCGTGGTACAACGGCTTGCCGTCCTCGCCGCGCGCCATGGCGCTGGCCAGATCGAAGCGGAAGCCATCAACGTGCATCTCCTCCACCCAGTAGCGTAAGGCATCGATCAGGAAGCGGCTCACCATGGGATGGTTGCAGTTCACCGTATTGCCACAGCCGGTGTAATCGCGGTAGCGGGTGCGATCGGTGAAGTCGAGGTGATAGAACATCTCGTTGCCGAACGCCTTGAAGTTGATGGTCGGCCCGAACGGGCCGCCTTCTGAGGTGTGATTGAACACCACGTCGAGTATCACGCCGATGCCGCCGCGATGCAGTGCCTTGACCATGTCGCGGAACTCATCGCGGGCGTGCCTAGGTTGCACGGTGAAGCGCGGGTGTGGCGCATAGAAACTGTGGGTGCTGTAGCCCCAGTAATTGCTGAGCCCCAGCGCCGCGGTCCCGGGCGGAAGATCCTGGTGATCGAAGGCCATCACCGGCATGAGCTCGACGTGGGTGATGCCAAGCGCCTGCAGATGCGGGATCTTCTCGATGACTCCGGCGAAGGTACCCGGATGCTCCACGCCGGAGGATGGATGGCGGGTGAAACCGCCGACATGCATCTCGTAGATGACCGATTCGCTCAACGGGATGTAGAGCGGGTTGTCACCCTCCCAGTCATAGGCGTCACCCTGCACCATTGCGCGCATCGCGTGCGCGACGTTGTCACCGGGACGGCTGGCCGCCTCGCGGCTCCACAGCCGGTCCGTCACGGTTGTCGCCCAGGGATCGAGCAGGGCCTTGTCCGGGTCGATCCGACTGCCGGTGACGCGCGTGTCACTCGATCCGAGGACACGCCAGTTGTAGAACACACCCTCCGGCAGACCGAGCACGAGCACGTGCCAGAAGTAGAAGGTGCGGTGCGTTTCCGGTTCCAGGCTGATCACCTGGAACGGTTCGGTGCTGTCATCGTGCTCGAACAGCAGCAGCTCGATGCTTTCAGCACAACGCGAGAAGGCGCAGAAGTTGACGCCGTCCTGCACGACCGTTGCGCCCCCCTGGATCCATTGACCCGGTGCGGTGCGATAGCTTGCGCGCGCCATCCTGATACTCCCGTACTGATGCCGGCTTCCCACCTGCCCCTCAACCAGTGCCCGGCTGGCTGCCTGCCTAGACGGCCGATCCCGGGCGCCGTTTCCAGACAGCGTCCATCACCCGGTCGCTGCCTTCGCAATCGTAGCGCACCCGGGCAGCGCTTCAGGGAACTTCGAACTTGCGAAGTTCCCACTGCCGACCGCTGCAGCTTACTGACAACTCTGCGTGACGGGAAACCTGATACCCCGCCCCGGATTGAATCGCGCTCCCGCTTTCTGCACCATCAGGGAGCAGAAGCGAGGCGAATCTCCCGGATCCACGTGCATGTTGAACGAGCCCAGGTCCTTGCCAATGGCCGCCGGTCCATCGTTGCCAGCCCCGCTCCAGCATCGCCCGGGGCAAAGACAGCTGTCAGCAATGCCGGTCATGAAACTTGCTAGACAGGCCGGGTGAGCCCGCAATCATTCAAGCCCGAAGTTCCTCGGACATCGAATTCGCAGCGCGGCAACTGCCGATCCATGGAAGGATGACACGACCGCCATTGAACACCGGATCATCATGAGCAACGACAACGCGACGATCGTCTATACGCTGACCGACGAATCCCCACTGCTGGCAACCGCGTCACTGCTGCCGGTGATCCGCGCCTTCACCGCCGCCGCGGGTATCCGCGTCGTGAAGAGCGATATCTCGCTGGCTGCGCGGATCCTGGCCGCGTTTCCCGACCGGCTGAGCGAGGAACAGCGCATGCCCGACGCCCTGGCCGAACTCGCCGCGCTGATCCAGCAGCCGGCTGCCAACATCATCAAGCTGCCCAACATCAGCGCGTCGGTGAATCAGCTGCGCACCGCGATCGCCGAACTGCAGTCCAAGGGCTACCCGGTACCCGACTATCCGGAGGAGGCGCGCAGCGCGGAGGAACGCGACATCAGGGCCCGTTACGCAAAGGTGCTCGGCAGCGCGGTCAATCCTGTCCTGCGCGAAGGCAACTCGGACCGGCGTGCACCACCGGCGGTGAAACGGTTCGCGCGCAAGCATCCACACAGCATGGGCAAATGGAGCCCGGCATCGCGCACCCATGTCGCCTACATGCGCGGCGGTGATTTCTACTCCAGCGAGAAATGCATGACCCTGGATCGTGCCTGCGACGTGCGCATGGATCTGGTCACCAAGTACGGCGAGGAGATCGTGCTCAAGGAGAAGGTCGCGCTGCTCGACGGCGAGATCATCGACAGCATGTTCATGAGCAAGAAGGCGCTGTGCCAGTTCATCGAGGAA
>JAGRHE010000340.1 GCA_020445165.1 Gammaproteobacteria bacterium
CGGCGTACTTCCAGCCGGAGATGATCAGTGCCAGCACGCCGGGGAAGAAGAACAGGAAGTACAGCACCAGTTCGACCTTGGCTTGGGTGCGCGGCTTCCACTTGCGGTAGATGAAGTCGCCGCGCACGTGGCCGCCGCGCGACAGCGTGTAGGCGCCGCCCATCATGAACAGGGTGCCGTAAGTGATATAGGACAGGTCGAACGCCCAGCTGGTCGGGGCATTGAAGCCATAGCGCACAACCACCTCGTAACCGACGCCGATCGCCATGACCAGGATCAGCCAGGCGAAGGCCTTGCCGAACCAGGCGGACAGGCGGTCGGCGAAATGGATGTAAGCGAGCATCAGCCTGCCCCTTTTCAGTTTCGTTATCGGGTGGCGTCATTCCCGCGTAGGCGGGAATCCAGATACGTCAGCACAATGGACTCCCGCCTACGCGGGAGTGACGACTTGCTGAGACAATCCTAGCAGCCGCGACCGCTGCAAGTGGTAAAGGGCGGAAGGTCGTCTCAGATGCCGGACCACGGTCGTTTGACCATGGTCCGGCAGTGCTACGCTGTGGCAATCAAAGCTTGAGCTTGCCCGGGAAGTAGTGGTCGAAGGCCAGGGCCAGGTCCGGCGAGTTCATCAACTCGTAGAACACGACCCGCTCGACCCAGGAGCGCTGGCTGTCGAGCACCTTCTTCATGAACGGATCGGCCTCGAGGGTCGGGATGATCTCGTCCCAGGCCTTGAGCTGACCACTGAGGATGTCCTTCGACGTGCGGTGCACGGTGACGCCCTCCTTGGTCTGCAGTTCCATCAGGTCCTTGGAGTAGTTGTCCATGGCGTTGGCGGTGTTCGCGGTACTGGCCGCTTCCACGCCATGCTCGAGGATTGCGCGCAGGTCCGGTTCGAGATCGTCGAGGATGTCCTTGTTGAACAGGAATTCGAAGCTCTCGCTGGCCTGGTGGTACGAAGACAGGTAGTAGTTCTTGGCCACGTCCTGGGCGCCGAAGCGGCGGTCGGACGACGGGTTGTTGAACTCGAAGGCATCGATCACGCCACGCTCCATGGCCGGCACGATCTCGCCACCGGGCAGCTGCGCGACGCTCATGCCCATCTTCTGTAACAGGTCGGCGGCCAGGCCGACGGTGCGGTACTTGAAGCCCTGCAGGTCGCCGGCGGTGTTCACCGGTTTCTTGAACCAGCCGAACGGTTGCGCCGGCATCGGGAAGCCGAGCAGGCCGACCACGTTAAGGCCCATCACGTCCTGGGTCAGTTCGCGGTACAGCTCACGGCCGCCACCGGCGTTGAACCAGGCCAGCATGGTGGTTGCACTGCCGCCGAAAACCGGGCCGGTACCAAACAAGGAAGCGGCCTTGTTCTTGCCATACCAGTAAACCGGCACCGAGTGCGCCATGTCGAGCACGCCGTCACTGACCGCGTCCATGACCTGGAAAGCACCGACCACGGCACCGGCCGGCAGCAGATCGATCTTCAGGCGACCGCCGGACATCTTCTCGACCCGCTCGACATACTGGCGGGCAAAGTCCATCCAGATGTCTGCCGCCGGCCACGAGGTCTGCATCTTCAGCACCTTCGGTGCCGCCGCGGTGACCACCGCCGGGGCGCCGGTGATGCCGACGGTGGCGACGCCGGCCGCTGCGGCCAGGCCGCCCTTCAGGAACTTGCGCCGTCCGTTCGCGCTATCGCCCGGCGTCTGTTCGGTGATCTTCTTGTCTTCGCTCATCGGTATCCTCCTAAGGATTGTTGTTGCGGCCTTGTCGGGGGCCGTGCTGCTACAGGCCGTAGCCGATGCAGCTTCGCTTGGTGTCCCGGCAACGGGCCGGGCTTCTTATTTGGGTTGTTTCGACCGGGGTTGCCGGTTCGCACAACGCTGTAAAACCTTTCAAACTTAGAGTGCTTCGCGTGGATTGCCCAGTTCCCGCGGCATGCTGGCAGCGTCAGGTCGCGACAAACTGACGCGCTGGTTGGGCCATTGTGTCCCGTATGGTTCGTTTTTCTGCCCATTGCGCCGCGCAACCATATGCCAAAGCAGGTTTTGGACCATTATGGCCGGGTCCGACTCATGTTGCGCATTCCACGCTCAGGGCGACCGCATTACGCAGGGTGTTGGCCGCGATACAGCCGCGTTCGGCGATCACGACCAGCTTCGCCAGCTCACTGGCCGGGCCGCAGTCGGCGCTGACCCGCATGCGGATCGCGGTGTAGCGCGGCGGTGCATCGGCGATGTCGCCCTCAATCTCGGCGCGCGCGTTTTTCAGGCTGATGTTGCGCGCCGCGGCTGCCGCGAGCAGGTTGCTCATGAAGCAGCCGCCCAGGCCCATCAGCACGGCCTCGCCGCCCATCGGTCCCTTGTCCTGGCCGCCCTTGGCCTCGGGCCGGTCCATGACCAGCCGATGGCCGCGTGCCTCGCCGGCCGATGACGAATGGTCCTGCTGGATGACGATGGCGTGCGCAGTCGGCATGGCGTGCTCCGTTCGGTGGTT
>JAGRHE010000341.1 GCA_020445165.1 Gammaproteobacteria bacterium
ACGGATGAAGAAGCTCGGCATCCCGGTGTTCGACCTGAATTCGACCGGTGGGCTCGAGGTGTATGTCGACGGCGCCGACGAGTCCAACAAGCAGCTGCACCTGATCAAGGGCGGCGGTGGCGCACTCACGCGCGAGAAGATCGTCGCCGCGGCCAGCAAGCAGTTCATCTGCATTGCCGACGAGAGCAAGCTGGTCGACGTGCTGGGCAAGTTCCCGCTGCCGGTCGAGGTGATCCCGATGGCGCGCAGCTATGTCGCGCGCGAACTCACCAAGCTCGGCGGCACCCCGGTTTGGCGTGAGAAGTTCGTCACCGACAACGGCAACCTGATTCTCGATGTACACGGCCTGGAGATCATGGAACCGATGAAGCTGGAGACCGAGATCAACCAGCTGGCCGGTGTGGTCACGGTGGGCATCTTCGCCCATCGTCCGGCCGATATCCTGATCCTGGGTACGCCGAACGGGCCGCGCATTATCGAGCCCTGAAGCTTAATGTCGGGCGCAGCCCGACCTACGTCCGTCACCTCGGCCGCTTTCGTAGGGCCGGCTGTGCCGGCCGATAAATCGCCGCGTCAACGCTAATTGGCAAAGGAATGCCGACATGCCGAACTATCGCCGCGACCGGGATGGTCGCAGCTACTTCTTCACCGTCGTTTCGTATCGCCGTCGACCGTTACTGTGTGACGCGAGGGTGCGACACTTCCTGCGCAACAAGCTCATCGAGCTGCGCCAGCGCCGGCCATTCGACATCGATGCCTGGGTACTGCTCCCCAATCATCTGCACTGCATCTGGACCTTGCCTGAATCAGATACGGACTATTCATCACGCTGGGCGTGGCTGAAGAAAGAAGCGACCAAGGCCGCGAGGCACTCTGGCTTGATAACGCGTACGGAGGTATCCCTATGGCAAGCGCGCTTTTGGGAACACCGGATCCGCGACGAAGCCGACTTGCTGGCGCATTGCAGTTACATCCATTGGAATCCGGTCAGGCATAGACTTGTGCCTCGCGTCAGAGACCGGCCCTGGTCTACGTTCCACCGGTTCGTGGCAAACGGCTTGCTTCGTTCGGATTGGGGCGACGACGGCGTGAAAATCGCGGCAGATATCGGGCGCGAGTAGCTGCACCGTAGGGCCGGCTGTGCCGGCCGATGGAATATGTCGGGCACAGCCCGACCTACGCCAGGTACGCAAACCGATGAAACTCTCGTAGCGCCGGCTGTGCCGGCCGAAAAAACGTCGGGCACAACCCGACCTACGCCAAATACGCAAACCGATGAAACTTTCGTAGGGCCGGCTGTGCCGGCCAAAGGAACGTCGGGCACAGCCCGACCTACGCTAAGGAATCGCATACAACAAAAAACGGGGCCCGAAGGCCCCGTTTTCGATCACATGATCCTAATCCGAAGATTAGAACTTGTGGATCATACCCAGCGAGAACACGTCGACGTCCGAATCCGGGCCGCCGGCAGCGATTTCACGCGAGTCAGCTGCGTAGGCAGCGTAGACCTTGGTGCGCTTACTGAAGTTGTGCTCTGCAGCAACACCCCAGCCCTGGGTCTCTTCGTCAGCAACACCTGTCGGGTTGTCCATTTCCGAGTCGGTGTACATCAGGCTGATGGCGTTGTTGCCGAAGGTGGCCTGACCGGTGACAGCGTAGGCTTTGTAGTCAGCGTTCTTGGTGAAGCCGAAGGTGTCGGTATCTTCATACTGGGCACCGATGCTGAATGCGCCGAAGGTGTAGCTTGCGCCAGCCTGCATGGTTTCCTGGGTCTCGCCACCTGCTTCGGTTTCCTGGTAACCGAGGGAGGCCTTCAGACCACCACCGGCGTACATCAGGCCCAGCGAGTAGTGATCGGCGATGCCGTCACGCTCGTTGGCAACACCTGCAGGATCTTCGCCGGGGATCACGGCTGCTGCCAGCGTGAAGCCGGAGAAGTTCGGAGAGATGTAGGCGATACCGTTGTCGGCACGATACTCGGAGAAGACACCGATCGGGCTCAGGCCCGACTTGCGAGCGAAGCCAACGTTGTTACCGGCCTGCAGGCTGTTCGACAGGCTCATGTCCAGGATCGAGTCACCCAGGCGCTCGTTGCCCGAAGCGTACATCGCAACCTTCATCGGGGTGTCGTGACGACCCACCAGGAAGGTACCGAAGCCGCCGGCCAGACCGACGAAGGTGTTGCGCTGGCCGCCGATGCCGTCGCCGCCGTCCTGACCAGCGGTTTGCGAGGTCTGGTTACCGTCGGATTCGATGGTCAATTCGATCTGGTAGATGGCCTTCATGCCGTTACCCAGGTCTTCCGAGCCCTTGAAGCCCAGACGCGACGAGCGGCTCTCGACCGACCAGTTGTCGACAGCGGTGTTACCGGCTGCGTTTTCGAAATCGTTTGCATCGATGGTGGTGTGCAGGATGCCGTACACGGTGCTTTCTGCGAAAGCGGCCGGGGCAACCATGGCTGCTGCG
>JAGRHE010000342.1 GCA_020445165.1 Gammaproteobacteria bacterium
CAGCTTGCGCAGGCTGCGGCGCGCGATATCCATGACGAAGATGTCGGGGTTGCCGTCCTTGGACAGAGTGAGCGCCAGCTGGCGGCCGTCCGGCGACCAGGCCGGTGCACCGTTGATGCCCTTGAACGAGGTGAGCTTCTCACGCTGGCCGGTGAAAACCTCCTGCACCCAGATCGCCGGCTGCGCGTTCTCGAACGACACGTAGGCGATCTTGCGACCGTCCGGCGACCAGGCCGGCGACATGATCGGCTCTTCCGACGACACGATGGTCTGTGGCGCATAGCCGTCGGCATCGGCGATGCGCAGTTCGACCCGTTCCTTGATGTTCTTGCCGCTGCCGCTGCGCAGCGACGTGACATAGGCGATGCGGGTCGCGAACGCGCCCGGCTGGCCGGTCAGGGTCTCGTACACGATGTCGGCAATGTGATGCGCAGTGGCGCGCAGGTCGGCAGCGGTTGTCGGCATGCTGTAACCGGTCAGCTGTTCGCCGCGAAACACGTCGTACAGGTAGAACTTGACCAGGTAACCGCCGGGACCGTTCGGGCTGACCTCGCCGATCACCAGGTTGTCGACGTTGAGCGCACGCCAGTCGCGGAAATCGACCTCTTCACCGCGCGATGGTTTGGCCAGCATCTGGCTGACCGGCAGCGGTTTGAAGCGCCCGCTGCGCTGCAGATCGGCGCCAACCACGCCACCCACCTCGTGCGGCGGTGGCTGGCCGGCGTCGCCGCGCCAGGCGAACGGCACCACCGCGATCGGCAGCGCACCCTCGGCACCCTGCGTGATCTCGATGGTCAGTGACGAGGCGTGGACCTGCCACGACAGCATCAGGGTCAGCAAGATGTAAATCAGTTTGTTCATGACATCCACGTAGTCAATTGCTGGGATCGAAGATGAAGGTCAGGTCACGGAACAATGACCGCAAGCGGTCGGACTCGGGCATCGGCAAGGGGTCGGCCTTGCGCACCGCAGCTTCGACCGAGCGATCGAAGGCAATGTTCCCGCTCGACTGTACCACGTTGACCAGCAGCACCGAGCCGGTCGTACCCAGGCGCACACGCACGGTGCACTTGAGTCCCTCGGTACCGGGCGGACGCAGCCAGCCACGCTCGATCTTGGCCGTGATTGCACCGATCACACGGCGTTGTTCATTGGCATCCTGCTCGGCCTGAAACTGCGCCGCCAGCTCGGCTTCACGCGCTGCGCGATCGGCACGCGCCTTGGCCTCGGCCGCCGCTTTGCGCTTGCGCTCCTTTTCAGCCTTGGCCTCAGCCTCTGCCTTCGCCTTGGCTTCCGCCTCCGCTTTGGCTTTTGCTTCAGCTTTTGCCTTGGCCTCTGCCTCGGCCTCGGCCTTTTCCTTGGCCGCCTGTTCCGCCTTGCGCTTGGCCTCGGCCTTCGCCGCTTCGTCGGCCTTGCGCTTCTGTTCGGCGACGCGCTTGGCCTCGAGTTCGGCCTGGCGCTTCTTCTCGGCCGCCTGCTCCTGCTTGAGCAGCGCCTCCTTGCGCGCGATCTCGGCCTGGCGGGCCTGCTCCGCCTCCGCCTGCTTCTGCTTCTGCTGTTCTGCCGCCTCGCGCGCGGCCTGCTCCTCGCGCTGCCTGCGCGCCTGTTCGAGTTCAGCTAGCTTGCGCTTCTCTTCGACGCGTCGCTTTTCCAGCGCTGCCTGCTCCGCCCTGGCCGCGGCTTCCGCTTTGGCGCGCTGCTCGGCCTGGTCATCCTTCACCAGTTCCGGTACGGACTCGACCAAGGTCGCCTGGACCACCTGCACGTCACCACCGATCGGTTTGATCGGGTCGCGCCAGTCGATCTCGAGGATCAGGAACACGGCCAGCCCGATATGTAAGAGGATGGCCAGTACCAGTGCGACCGGGTTACGTCTGAATACCGCGAACATGACTCAGCGCGCTTCGGCTTCCGGCGGTTGCGTGATCAGGCCGACGCTCGGTGCACCGGCGCTTTGCAGGATCACCATCGCCTGCACCACGCGGTCGTACTCGACCTTGCGATCGCCCTTGATCAGCACCGGAATGCCGGGATTGTTGCTGATGATCGCCGCACTCTTGGCGAGCAGTTCGTCGCCATCCACGCGCTGCGTGCGATCGTCGTCATAGGTGATCGACCACTGGCCATCGGCCTCGACGCTGACCACCAACGGACGCTTGGCCTCTTCCTCGATCGGTTTCGCATCCGCCTCGACCAGTTCGACCTTAACGCCCTGGGTCAGCAGCGGTGCCGTGATCATGAAAATGACCAGCAGCACCAGCATCACGTCGATGTAGGGCACAACGTTGATCTCGGCCATCGGGCGTCTTGTCTTTTGCCTGTGTGCCATTGGTCAGGAAACTCTTTGGACGCAGAGATCGCAGAGAAGCGCGGAGATCGCAGAGTTTTTCATAGAAAGAATTACTCTCTGTGAACTCTGCGCTTCTCTGCGCCCTCTGCGTCCCATCTGCACGTCGAC
>JAGRHE010000343.1 GCA_020445165.1 Gammaproteobacteria bacterium
GGAACCGGCAATGGCGCCCACGCTGCGGATGCGGAACACTTCGCGGATTTCGGCCCGGCCAATGATGCGGTCGGCGTATACCGGAGCCAGCATACCGCGCATTGATTTTTCGACATCCTCAAACAGCTTATAGATGACGTCGTAGGTGTTGATTTGTACCTGCTCGCTGTTGGCCGCGTTGCGGGCGATGGGATCTGCGCCCACATTGAAGCCCAGGATCACCGCGTCGGAAGCAGAGGCCAGCATCACGTCAAACTCGGTGATGTTACCGGTATTGGCCAGCAAAATGTCCAGGGTAACCTCTTCATTGGCTGCGCCAATCTTCTTGAGGCTGTTTACGATGGGTTCAAGCGACCCCTGCACATCGGCCTTGACGATCAGGTTGACGTAGGAGACCTCACCCTCGGCCATCTGCGAGAACAGCTGGTCCAGCTTGGCCGACTTCTGTTCGGCCAGGCGTGAATCCCGGTGACGCACCCGGCGCAGTTCCGCCACTTCACGTGCCTTGCGCTCGTCGGCGAGAGCAACCATGTCATCGCCGGCGGAGGGAGCTGCAGACAAACCGAGCACCTGCACCGGAATCGAAGGGCCGGCCTCTTTCACCGAGCGCCCGGATTCGTCGAACATCGCACGGACACGTCCGTACTCTGCACCGGCGACGATCGGGTCACCACGACGCAGGGTGCCAGACTGGACCAGTACCGTGGCCACCGGGCCGCGTCCCTTGTCCAGGCTCGATTCGACGATGATTCCGCGCGCCAGGCCATCCCTGACTGCCTTAAGCTCGAGTACCTCAGATTGCAGCAGGACCGCTTCGAGCAGCTGGTCGATGCCCTCGCCGGTCTTGGCCGAAACCCTGACGAACTGGACGTCACCACCCCATTCCTCGGGCACGACCTCTTCCGCCACCAGTTCCTGCATGACCCGGTCGGCATTGGCATCGGGCTTGTCCATCTTGTTGACCGCAACCACGATAGGAACGCCGGCAGCACGGGCATGCTGCACCGCTTCCTTGGTCTGCGGCATCACACCGTCATCGGCAGCGACCACCAGGATGACGATATCGGTCGCCTGGGCACCACGCGCGCGCATTGCTGAGAAGGCGGCGTGGCCAGGCGTGTCCAGGAACGAGATCATGCCGTGATCGGTTTCGACATGGTAAGCACCGATGTGCTGCGTGATTCCACCAGCCTCACCCGCAGCAACGCGGGTCGCGCGAATATAATCGAGCAACGAGGTCTTGCCGTGATCGACGTGGCCCATGATCGTGACCACCGGCGCACGCGGCAGCTGCTCGCCCTGCTCCTGGTCTTCGACCGCGGTGAGGATCTCTTCCTCGACATCTTCCTGCTTCTGGGCGACGGCGGTATGCCCCATTTCCTCGACCACCAGCATCGCGGTTTCCTGGTCCAGGACCTGGTTGATCGTCACCATCATGCCCATTTTCATGAGTACCTTGATCAGCTCACCAGCCTTGACCGACATCCGCTGAGCCAGATCGCCGACCGAAATCGTCTCCGGCACAGCGACATCCTTGATCACCGGCGCCGTCGGACGCTGGAACCCATGCTGCGAGTCGCCGGCGCCCTCACGCACTGCGCGACGCGCGCCCTTCGGGCTTCGGCCGCGCCTGCTCGGCGCCGACACATGCAGTTCGCGACGTCCGTGACGACCGCGTTCGGCCTGATCGTCATCATCGCGGCCACTGCGCTTGCCCTTCTTGGCCGGCTTGTCTACAGGCTTGCGCGTGTCCGCTTCAGGTTGAGCCAACTGTGCCGCCTGCTCTGCCTCGAGTCGCGCCTGCTCGGCTGCCACCCGCTTGAGCTCCTCTTCCGCGGCGAGGCGCGATTCGTCACTCTTGCGCCTGGCTTCTTCCTCGGCATGACGACGCGCTTCCTCGGCGCGTTTGCGCGCCTCGGATTCTTCTTCCACCCGGCGCCGTTGCTCGGCCTGCTCGGCAAGCGCGCGCTTGGCCTCTTCGGCCTCGCGCAGCAAAGCCTCCTGCTTTGACTGCTCTGCAGTCAGGTCTTCGGGTTTCTTGATCACGGTACGTTTGCGCCGAACCTCGACGCTGACCGTCTTGCCAGCCCGGGCAGCTGCCGCACGCGCGGTCACCCGACCGCTCGATGGCTGATGCAGCTCGGTTGTCGTCTTGCGCTTCAACGCCACCTTGCGTGTTCCACTACCCGCACCGGCTGCCGACGCCGCCTTGCCATGGCTGCGACGCAGATGATTGAGCAGGTCGACTTTTTCCTGCTCGGAAATCGTGTCTTGCTCACTCTGTTTGGTGATTCCGGCGTCACTCAGCTGCTTGAGCAGCCGATCGACCGGGATCCCGACATCGGAGGCGAGTTGGCTGACCGTTACTTCACTCATATTCGATCCCCTTTACTCGGCACTCTCTGCAAACCACGGCGCACGTGCCGTCA
>JAGRHE010000344.1 GCA_020445165.1 Gammaproteobacteria bacterium
TGCAGGAAGATCTCCAGGTCCTGGCGGGCTGCATGCAACACTTTGAGTATGCTGCCGTCGTACAGCACATCGAGCAGCGGGGTCAGATCACTGATCGCCAGCGGGTCGACACAGGCGGCCACCTCGCCGTTGCAGACCTGGATCAGGCAGAGCTTCGGGTAATAGGTTTTCTCGCGGATGAACTCGGTGTCGATTGCAAGCCATTCGCTGCCGGCCAGGGAGTCACACAGCGCCAGCAGCGCTTCGCGGGTGTCTACGTAGTGTTCGAGCATCGAGTCGGTTCCTGTTGGGGCGGCAAGGATAGCATTGCGACCGCAATCTGCCGGCGCAGGCGAGGTAAGATAAGGCCACTGATAGCTCGCGGGATTGTTGCACCATGCAGGCCCTGTTCCTGTTCTTTGTCGACCTGGCGAGGCTGCGCCGCGGCCCCCAGGATCTGCCGGCCTCGACGGCACTGCTCATTCTGATGGCCGTGCTCAGCGTCGGTCTGGGTGCGATCAACGGTGCGCAGATGTTCGGTGGTTTGCGCGCAGCGTTCGGCGCCAATTTGCTCGATCTGGTGCTGAGCATGACCATGCTGTTCGTGCTGCTGCAGTTCAAGGGCCATGCGGCGCGCTGGCAGCAGACCGTCACCGCGTTTCTCGGCCTCGGTGCACTGGCCGGGCTGATCATGCTCGTGGTGCGTGGACCGGCCGAGGCGCTGGGCGTGACCGATGTCGCGATGCTCGTCGATCTGGTCCTTGCGATATGGTTGCACGTGGCGCTGGGCAACGTGCTGCGCCACGCGCTGGATATCCCGCTGCTGGCCGGTGTGATCATCGTGCTCAGTTACACGGTCATGGCTTTCAACATTATCGCGCGCTTCTTTCCGTTGGCAGGAATGGCTGGATGAAGATTCACATACTGGGTATCTGCGGCACCTTCATGGGAGGGATCGCGCTGATCGCGCGTTCGCTTGGCCATGAGGTATCGGGTTCGGATGCCAACGTGTATCCGCCGATGAGCACCCAGCTCGAGGCAGCCGGCATCACGCTGATGGAGGGTTACGACCCGACCCATCTCGATCCGCCACCCGACCAGGTCGTCGTCGGCAACGCGATGTCGCGCGGCAACCCGGCGGTCGAGTACATGCTCGACCGCGGATTGCATTATGTTTCCGGGCCGCAGTGGCTGGCAGAGAACGTGCTTCAGGACCGCTGGGTGCTGGCGGTTTCCGGTACCCACGGCAAGACCACGACCGCCAGCATGCTGGCCTGGATCCTGGAATACGCCGGCCTGTCACCGGGCTTCCTGATCGGTGGCGTGCCGCAAAACTTCGGCGTGTCGGCGCGTGCTGGCGAATCGCCATTCTTCGTCGTTGAGGCCGATGAGTACGACACGGCGTTCTTCGACAAGCGTTCCAAGTTCGTTCATTACCGGCCACGCACGCTGGTGATGAACAACCTGGAATTCGACCATGCCGACATCTTTGAGGATCTCGAAGCCATCCAGCGCCAGTTCCACCACCTGGTCCGCACCGTGCCCGGCAATGGACTGATCGTGTCCCCGCTCAATGACGGCAACCTGCATGACGTGCTGGACATGGGCTGCTGGACGCCACTGGAGCACTTCGACCCCAGCATGGAGGCCGGTTGGCATGCCGCCAGTGCCGAGGCGGACGGCAGTGCGTTCGACGTGGTGTGTGAATCGGATGTGGTCGGTCGCGTGCAGTGGAGGTTGACCGGGCAGCACAACGTGGCCAATGCCCTGGCCGCCCTGGCGGCGGCGCGCCATGCCGGTGTGCCACCTGCGGTCGGCATCGAGGCTCTTGCCCGCTTCGAGAACGTCAAGCGACGCATGGAACTGCGTGGCGAGGTGCGCGGGATACGCGTCTACGACGACTTCGCTCATCACCCGACGGCAATCCGTACCACGCTGGATGGACTGCGCCGGCATGTCGGCCAACAACGCATCCTGGCCGTGCTCGAGCCGCGGTCGAACACCATGCGCATGGGTGTGCATGCGGGGCAGCTGGCCGGTTCGCTGGCGCTTGCCGACAGGGTCTGGATCTATGCGCCGGCCGACCTGGGTTGGGATGCCCGAGCGACTTTGCGTGACCTCGGCCCGCGCCTGGTGGTTGCCGGGACCACCCAGGATATCGTCGATGATGTGGTAGCCACTGCGCAGGCGGGCGACCAGGTGCTGGTTATGAGCAATGGTGGATTCGAGGGGATCCATCAGCGCTTGCTGGATGGTTTGGTGCAGGGGTAGTTGAGTTGGTTCGCGCTGTCGAACGGGATTGGTTTTGATCGCGCTGTTGCGCGGGACTGATTTTTGATTGCGCTCGGTGGAGCGCACCCACGTTACTTTTCTTTGCTTGCCCAACACTGCTGTCCGGAATAATTCAGAAAGCCAATTGGGGTTGTTGCGCCAGCAAG
>JAGRHE010000345.1 GCA_020445165.1 Gammaproteobacteria bacterium
TGACGCCGTTGCCCAAGCCCTCGGTCGATACCGGCATGGGCCTGGAGCGCCTGGCCGCGGTCATGCAGCATGTCCATTCGAATTACGAAATCGACCTGTTCCAGGGTCTGATCAAGGCGGCTGCCGAAGTGACTGGCAGCCGTGACCTCGAATCCAAGTCGCTGCGGGTCATCGCCGATCACATCCGTTCCTGTGCCTTTCTGATTGTCGACGGCGTAACCCCGGGCAACGAAGGCCGTGGCTATGTACTGCGCCGGATCATCCGACGCGCGATCCGTCACGGCTATCAACTGGGACAGCAGCAACCATTCTTCCATCGCCTTGTGGCAGCGCTCGACGAGCAGATGGGGGCGGCATACCCGGAACTGCATGCCGCGCGGGCGACCGTCGAACGTGTGTTGCGCGTCGAGGAAGAGCGGTTTGCCGAGACCATCGAGCAGGGCATGCGGATTCTCGATGGTGCCATCGATGCGATGCAGGGCAAGGAGATTTCGGGTGAGGTCGTGTTCAAGCTTTACGACACCTTTGGTTTCCCAACCGATCTGACCGCCGATATTGCGCGTGAGCGTGGGCTGGAGATCGATCGCGACGGCTTTGAGCGCGAGATGGAGGCACAGCGCGCAAGGGCACGCGCAGCAAGCCAGTTCGGTGCCGAGCAGACCACCGACTTCGACATCGAGGGCGACACTGACTTCAGCGGCTACGAGCGCACCCGCGATGCGGCAACCGTGGTCGCGTTATTCGCGGACGGTGCCGCTGCCGATCACCTGGAAAGTGGCCAGAAAGGGGTCGTGGTGCTTGATCGCACGCCTTTTTATGCCGAGTCGGGCGGCCAGGCAGGCGACCGGGGCATGCTGCGTGCCGGTGCTGCGGAGTTCGTGGTCAGCGACACGCGCAAGCAGGGTGGCCGGGTGTTCGCGCACGTCGGCGAACTCGCCAGCGGAGAGCTTCACGTCGGCGACAGTGTCGATGCCGAGATCGATCGTCCGCGGCGTTCTGCGACCGCGCTGAACCATTCTGCGACGCATTTGCTGCATGCGGCACTGCGCCACGTGCTCGGCGACCACGTCATGCAGAAGGGCTCGCTGGTCGATGCTGAGCGTCTGCGTTTCGACTTTTCGCATTTCGAGCCGGTCACCCGGGAGCAGTTGATCGAGATCGAGCGCCTGGTGAACCAGCAAATCCGTCTGAACCACATGGTCGAGACCCGGATCATGGCGCTCGAAGATGCCAAGGCGGCCGGCGCGATGGCCCTGTTCGGCGAAAAGTACGATGACCAGGTACGGGTTCTGCGGATGGGTGATTTCTCCACCGAGCTTTGTGGCGGCACGCATGTCAAGGCACTTGGCGATATCGGCCTGTTCAAGATCATCATGGAGACCGGCATCGCGTCCGGGGTACGCCGGGTGGAGGCCGTGACCGGCGAGCGCGCGATCGAGTGGGTCGAGGCGGACGAAGATCGCCTGCTGCGGCTCGGCGGCATGATCAATGCCGGCAAGGACGATCTCGAAGACAAGCTGGCCAAGCTGCTCGAGCGCAATCGCAAGCTGGAGAAGGAACTGGAGCAGATCAAGACCAAGATGGCCTCCGCTGCCGGCTCGGACCTGGCGTCCCAGGCAGTCGACGTCAAGGGTGTCAAGGTGCTGGCTGCACGCCTGGACGGCGTCGAGCCCAAGTCATTGCGCGATACCCTCGATCAGCTCAAGAACAAGCTCGGCAGTGCGGTCATCCTGCTTGCCGCAGTGAATGACAGCAAGGTCAACCTGATCGCCGGTGTGACGGCTGATCTCACCGACCGCTGCCGTGCCGGTGACCTGGTGAAGGTCGCGGCGGAAAAAGTGGGCGGTAAGGGCGGTGGCCGACCGGACATGGCGCAGGCGGGCGGCAGTGACCCGGGCGGTGTCGCTGGCGCCCTCGACCTGGTCCAGGCGTGGGTCGACGAGCGTCTGTAGGCGATTTTTCGGGCCAGGCCGGGCGACGCTGCGGCTCAGCGGGTTCTTTGCACGCTTCCGCTGGGTTTGAAAATGGTGTTTAATCGCGCGCCTTTGCGTGCCCGCACAGGCGCAGCCAGGCAGGACAGGGGTATTCAGGCAGTATGGCACTGATCGTGCAGAAATTCGGTGGGACGTCGGTCGGTTCGGTCGAACGGATCAAGAACGTCGCCATGCGGGTGAAGCGTCATCGCGACAACGGTGATGACATCGTGGTGGTCGTGTCGGCGATGTCTGGTGAGACCAATCGGCTGATCGGTCTGGCCAATGAGATCTCCGCCAGTCCCGACGCACGCGAGATGGATGTGCTGGTCTCGACCGGTGAACAGGTGACCATTGCGCTGCTCTGCCTGGCGCTGCAGGAAATTGGCTGCGAAGCGCGCTCGTATACCGGC
>JAGRHE010000346.1 GCA_020445165.1 Gammaproteobacteria bacterium
TGCGGATCATGTCGAGCACGCTGCCGATTTCGTTGCTGTTGGTTTCGACGTCGTTGATCACGGTCGAAGCGCGGGCCACTTCGTTGGCCAGTTGTTGAATCGATGCTTTGCTGGATGAGACCACGCGCTTGCCCTGGTCGACCTTGCTTCGCACCTCGCGGGTAGCCTCTGCGGTCCGCGAAGCGCTCTGTGCCACCTCGTGTACGGTGGCATTCATTTCGTTGACCGCGGTCGCGACCTGGCTGATCTGCATCTGCTGATTGTCCATGCTCTCCCGCGTACTGGTGGTCACGCTGCCCATGTGTTCGGTGGCTTCGTTGACCGCCTCGCCGGCCCGTTTCACGCCGCCGATCAGGGTGCCGAAACTCTCCGCCATGCCGTTGATCGCCCGTTCGACCTGCAACAGCTCATCGCGTACGCCAAGCTGCAACCGGACCGACAGGTCACCAGTGGCGATCTGTTGTGCACCGTTGCTGAGCTGGTTCACGCTGCGGGTGACGACGCGGTAGAAGCCGGCCGTGAAGTAGGCCAGCAAGAGCAGCGTGCCGCCCGCGGTCGCCAACACCAGCCAGCTTTGCGTGCGCGCGGCCGCAGCGCTGGTTGCGAGATGCTCGGCCAGGGCCGGGCGCACGGTGTCATAGAACGCAAACGTGGCAGCGATGGCGGCGGTGCCAGCGGCGAAAACCTCGTCGGAGCCGGCGCTGGTGCTTTCCTCCGAAGCCAGCAGACCGTTGCGGACCAGGGTCAGGAATGCATCGATCTTCTGCCCGGCAGTCCGGCTCTGTGCATCCAGTTGCGCCGCGAGTTGCGGCGATTCATGTTTGAGCGCCGCCAACAGATTCTGCAGACGCTGCTGCGCGTAGTCGACGAACTCCACGTTGGTGGCCAGCTTGGTATACAGCCCCGGTGCGAAGGTGCCCGCCGCGGCGATGCCCGAGCCGAGTCCGCGCGTGCGTCCGAGATACTCGGCGACCGTCGGTACCGCATCGATCATCATCCGGGTCGAGTAGACGGTGGCGATGTCGCTGTCGTGGCTGAGGCCGGCGTCGTCTGCCACCTGTTCCATCAGCCGGGCCAGGCCACCGATCAGGGCCGTGTGCTGGGCGAACGACTGCGGTGGTGTCAGGCCGGCGTTTCGCTGCTGCAGGTCTTTCCACTCCTTGTGCAGTTGTTCCAGGCCGGCGGTCAGGCTGGCGTTGTCATTGATGGCTCTATCGGTCTCGATCAGGCGGGCGAAACGCGCATCGACTTCGCGCCGGGTGCCATCGAGCTTGCCGCGGGCGCCGTCGTTGCCCTTGAGCACCGCTTGCGACAGGCCACGGTGCTGCGGCACTTTCTCGTACAGGTTACGGATCGCGACCAGGTGGTCCAGCGCGGCCAGTTCCTCCGCATAGCGCTGCGCCTGTGCACGACTTTCGTTGAACTGCAGGCCGCCGAGATAACCAATCGGGACCAGGAACAGAACGATGATCAGGCCGAACTTCGCGGCGAAACCGATGCGACCGATGATCGAATCGGCCAGGGTGAACAACGACGACATAACGACTCCGTGCGGGAAACCAGGCTACCTGGGTCCTTAACGGCCGCTGGGTACGCCGCTTGAGAGGGCGGCGCAGGCGGGAGCGGTCAGGTTTTGCCTTCCGGACCGGTTTGCCGGCCGCCCATTGCAGGCAGCCACCGTGCAACCCGGCAACGCCGGATCGGGATTCTGATTCAGGCCGCTTCGGCCACCGCGTGGTCGGACACGATCCGCTCGAGGTAGGCAATGATGTCGTCGGATTCGTACATCCAGCGCACACTGCCGTCGGGCTGCGGAATCCGCAGGCAGGGCACCTGCTGGCGGCCGCCTTCGGCGAGCAACTCGTCGCGCCAGCGTGGATCGTTTTTGGCGTCGCGCAGCTCGACCTCGATGCCGAGGCGACGCAGGGCACGCCGGGTTTTGACGCAGAACGGGCAGGCCCGGTACTGGTAGAGCGCCAGGTTGCGCGCGGCATCGTCGATCCGCGCCTGGCTTGCCGCATCGCGCTGCGGTCTACGCGGTGCAGTGGCTGCGTCGACCAACAGGATGAGCTGGCCGATCGGCCAGCGGATCAGTTGCATGATCATGATTTTCCTCCACCGAGACATGGCGGTGACTGCGGCGCTTCACCGCCCTTTTCGAACCATTCCTCCGGTGTCATCGTGTGCAGCGCCAGGGCGTGGATGCCACCCGCCAGCTCTTCGGCCAGCACGCCGTTGACCGCACGGTGGCGTTTGAGCAGCGCATTGCCTTCGAAAGCGTCCCGAACCAGCAACCCGCGTAAGTGTGACAATCGTAAGAGCACACCTCTAAACTCCAGTTTTTTTCTGTT
>JAGRHE010000347.1 GCA_020445165.1 Gammaproteobacteria bacterium
ACCTCCTGGGCGAGGTGGTTGGGTCGCGAAGTGTCGGTGTACATGCCGGGCCGCTTGCGCACCGGCTCGAGACCGCTCAGTACCTCGATGGCAGAGGCGTCGTAGGCGCTCATACAGATGAGTGTCCGATAGCTGGGTTAATGAGAAAAAAAGGTTTCGCGCTGGAACTGGCCGGTCATCGCCTGGCGGATCTCGTCCGCACTCCGGGTGCCGCGGATACCACAGAGATAGTCGCGCAGCAGTTCTTCGCGGTAGTTGCCGTGACGGCGCTCCTTGACCTCGCGCCACGCCGGTCGGTTGGCCTTGGTCACCGGCGGTGTGCGGCGCGGATTGGCATAGGCATAGACCTTGTATTCCCCGGTCTCACAGCGGTAGCCCTCGTAGGTACCGTTCTCGGCGCCGGAGCGGCTGCGCACCACCAGCCAAAGGCGGACCACGCGATCGGTCGGTGAAACCGATATCCGCGGGAAGTCGACCAACAGCTGCAAACCTTCCGGTAGGCGGTCGATCTGTACCGCTTTGAGATCTTCCGGCTTTGGCAGTGCCAGGATCTCGGTTTCGTTCTCGATCCAGGGGATGTCCTCCGAATCGTCATAGCGGAAGTCGCCGCTTTCCACCTCGTCGCGGTATTCATGGTAGGGATCGACCACGACGTCGGACGCCTGCACCGGGATCACCAGGGTAGCGACCAGGAACATGCCGGCAAGCAGCTGCCGAAGTGGCGAAGTTAATGAATGACTGCACATGGCACGCAAGTGTAACGCGCCGGCAGGGTCGGTTGGAACGCACGGGTTTACGTCGCCCCACCGGGTGCGGTAGCGTTGCTTGTCGACAGGAATCCCAATGAGCAGTAAGAAGAAACAGCCCCCCACCTTCGAAGAGTCTCTGACCGAGCTCGAAGCCCTTGTCGAGCGCATGGAGACCGGTGAACTCAGCCTCGAGGAATCGCTGGGCGCATTCGAGCACGGCATCGCATTGACCCGCGTCTGCCAGGACGCACTGCAACAAGCCGAGCAGAAGGTGGAAATCCTGTCCAGCCGCGATCCAGCCGCCACCCCCGAATCTTTCGACGATGGCGCTTGATCCGGCCTTCCAGGTCTTCCTGGGCGATTGCCGCACGCGCGTCGAGCGTGCCCTGGACCATTGGCTGCCCGATGCATCGACGACCCCCACCCGGCTGCACGAGGCCATGCGCTACGCCGCACTCGGTGACGGTAAGCGCGTGCGGCCGGTGCTGGTGTACGCGGCCGGCCAGGCGCTTGGCGCACGCATGGACTGCCTTGACGGCGCTGCCTGTGCCGTCGAGCTGATCCATGCCTACTCGCTGGTGCACGACGATCTGCCGGCGATGGACGATGACGACCTGCGACGCGGCCGCCCGACCTGCCACCGGCAATTCGACGAGGCGACCGCGATCCTGACCGGTGATGCGCTGCAGACCCTGGCCTTCAAGGTGTTGTGCCAGGACGACGACCTGTGTGTCGATCGTGCCTCGCGCCTGCGTATGCTCGACGAACTCGCCCATGCCAGCGGTTCGCGTGGCATGGCGGGCGGCCAGGCACTGGACATGCTGGCAACCGGGCAGGAAATCGACCTGGCGCAATTGGAAAACCTGCATATCCACAAGACCGGCGCGCTCATCCTGGCCAGTGTGCGACTCGGTGCAATCGCGGCCGGGGCGGCCGGCGACACCCGCATGCTGGCCCTGGAGCGCTACGCCAAGTGCATCGGCCTTGCCTTCCAGGTCCACGATGACGTGCTCGACGTGGAAGGCGACACCGAGGTGCTCGGCAAGACCCGGGGCAAGGATGCCGCCACCGATAAGGCGACCTACCCGGCCCTGATCGGGCTGGACGCGGCGCGCGAAATGGCCGCCGGGCTGGTCACGGATGCGCTCGACAGCATCCGTGCATTCGACGACAAGGCGGACCCACTGCGCGAACTGGCGCACTACATCGTCGGCCGCAAGCGCTGAGCGCCTCTTGCCGTCATTTGGCGTGCACTCGGGCTGATATGGCCTGGCAATCGGTTTTCGGGCGATAATTGCCGGCTCCGCCTTACATTCTGCGGTGTTTTGCCGACAGGCCGCAGGCGGATATAATCCTGAGCATATCAGTCGACTATTTCGAGAGGCGGGTGCAACCCGTTGAGCAGCCCATGAGCGCAGTGAATCCCAAACCGACCACCGGCCCCGAGATCGAAGACGTTCAGGGCAGCGCCGACACCCGGCGCATCGCCATCAACAAGGTCGGCATCAAGTCGATCCGCCACCCGGTGAAGGTCGCCGACAAGGCCTGTGGCGTGCA
>JAGRHE010000348.1 GCA_020445165.1 Gammaproteobacteria bacterium
CTCCAGTGGCGCTGACGGGATGGCGCGCTGGGAGTCGCCAAACGCGGTGGACGAGATTTCAGTCGCTGGTGGACCGCTCACGGTCTACACCGAAAATGCCGGCATGGTGGAGGCACAGGTCTACCTGCGCGAACCGGACCCGGCACTCGCCGCGAAGTATCTGGATGCGACCAGCCGCTATCTGCGCATGTACAACGAACTGCTCGGTGCCTATCCATACCGCAAGTTCGCGCTGGTCGAGAATTTCTGGGAAACGGGTTACGGCATGCCGTCCTATACGCTGCTCGGGCCGCAGATCATCCGTTTTCCCTTCATCCTCACCTCCTCCTATCCGCATGAAATCCTGCATAACTGGTGGGGCAACTCTGTCTATGTGGACTACGCCACCGGCAACTGGTGCGAGGGCCTCACGGCCTATCTTGCAGATCACCTGATGAAGGAGATCGAAGGCCAGGGTGCTGAATACCGGCGCGACGTGCTGAAGAAATACCGCGACTTCGCAAGCATCAGCGCCGATTTTCCGCTGCGGGAGTTCCGCTCGCGGCACAGCGCTGCCACCGAAGCAGTCGGTTACGGCAAAACGCTGATGGGTTTCCACATGCTGCGCCAGCAGATGGGCGACGATGCCTTCCGCAAGGCACTCAGCACTTTCTACAAGGATTACCGTGGCCAGCGCGCCAGCTTCGGCGATGTACGCAGCGTGTTTGAGAAAGTCAGCGGCCGGGATCTGGGCCGCTTCTTTGACGAGTGGACCAACCGTACCGGTGCCGCTGACCTGCGGGTGGCTGATGTGAAGGTGACGGAAAGGAACGAGCGCTACACCGTGAGCGGCGTGATCCGTCAGCAGCAGAGCGGCGCCTATGAGCTGGAAGTGCCCGTGGTCGTCGCAACCGCTGCAGGTACGGTTATCACAAAGATCCGCAGCAGCGAGCCGGTCACACCATTCAGCATCGAGACCGGTTCGGCGCCACGGGTTGTAGCCGTGGATCCGGCCTTCGATGTATTCCGTATTCTCGATCCGCGCGAGACTGCGCCGAGCATCGGCCAGATCTTCGGCGCCAGCGAGGTGCTTGCGGTTCTGCCCTCGGAACCATCGGCAGAAACAGAAGCGTGGCGCAGCGCGCTCGGCGCCTGGCAAAGCCCGGCGAACAAGATCACGATCGTCACCGACCGCGAGATCCGGAAGCTGCCGGCTGACCGCAGCGTGTGGCTGCTCGGGCGACAGAACCGTTTCGCCGCGAAGTACTTTGGCAGCGACCCGGCACTGGGTCTGGATGTCAGCAGCAGCGGCGTACGCATTGCTGGCAGCGAACTGCCTTTCGCCGGGCATTCACATGTACTCACGCATCGCCATCCCGACGACCCGAAACTCGCGATCGGCTGGATCACGGTTGATCCGGCTGCAGCGCTGCAGGGTCTGGTGCGCAAGCTGCCCCACTACGGCAAGTACTCCTGGCTGGCCTTTGCCGGAGATGAACCGGCGAATGTCGCCAAGGGCGAGTGGCCGACCTCCGACTCACCGTTGCTGGTGAACCTGCAAGGCAAGGGGTTGCCTGCGGCAATCGTCTTGCCAAAGCGTGCGCCGCTGGCAGAGCCGCCGGCCGCATATTCAGCGGAGCAACTCAGGCAGCACGTCGACTTTCTTGCGGCCCCCGAGCGCGAGGGTCGCGGCTTTGGCAGCGCAGGGCTTGACGCGGCCGGCGAGTACATCAAGGAACAGTTTGCCGCCGCGAAACTCCAGCCCGGCGGTGACAAGGGCAGCTACTTCCAGACCTTCACTGCGAAGGGCGGCGTCGACAACAGCGAGCACCAGCTGCGCAACGTGATCGCCATACTGCCTGGCTCGGACCCGAAGCTGAAAGCCGAGGTCGCACTGCTGACCGCTCACTACGATCACCTGGGCTTTGGCTGGCCCGGCGCCCGCGCGGATGCCGTCGGCAAACTGCACCCCGGTGCCGATGACAATGCGAGCGGCGTTGCGGTGCTGATCGAGATCGCGAAGCAGCTTGCGGCGCGTCCGGCACCGCCCCGCACCATCGTGTTCATCGCCTTCAGCGGTGAAGAAGCCGGCCTGCTCGGCTCACGCTACTACGTGAGCCATCCGCTGCCGGTGCCGGTTTCGGGCATATTCGGCGTCATCAACATGGACACGGTCGGCCGGCTCGGCGACCAGCCGGTCTCGGTAATCGCTACCGAGAGCGCGCGCGAGTGGCCCTTCGTGTTCCGCGGTATCACGGCTGTCACGGGCGTGCCGACGCGCAACATCCCGGG
>JAGRHE010000349.1 GCA_020445165.1 Gammaproteobacteria bacterium
CTGCCTTCGGCCGCCTGCCGTGCATGTCGAGCACGATCTCGTCGCTGGACACCTCCAGCTCGGCACCAGCCTCGCGCAGCTTCTGCAGCACGGCGTCGAGCTGGCTCGGATCGGTGTCGCGCACCCGCACCCGTCCGCCACTGATGGCACCGGCGACCAGGAAGGTGCCAGTCTCGATGCGGTCGGGCAGTACGTTGTACTCGGTCCCCCGGAGCGCGCGCACGCCCTCGATCGTAATCGTGGTGGAGCCGGCGCCGCTGATCCGGGCGCCCATCGCGTTCAGGCAATTGGCCAGGTCGACCACCTCGGGTTCGCGCGCCGCGTTCTCGATGATGGTGGTGCCCTCGGCCAGGGTTGCGGCCATCATCAGGTTCTCGGTACCGGTCACGGTCACCAGGTCGAGTACCAGGCGCACGCCCTTCAGGCGCTTTGCCCTGGCCTTGATGTATCCGGCCTCGACACTGATCTCGGCGCCCATGGCGCGCAGACCCTCGATATGCAGATCGACCGGACGCGAACCGATCGCGCAACCACCCGGCAGCGACACCTCGGCCTCGCCACAGCGTGCCAGCAGCGGCCCCAGCACCAGGATCGAAGCGCGCATGGTCTTGACCAGTTCATAGGGGGCGAACGGCGAGTCGACCTGGCTGGCATCCACCTCGACCCGCATCTTCTCGTCGACCGTGAGGTCGACGCCCATGCGCCCGAGCAGCTCCATCGTGGTCGTAATGTCACGCAGATGCGGGATGTTGCCGACCACCATCGGCTGTTCGGCGAGCAGTGTCGCAGCCAGGATGGGCAACGCAGCATTCTTGGCGCCGGAAATGCGCACGTCTCCGGACAGCGCACTGCCGCCGGTGATGATGAGTTTGTCCATGTGATCCCGGCGCCCGCCGCGCGCAGCTGCAAAAAAGGCCGTTAATGATAATGAAAAAGCGCGTTATGCGGGAGACTGGTACGCAATCGACAATGGCTGCCTCGCTCGTGGCCGCTACCGACGGGGCTGGTTCCCGGCAAGCAGGGCCTCGCAATTCGACATGCGCGCCAGGTCGAGAAGTTCGTCCGGAACGGCGTCGAGGCGCAGCTGGCAGCCGCGCTCGCGTGCAACATCGAGGGCCTCGAGCAGCATGACCAGGCCGGCGCTGTTGGCCCGCTCAACCCCGTCCAGGCTCAGGTTCACGGCTGCCCGATCGCGCAAGGCGCGGTCGAGCGACGGCCATACATCGGGCACCGAGCTGAAGTCGAGTTCACCGGCCAGGCGCCAGCGCCCCTTCCCGGCTTCTTTCAGCGAGGCGCCGGTCACGGCTTGTCGGTACCGCGGTTCTTGTCCGCCAGCGCGGCGATCAGGCCGTCGATGCCACCACGCCTGACCAGGCTGGTGAACTGGCTACGGTAGTTGGTGATCAGGCTGACACCGTCGATCACCACGTCGTACACCAGCCACTGCGACTCGCCGCGCTTGAGACGGTAGTTGATCGGGATGGCTGGCGCACCGGCTGCGGCAATCCGGGTCGGGATGATGACGTTGTCGGCGTCGGCCGGGAACTGTACCGGCAGGTACTCGATCGTCTGCCCCGAGTAGCCGAGCAATGCCGTCGCGTAGGTACGCACCAGCAGCTCACGGAACTCGCGCGTCACGTCTTCCTGCTGGGCCTCGGTTGCCTGACGCCAGAAACGACCCAGGGCGGACTGAGACATGGCACGGAAGTCGAAATGCGGCAGGATCGTGCTTTGCACCAATGGATAGATCAGCGTGGGATCGGCTTCCAGTTCGGCCTTGCGCTGGCTCACCTCGGCCAGCACCCGGTCCCCGGTCTCACGCACCAGCGTCTGCGGATCCTGCAGTGCCGAGGCGGCACCGGCGGACAGCAGTAGCAACCCCAGCAACAGACTGCTTATTCGAAGTACCCGCATCATTTTGCTCCTTCCTGCGCCTTACCGTAGATGAACTGCCCGATGACTTCTTCCAGCACCAGGGCAGACTGGGTAACGGCGATTTCACTGCCGGCCTTGAGCACACCTTCGCTGCCGCCCGGATCGAGACCGACGTACTGCTCGCCGAGCAGTCCAGCCGTCAGAATTTTGGCGAATGTATCATCCGGGATCGTGTCGTACTGGGAATAGATTCCCAAAACGGCCACCGCGCGGAAATCCTTGGGATCGTAATAGATGTCGAGCACCCGCCCCACTTCCACTCCGGCGAGAGTCACCGGCGCCTTGACCTTGAGCCCACCGATGTT
>JAGRHE010000034.1 GCA_020445165.1 Gammaproteobacteria bacterium
TGGCCGCGCATCGACGTGATCGGGCGTAATCGCAGTGTTGCATGGAAGGACCTGCTTGAACGTCTGCGGCAGATCCGGGTCGAAGGTGTTCAGATTCAATAGCGCGTTCGCGCCGGAAAGAGGACCGAACAACAATGGGCAGATTGCTTGCGTACCCCCTGATCGCATTGGCCGTTACCGCCTGTGTAACGATCAATATCTATTTTCCGGCAGCCGCTGCTGAAGAAGCCGCACGTACCATCGTGCGCGACGTTCTCAAGGGCGACCAGGTCAAGGAGGAGCCGGCAACGCCCGGACCCCAGTCGCAGATCGAACCGACTCCGCGGGCCGGTTTCTGGCTGATCGCAATCGGGCGCACCCTGGACATCCTCGTTTCCCCGGCCCAGGCGGCGCAGGCCGATATCAATATCAACACGCCGGCCATCAGCGCGATCCGCGCCGGTATGCAGCAACGCCAGTCACAGCTGGCTTCGTATTACCGCAGCGGCGCGATCGGGTTCGACAGCAATGGGTCGGTCGCGATCCGCGACCTAAATTCGGTCTCGCTGGGTGAACGCAATCGCTTGAAGAAGCTGGTGGCCGATGAGAACGCGGATCGCAGCGAGCTGTACCGCGAGATTGCCCGTGCAAATGGCCACCCGGAGTGGGAGGCGGATGTGCGCGCGACTTTTGCCAAGGTCTGGGTTCAGGAAGCCCTGGCCGGTTACTGGTACCAGCAGGGCGGCGCCTGGAAACAACGTTGAATTGATGCTGGAGACACCAAGCCACCTTTGATGATTCTGGGTGTGCGGATTGGTCGACAGAACTCGTTCAGATCGAAGCGGGAATCTTCGCAATGGCTGGCTATTGCGAAGAATTCCAACGCAGACTTGACGAATTTCTTCGTTCAAGATGCATGGTAACGGATTGTCAGAGGTGTCCGTCAGCTCGTGGTAGCGTCGATAGTCTTGCACTATTTTGATCTGGCGGGGCGTTTACGCATCGGTCCGTTGTTGCCCGAGTTGCTGTGTGTTGAGTCTGTCCATGTTCAAGCAATCGGCGCTCCCCATTTCGTCCCTGCGCTGTGCCGCCGTCTGGCCGCACACAGCATGACTGCTGATTTACCGCCGGGGAAAGCACCGGCCACGAACCTCAGGTGTCGAATCTCGTGGATGATGCGTCGGACTGAGTTGTTGGTTGGCACGTGATCTGCATCGTCGGCCGTTGCCGCGAAACGGCCGAGCGATTCTTTGTTTCGACAGATCGGAAAGCAATTGAAACAGGACCGATCACGGATGTCCCAGCGTGGCGCCGAGACATGTTCCCTCGGAATGGCGGTGTTTTGTCATGTTTCGCGTGCGCGGCAAATGCTTCGTTAGTTGTTCAGTGCACGCCGCCGTGCCAGCAGCAGAACGCCGCCAGACAACAGCAGCAACATCGATGGCTCTGGGATGTTGGCCACGGCAAGGCCGGCGAGGTCATTGAGCGATGAGCCTATCACACCGACCATGGTGGCCGCGCCGGATGTGGCATCCAGCGCGTAGAGGCTGGTGACGCCACTCACGGTCAGCAGCGCATACAGCGTGTTGGACATGCCCACGGTCAAGACATCCAGGCCGGCGTTGGCATCGAAATCGACGCCTGTCGAACCGATGGTATTCAGCGTGCCCGCGTTGTTGCCGAGGGTGACCAGAACGTTCAGATCGGAATCGAGCGCGAACTGCTGCGTTGTCATGGCTCCCGCGACACTGTTGGTGTAGCCATTGGCGACGATGTTGGGGTTGGCGCCATCGTTGGCGTCACCGGCCACGTAGAACAGCGGCGTGGTCGCAGCATCCGATGCGGTACCGGTGTTCGGGTTGTAGACGATATTCTGATCAGTGGCGGTTATCGTCCGCATACGGTCGATCGTCGGATTCCAGTCGATGTCGAGCGCATCGGTGTCGGTCGCGGTGACCGTCGTCGAGGCGGGTGTCAGAACACCGCTGCTCGTGTCCACAGTGAAAAAGGCATCGGTCGCGTCATCGTATCCAAACAATTCTCCGGTGGCCGGGCGAAAGTCGATAGCATCCAGCGTTCCGCCGGTCAGCGCGACGCTGGTGGTCGTGCCGGGGTCCGACAAGGTGAAACTGACCAGCGAGGTTCCTCCATCTGCCAAGGCGTATCCCATTGGGGTTGCGTTGACTGACGGTGATACCAGCGTTCCCGCCAATCCCACGCTCGAAACGGCGAGCAGGTAGCCGGCAAATCGTTTGCGAAACAGCATGTTCAAACTCCTCGGTTGCATTTCTTGGCGTATTTGGCAGGTATGGCCGCAACGCAGCTTTTGTTAAGCAGAGTGCGTAGACGATGCGGGCAGCTGCACAGAGTTGGCATGAACCCACGTCCTCCACACCATTATCACTACGTAGTTCGGCCGGATTTGGATTCATAAGTCGGAAAATTTTCTTGCGGGACGACAGATGGGCGTCATCGCCGGTCGTTGGGGGGTGGCTACACCGCATGCCGCAGTTCAGCGGGTGTGCAGCGAAAATTGGTAGACGAGAGGGGTGACTGTCCAGTTTGTCAGCGGTGTGCCTTGCCGGCTGCAGCGTATCTTCACCTTCTTCAGCGCGGCACGCCGTGCTTCGAACCGGATCGCAATTGACCCAAGTTTGAAATCCTGCATTCCGGCGTTGCCATCCACAACTCGGGAGAGAAGTCTTCGCGGCCCGGCGGCGGCGCCGTTGGTGGCCGGTATATACGTGTGGATAGAAAAGGCCGCTGCGACCCGGTAACCACAGTGTGCGATACGAGTTGAAGCCGGTCTGTTGGAGCGGGACGATTGGCGAGCACAAGAGGGATTCTCTCGAGCCGAAGCGGCCGGCCGACTGCCTCGTTTGACGTTCGCTGGTGTTTAAACTTGTACCTGCATGGCCTGTCTCGCAGTTCTGGGCTCAATCGTTCGGCGTAAATGTGGGTGCCCTTATCCCCGTCAGATCGCCTCGACGACGAATTCGGTGCATTGTTCCACGATCGCTTGTTTGTTAAGCGCCGCCTCAATGATTTAAGGGTGGTCCGCGCAGGCGCTGTTGCGATACATGACCGGTATTAGCCGCCCGGAGGCTCACGGCAATCGAATATTTTTGCCGTTTCATGAATCCAAACACCTTTCTACACCGTATCTAGTGTTCATGGGCGAGTCTGCTCGTTTGAAGGCGATCCAGACTCGTGACCGCTAGCGTCGGACCTTGCCGCGCCAGCACGCCGCGATCGGGGAGTTTTGGAAATGAACCTGGTATGGACAACCTACTGCTTTGGTGGCTTTTTGTTTGCTGTTCTGCTGGCAGGCAAGGCTTCTGTGGCGGCGGAACCCTATATCCCGGAGGATCCGCAGGCGGTTGTTGCCCGCTTGCCAGCGAGTCTTGTACGAATGGCGCCCGAGGGCAGGGACGGCTTGCAGGGCCCGCAGCGAATGGCCAGGGTCCGGGACGCCTCCCTTGCCTACGTCGAGGAGGGACTTCGAAGCGGTGATGCGCGCTATTTCGGCTATGCGCTGGCGCTGCTGAACCCGCTGCTGAGCGATACGCGGGTTCCCACCGAGCTCCTTCTGCCACTGGCCATGGTGCAACAAGCGCGCCATGAGTTCGGGCAGGCATTGGCTAACCTGGCAGACCTGCTGCAGCGTCGGCCCGGCGATCTGCAGGCATGGTTGATGCGGGCCACTGTTCTCCAGGTCACTGGCGACCCTCTGCTGGCGAAGAATGATTGCATCAAACTCGCAGTGAGGGGCTCACCATTGCTCGGCAGTACCTGTCTGGCGGGTTCGGCGGTGATGACTGCAGACCTGCCCCGGGCATACCGCAGCCTTCAACGTGCGATGCAGAGCGCGACCGAACCCGACCGCACCATGCTGCCGTGGGCACTGCGGTCGCTGGCCGGTCTGGCCGAGGCCAGCGGCGAGGTTGACGCAGCCTTGCAGGCCCTGGACCAGGCACAGGCTATTGCACCTGACGATGTGCGTACCCTGACTGCACGTGCCGACCTCCTGCTGCGCATGCAGCAACCGGCACAGGTTCTGCAGATGATCGTTGCCGACAATCCGGTTCCGCAGCTTTCTCTGCGACGTGAGATTGCCGCCAAGCATCTGGGTCGTGAAGTCGATCCGGTGGTACTCGATCAGCTGCGTGAAATGCACGAGAGCGCAGTCCGACGAGGCGCTGAGCTGCACCAGCGCGAGGCGGCGCTGCTTTACCTGGAACTGCTGGAGCGTCCGGTCGAGGCCCTGCGTCTGGCACAGGAGAATTGGCGCACACAGCGGGAATTCGCCGATGCCTGGCTGGTTCTCGAATCGGCGCGGCGCGCAGGTCGAGAGGACGGCGCCGCTGACGTGCTGGCATGGATGCGCGATCTGGGCAATGCCGATCGCCGACTGGAAAGCCTGCGTCAATCCTTGTTCCGAGAGGCGCGGTCATGATGAAGGCCGGTGTGACATTACTGGCGTTGTTACTGCTGCCTTTCTGTGCGTATGCCCACAAACCCAGCGACAGCTATCTGACAATCGATATGCGACAGGCCGAGATCAGTCTGCGCTGGGACATCGCGTTGCGTGATCTCGAACTGGCGATGGGGCTGGATACCGATGGAGATCGTCGCTTGACCTGGGCCGAGGTAAAAGCCGGGCAGCAGGCCATTGCCAGCTATGCGCTGGGGCGTCTGCGGCTTGTGGCGCGAGATCGCGACTGCGCATTGCGAGCCGGTCGCCAACAGCTGGTGGACCACAGCGACGGTACTTATAGCGTGTTATCGGTGCAGTCGGATTGCACTCCGGCACAGTTGCTCGCCTTGCATTACGACCTATTGTTTGACATCGACCCGACGCATCGCGGCCTGCTTCGGGTCATTGGCACGAACCGAAGCGACTTCTTCGTGCTGGCGCCGGAAGATCCTGAGGTCGCGTTGGAAACAGGCGCTCAAACTTCGCGTTGGCCGACCTTCGTGCAATTCGCGGTCGAGGGTGTAAGACATATCTGGATCGGTCTCGATCACATCCTGTTTCTGCTTACTCTGCTCCTGCCGTTTGCCGTGCGTTGGCCTGCTCAAACAGCGGAGGGAATGCGTTCAGGCAGACTTAGGCAGATCGTATTGATCGTGACTGCGTTCACCGTGGCGCATTCAGTGACGTTGTCGGTGGCTTCGTTCGGGCTGGTATCGCTGCCGTCGCGCTGGGTTGAGAGTGCGATTGCGGCGACGATTCTGCTGAGTGCGGTAAACAACATCAGACCGTTTCTGCCCGGACCGCGTTGGGCAATTGCGTTTGCGCTTGGGTTGATCCACGGTTTCGGCTTCGCGTCGGTACTTGCAGATCTAGGATTGCCGACGTCGGCATTCATTGTTGCGCTTGGGGGGTTCAACCTCGGCGTCGAATTGGGACAGTTGGTCGTGGTGCTCCTCCTAGTGCCTGCGGCCGCGGGGTTTCGCCGCGCCTTTATCTACCAGGTTCCCGCAATGCGGACGGCCTCATTGGCAATCGCCGCCGTCGCATCGGTTTGGTTAATCGAGCGTGGATTCAATCTGGAGGTGATGCCGCTATGACATGTCTATCTCGGTACGGTTGATCCGTCAGTTCACACTAGAAGAAGAGGAGAGAACGATGATTACTATGAAGAAACGGGCGCCCGGCCTGTCGAAGTGTATCCTGCCAGCGTTGCTGGCGGCGTTGGCAACACCCGTTCATGCACTACAGGTGACCGGCGATGTCATTGACTTGGGCGGTACCTTCGAATACCGCTTCAGCGTGGTCAATGATGACCCTATCAGTGATCTTCTGATCGTCACCATTGATGATGCGCCGCCAGGTGAGATGCTGATCGCAGATACGCTCATGGCTCCGGCGGGGTTCTTGACCAACTACGACTCCGGCCTGGGCCTGATCGATTTCATTGCCGATAGTGCGTTGTCGTTTCCGTCTGGTGTCACAGGATTGTTCACGTTCCAGAGTGCGAGCCCGTTGACGCAGAATTTTACGTCTTACACGGCACTGGACCTGTTCGTAAACGAGTATCCGGGCACTGTTGATGCGCAGCTCGTTCAGGCGGTATCGCTGCCTTCTGTGATCGCGCTCCTCGGGCTCGGTCTGGGCATTTTTGCGGTGCGCGCTGCCCGCGCCGGCAAGCCCGCTTCCCCCGACCAACTACTGAATGCCTGAGCAGGGAGATGCCTACCATGAAACTGAAAAGATCCTTTTTTACGATGGTGCTGAGTATGGCCATCGTGACGAGTCAAGGCGTGATGTCCGCGAGCCATAGTGATGCGCCGTTGATCAAGCAGGATCCGCAGGCAAACCTTACCGACGTATACGCCTTCGTTGGTACCGCCTACGACGATCCAAGCCAGCAGGTGTTGAACGTAATCGTCGCCGTACGCCCCTTCTCGGAACCAGGCGACGGTGTGATCTACGATCGCTTCGCCGACGATGCCCTTTACAGTATCCACATCACCGACCCCAACACCGGACAAACTAACCTGAGGTACGACTTCAGGTTCTCGTCGGTAACGGAAGGCTACAAGAATCTGAACACCATACTGTCGTATGGTCTGGGAACCGAGGCGGGTGCGATCGTCGATGTCGACGATGCAAGGCAGAACTACACCCAGACCTACTCTGTGATTCGTACCAAGGGTAGCAATGTGCAGGTGATCGCAGACGGAAATCTGACTCCTCCGCCAAACGTCGGGTTGCGAACGACGCCTGCCTACAATGACCCGGTGAGCGGCCTCGCAGTCTCGGGTGCCACCAGTATTGACGGGCTGGATGCTTATACCCAACAGACACTATATAGAGCCGGTACAGGCGAAGGCCTGTTCGCCGGTCCGCGCGAGGATGGGTTTTATGCGGACACTCCGGCAATCTTCGATCTACTCGATCCACGCATCCTCGACAACAATGATGATCTCGGCGACGGACTGGGCCAGGACGGGAACGGCGTCGACGGGTTCAAGGGTTTCAATGTGCTCACTTACGCAGTGCAGATCCCATTGAGCGAGCTTACACCGAGTCCTTTCACGGCCGCATTTGCGGATCTCGGCAATGCCAGCAACCCGATTCCGTCAGTCGCCTCAGCAAACGGCGTTGGTGTATTTGCATCAGTCAGCCGTCAGCGTATCCGATTGCTCAACTCCGGTGGGGCACCGCGTTTCTCCGGTCCATGGGTGCAGGTCAACCGTATGGGTAATCCGCTGTTTAACGAGGTTTTGGTTCCGCTGGTCGACAAGGACGCCTACAACCGCGCGAATCCGGTCAACGACGCGGATTTCAGCGCCTATGCCGAGAATCCTGAGATCGCGTTTCTGATCAACTTTGTATATGGCACCGCTTTTGAGGACAGCGGACGCGGCGACCTGGCACTGGTTTACATCCCCGACGTGCTGCGCGTCGATACGACGACGGGCCCCGTCACCTTGGCAGGCGAGGCCGACTACCATCGGCTCGGCGCGTTGGGTGGCGATATCGCAATTGCGTCGGATGGCAAGGTGAAATCCGCCGGTTGGCCCAACGGTAGGCGACTTGGCGACGACGTTGTTGATATCGCGCTCACTGTGGTTGCGAACGGTCCATCTTTCCAGTCGCTCGACCCAGTTGGCGATAACATGGATGCCAACGATCAGGTCTATCATCAGGTTTTCCCATATGCGGCTACGCCACACGCAGGTCCGACCAACCGTAAGGATCCCTGATAGGGAATTGCCCGGGCACAGGGATGTGCCGCTTTGGCAGCAGGTGGCTGGGCGATCACACAGCAACTACATAAGAGCGCAATATCTGTCTGAAACGCTTTTTCGTGATGCTCTTCTGGGGATGGGATACAAACGGACTATTGTCGAATCTAGCGTAGGGAGTCGGAGTCAAGCGGCGGACTGGTCGGGTTGCCGACCACTTCTCCATTGATGATCTTCACATCGTCAATGACCTTGGCGAGGTACTCGAACCCGGGTAGCTTTCGCCAATTCTGCTCAGCACATTCGCCAAGCTTGGTCATCATGTGCAGCATGCTGTCCCGCGTCTCACAGCCATTGGCGGGTGCCGTGCGATGGCGGATGGTTGCGAACGATCGATTCGATCGGATTCGTTTTCCTCACCCAGGATCCATTCAGGAAACTCTCTGCCCACAGGTCTGAGTCGATGAATCTGTGCGCATTCAACGGTTTGTCGGGCCGGTCCGCAAGTCTTGGACGAGGTGCATCCAGAACGCGAGCTGCTGCGTATCTGGGGCGCATGGGCTCAATTCGAGCACAGCAGTATGTTCAGCGGCCGTGCGGGTTGCACCGTCGATCAACCTGCCAGCGATAGAGGACCTGTCCGATGACGAAAATGCCTGACCCCGGTAAGGCAGAGGCCGCAGCATGGCTGAAGCGGATGGCTGATTCTGCAGATGAAGACGCATTCGACATGTTGTTCGGTCACTACTATCCAAAGCTGCATCGATTTATGCAGCGTGGCGGCATTGGGTGTGAAGAAGCGGAGGAACTGGTCCAGGAGGCCTTGTTCAGGGTCTGGACGAAGGCATCACAGTACATGCCCGAGTTTGGTACGCCCGGGGCATGGATCTTCACGTTGGCGCGTAATGTCCGTAGCGACCATCTTCGGCACGTTCGTGCCATCTCTCCGTTGCATTCACCGATCGACGGCAGCGAGTCGTCGCAAAAGGACGCCAGTGAGACGGGTACTGAAGTGCTTGCCATGCTGGAGCGCATACAGGGTCTGCCGCGTGAACAGGTCGTGGTTCTCACTCTGGCCTATGTGGACGGCCTGACTCAGGCTGAGATCAGCGAATGCCTCAGCCTGCCGCTGGGTACGGTAAAAACGCGAATCAGACTGGCGTTCTGCAATCTACGTCGTATGCTGAACATTATCGTATGAACATTTCTCATCACCCGACCGAAGACATCATCGTCGCGTTCGCGGCGGGTGTCTTGCATCCGCTGCTGGCAGTGGTGGTGGATCGGCATATTCGAATCTGCGCGCAATGTGAAAGCGATCTCGCGCTTGCTTCGGCGATAGGTGTTGCCTTGCTGAAGAGATCAGTCGATGAATTGACATCGGAGCAGATACAGCGCACGAGCACGCGTCTGCGCCGCTGGTCTCGCCGGCCAGGAGCTGATCGCGCCGAGTTCTCTGCAGAGCGGCTTCTTCGTGAGGCGGATGCACATCTCGATCGCTGCCTGCAGCAGTTGGACGGTGGGCTCTCCTGGCGTCGAATCTCGCCGAAGGTTTCAGATTATGTCGTTGCGGGTGGCCGCGCGCCACAGGCGTGGTTGCGTCTGTTTCGATTTTCACCGGGAGCCAGTGTGCCGCAGCATACGCATGCGGGCGATGAATGCACGCTGGTGTTGCGCGGCTCCTATGAGGATCAGACGGGACACTACGCTGCCGGAGATTTCTGCTCAGCAGATGGCGATCTGGCGCACAGCCCGAAGGTGGTAGGCGATAAGCCGTGCATTGCACTGATAGCGGCAACTGGCAATCTTTGCTTTGTACAGCGTCGCTATGCAGCAGCCGCTCGCGTTCTGGGTATATGACGGGCTTCATCGCACAATACGCCAAGATCAATGTGATCAACTGTTTCGGCCCGTAGACACCATGCTACGTCGGCCATCATCCGCCCGACTATCGTGGAAAAGCGCTTGAAGTTGACGTCGAACGGCTACGTTCGAAACCAGCCGAAGATCCAGTACCGAGGCAGCACGATGCGTGTCATCCAGCTGCAGGCATTCTTCCCTTCGCCCTTCGGGCCTTCTTTGGCTGTAGTAAATCGTTCCAGGTGGCTTTGTCGAGGCGCTGGGTTTCGTTGCCCGGCCGGTAGCCATGGTGCCGAAACCGCCATCGTTACATTTGGATGAAACCCGGCGGCGGTATGCCGGGGCAGATCTCCGTTCCTTGCCGCTCTAGATCGTGCTCCGGCTGCGAACTCCGCGTCTTTATTGGGGTAAAGTCGTCACCGGGTATCTCTTGTGTCCAGTAACAGCTTACCCGGCTCCGCCGATACGCGCGGCCAGCTTGGGTGGAATCAGCCAGCGCAATTCTCCGCCGCCCGGCTCGATCTCCTGCCAGGTATCGCCATCGAAATCGATCCGCAGCATGGCGCCGGTCGGAATGCGCAATGCGGCTGGGCCACCGATCAGGTGCCCGGCCAGTTCCGACCAGCTGGGTTCATGACCGGTCAGCAGCAGTCGCGCCGCCGGTTCATCGAACTGCCTGATCCACTCGACGATGGCAGATGGCGTGCTCTCGTACAGCGCGCTGTCGATCCGCAATGGTGACGACCAGCGCCCGGCACGCGCCGCAAGCTGCAGGGTGTCACGGGCACGCAGGGCAGATGAACTAACGGCGATGTCGGGAACCTGCTGCGAGCGGGTCAGCATTCGTCCCATCGTACGTGCAGCCTCTTTTCCACGGGTGCTCAGCGGACGTTCGTGATCGTCCGAGAAAGGGGCGTCCCAGTCGGATTTTCCATGGCGGAAGAGAATCAGGCTCAACATGATCCGGGTATCCAGAACGGCTGATGAACAACGCAAAGAATAGGCCAGATTAGCGCCGGCCACACGTCGGCATCCGTATGTTCAGTCAGGCTTGCGCAGCAGGTCCACCCGCATCGGGTTGATGAACTCGGCCATGCCTTCACTGTCGACGTGGGGCATGAAACGCTCGCGGATTGCGGCGTGCAGCGCATCGTCGACATCGAAAGTGGAATGCGTAGCGCCCAGAATCCGGTTCTCGAACTCGGCAAACCCTGCGAAGCGCGACACACTGCTGAAATGGATTTCCTCGGCCAGCTGCAAAGGTCCCCGCTCGACCGCCCGACGCAGGGCGTCGAAGGCAGCCTGCCGGACCACCTTTTCGTCGTTGAAGAGACGCAGGATTTCGTTGAATTCACCGGCATAGACGGGCTCGGAGACATAGGCCATGCCGCCCGGTCGCAGGACGCGCGCGATCTCGTCCAGCGCCGTGTCCAGGTGTTCGCCCGGAACGTGGTGCAGTGATTTGAGCATGATCACGCCGTCGACCGATGCATCCGGCAGCGCGATCGCCTCAGCGCCGCCGAACAGGAAGCGGACATTCGGCAGGTCGCTGATCTGGAGATTCTTTTCATGTTGGATGCGATCGACCTCCATGGCGACGATTTCCTGCACCGGCAGCGATTCGGCCAGTCGACGGGTCGTGAATGCCGCCCCGCAGCCGAGCTCCAGCAATCGCGCGCGGTCGGTCGGGAGCCAGCGCCTGATCAGATCGAAGTCGCTGGTGACGGGAAGAGTGTCCTGGCTGGCAATCTGCATGTTTGTCGGCGTCGGCTTGCGTTCGGGGCCCTGAGTGTATGAACGGCGTGCGATTGCGGCAACCTGGAATGACGGAGAACCGGTTGCGGGTTTCGTCGTTTCTCCAGCAGGCGCTTGGCAGACAGGCATGACGGCAGGGTATGCTGCTGTCACGGCCGGCGCGTCCCGGCAAGCAATGCATGTGACGGTCTGGTGGCGATAGATACGATCGACGAACACGAGGCACTGATCGGTGCCCTGCTGGACGCACGGCGCTGGCCCCAGGGCGGGCGGGACCGGCAGCGCATCGACACCCATATTTCAACCGTCGTGCTCGCCGGCGATTGCGCCTACAAGATCAAGAAACCGCTCGATCTCGGGTTTCTCGATTTCCGCTCTCTGGATGCGCGAAAGGCAGCCTGTGACGAGGAGCTGCGCCTGAACAGCAGGCTGGCACCCACCCTGTATCAGTCGGTCTGTGCAATCACCGGCAGTGTTTCGCAGCCGACTGTCGATGGCGTGGGAGAGGCGATCGACTGGGCCGTACGCATGCGCCGTTTCGATCCCGACGCCGTATTGAGCAACCCGGCCATACCGATCGACGAATCGCTGATCGATGATCTGGCACAGACGGTGGCCCACTTTCATGTTTGCGCAGACCTTGCTGCGCCGGCTACGGCAGAAAGGGCACAGGCAACTGGTGACATGCCGGAAATGAAAGCGGTGCTGGCCAATTTCGAACGTCTTCGAGAGCTGGGGGCTCCGTTCGTCGATCCGGTGAAAACGCTCGAATCCTGGACCGTGGCACATGCTGGCGCTCTTCGTCCGGTCTTGCAATGGCGTCGCGAACACGGCTGTATCCGCGAATGCCACGGCGACCTGCACCTGGGTAACATTGCCCTGATCGAGGGTGAAGCGGTTGTTTTCGATGCGATCGAATTCGATCCGGACCTGCGCTGGATCGATGTCGCCAACGATATTGCGTTCCTGACCATGGACCTGTGTCAGCGTGACATGCAGGCAATGGCGTTCCGTTTCATCGACGCTTATCTCTCGATCGGCGGCGACTACGCACTGTTGCGTGTGCTGCGATTCTATGAGGTCTACCGCGCACTTGTACGCGCCAAGATCTCCGCCATCCGCATGCAACAGGTCGGGGAAGGTGACGAGCGTGACGTGGCACGGCAGTCCCTGCAGCGTTACCTGGCGCTTGCGCAAACCCTTGCGCAGACGCGTCGTGGTGCGCTCCTGATCACGCATGGTGTTTCAGGCAGTGGCAAGAGCTATGCCAGCGCTGGATTGGCGCAGCGTTTCGGTGGTGTACGCCTGCGCTCTGATGTCGAACGCAAGCGTCTGCTCGGTCTTGCGGCGGATGCCGATGCCACCGACCGGGGTGGCTATGGCGCGGAGGTTACCAGGCGTACCTACCAAAGGCTGGCCGAGTTGGCTGAGACGGTGATCGGTGCCGGCTATACGGCAATCGTCGATGCGACCTTTCTCGTCCACGCCGACCGGGCGCGTTTCGCGCAGCTGGCGAAACGCTGCGAGGTGCCGTTTGCGATCCTCGATTGCAGCGCGGCCCCCGAGGTGCTGCGGGCGCGCATCACCGCCCGTCAGCGCGAAATGGGTAATGTGTCGGATGCTGACCTGGCGGTACTCGAGCGGCAGCTGGAGCGGGTCGAGCCGCTCAGTGCGGGCGAGCGCGCAGTGAGCCTGCCGATAACACCGGACGTTCCGCTGGACCTGGCCGCCCTGCAGCGGATGCTGGGATCGACGGATCAGTCTGCGTAGCCGCTGAGCTCCAGGTAGCCGCGTCCGCGGTGGCTGCCGGTCACTTCGACGGCACCCTCCCAGTAACGCACCGTGTGGCGCATTTCCTGTTCGTCGAACGCCGCGCGCACCTGCAGATCGAGAGCATGGGCAGGGATACGCAGGTGCCAGGAGACCGGGTAGCTGGTGCCATCATGACTGGACCAGGTGCGTGTCGCCTGCAGTTGGACATCGCCGAGTTGCAGGCGATGTACGGCGCCATCACGGTCCACGACCACACCATTACTGAAGGCCTGCGCTTCACCGTCGAGGCCGCGCATGCGATAGAACATCAGGTCGCGGCCGTCATCGAGTTGGAGAGCGAACCAGTCCCAGCCGGCCTGGTCCGGGCCTAGCGCTGAACTGGACCATTCCCGATCGAACCAGGAATTCCCGGCGACCTCAAAGTGACGCTCGGCGATTCGGATCTGACCCAGAGTCGGCAAGCGGGTCATCGAATAGTAGTAGGACGCATTGCCGGCGGCACCGCTTTTCTGTGACAGACCCTTGTCCCCCTGCAACACGATCGGCTTTGCACCGCGTCCGATCTCGAGTGACAGCCCGAACCCGGGCGTATCGGCCAGGACCCGCAGGGGGAATGTCGTTGCCGTCTCACCATTGATCTGCCAGGGTCCCAGCCATACTGCCAACGGTTCGGATCGGGCGCCGGCCAGTCCGGAGGCGGCGCGACTGAAGCGTTCCGCACTGTGATGCCGACGTGCATCGATGTCGCTCACGGCGAGGTGACCCATGTAGACCTGCGTGGTACGCCAACCGGAATCAGTGGCAGGTTCGCCGGGGACAAGTCCGATGCGGAACAGCGTCAGCTGGTAACCGAAGCGGCGCTTTTCCGGCGTATCCAGGTTTCCGGTCAGGTACCACCATTCCGTCGCGTAATCGCGATGCGGGCCGTGGTCGCCCGGGAATTCAAATGCGCGCGGAGAGACGGCGCGGGCAAAACCGGGGTCGGGTTCGGCCGCCATGCGGCTGCGCAGCGCAACCGAATCGTCGTTGCCGAACTCTGTTCCCGAAGGCGAGCAACCGAGCGCGAGCAACAGCCCGAGACAGGGCAAGGCCGCTTTGAAACGGAGCGGCATCATGCCTCCTCGCGCAGTTGCGGCGCCGGGTCCTGGCGTGCGGAACGCCATGCCGGGTACAGTCCGGCAGCCATGGCGGCGATTATCCCAAGAACCAGGCTGGTCAGCAGTGGCATCGTGGCGACCTCAAACGGCATGCTCCAGCCGAAAGCGCGCAACTGGATGACGTCGGTCAACACCCAGGCCAGCAATAGCCCGGTCGGTAACGCGACAAGGCCTGCCACCAGACCAACGAACAATGACTGGACGATGATCAGCCGGCTGATCTGTGCCCGGGTCATTCCCAGTGCCCGCATGACGGCGTATTCGCGTCGGCGCTCCAGTTGAATGGCCATCAGGGCACTCAGGATGCCGACCACTGCAACCACCAGCGACAGGTAGCGCAAGACCTCGGTGATCCTGAAGGTGCGGTCGAAGACCTGCAGCGACTCCGTGTGGATCTCGTCCGCTGCCGTGACCACCAGTGCATGCTGCCCGGTCAGCCGTTGAGAGACCCGGTCGAACAGCGCCGTGACGTCGTGACCGCGCGCAAACAGCGCCAGCGTGTCGATCTGCTGGTCCTTCCAAACAATGCGGTAGGTTTCGAGTGGCATGAACAGCCGGCCGTGTTCGCTGGCATAGTCGCGGAACACCCCGGCCACGCTGAATTCACGTGGGCCATCCGGCGTATCCAGTTCAATCGAGTCGCCAGGCACGAGCGCATTGCGATTGGCGAACGGTTCGGAGATCAGCAGGCCGCCGGCGTCGAAACGCTGCCACGCGGTATCCCGACCCGCCAGAAGCTCGAAACCGGCCCGGCTCGGCCCGGCCAGTTCGCTGGCAACAATCCGCAACGGCCGGTTGCGGTGGCTGACCTCGGCAGAACGGTAGCGGCTGATTGCCGCTGTTTCCGGTAACTGCGCCGCTGCTGCGACGACCTCGGGTGGTAGGGGGGCGTGGTCGACATAGTCCTCGGCTGCGATATAGAGATCGGCGCTGAGCAGGTTGTCCAACCAGTGATCGACCGCGCCACGCATGCTGCCGATCATCACCGCGACGCCGATACTCGCGGCCAGCGCCACCATCAATGCCGCGGCAGCGGTCGACAGGCGCGACAGGTGGCGTCCGAGGTCGCGCGCCGCCATGCGCCAGACACCCGTCAGAGGCACGCGCCGCAGCACCCGGCAGGCGAGAGACAGCGCGCCAGGCGTGAGCATCGCAGCGCCGAGAAGGACCACGAACAGACCGGCGAAACCGGTAATCACGCCACCGGGCAGCAGGTGCGCGGTCAACAGGCCGGCGACAACCATGACCAGTCCGAGCGCGCCGGCCAGCCGTACCAGTCGACCGGCCGACACCTCGAGCGATGAGCGCGAGAGGGTAGTCAGCGGGGGCGTGGCCGCGGCATACCTTGCCGGCAACAGCACTGCGACCAGTGTTGCGAGCAGGCCCAGCGCGATGGCCTTGAGTATGAGAAGCAGATCGAGCCTGACCGCGTCTGCATGAACTTCGTAGTACAGCGCCGAGATCGTGGATGCGACTATTCCGAGCAGGCCGTGTGCCAGCCAGTAGCCGGCAAGCAGGCCACACAGCGTGCCGATCAGTCCCAGGACCAGCGCTTCGAGGATGACCGCCAGATAGAGCTGCGCCGGGGTGACGCCGAGTGCACGCAAGCGTCCGAACAGGTTACGACGTTGCACGATGGCGAAGCTGGAGGCATTGAAGATCAGAAACATCCCGACCAGCAATGCCAGCAGGCTCATGGCGGTCAGGTTGAGCTCGAACGCGCGCGACATGCCGCCGATGCCCTCGATCTGGCCTGCCGTTTCGACCAGGGAGACATTTGCGGGCAGCCGGTCCCGGATCCAGTCGATTGCAGCGCCAGCGAGGATCAGGTCGATATGGCTGAGTCTGCCACCCTGGCCGGTCACCGCCTCGGCAGTGGCAATGTCGACGACCAGGATGTCGCTCGAACCCAGCGATTGTTCAGGGTGAATCGCGACAACCCGCAACGCGCTGTCCCGATCCTGGTGGCGAACCCGCAGTGGGTCGCCTACCACCACACCGAGTCGTGCAGCTGCGGAGCGACTCAGGACTACAGCATCGGTTGCCGTCAGCCAGCTCGACGGAGACCACGAGTCGTCAAGCGCATCATCCAATGTGCTGCGAAAAGGTTTCTCGGCGAACAGGTCGAGGCCCACGAATCGCAACTTGCCGGGGTGACCGTCGACCTGGACCCGCTCGCTGATCACCGGGGCCATCTCTGGGTGACCGGGTTCTCGGAACAGGTCGACATAGAGTTGCCGATCGATGCCGGCATCGCCGGCGACCAGGCGATGCGTGGCCGCCCCTCGCAGCGACTCGGCCGATTCGATGAAGGCCTGGCGGGCACTATGATTGGCCAGGTCGACTGCGAGCACGACGGCAACGCCAAGCGAGACGCCGACCAGTGCCAGCAGTGTCTGCCAGCGTTGCCGCAGCAGGTGGCGCAGGCTTGCGCGCAGCAACAACCGGGAAAAGGGCAGCGCCATCATGGCGTGACCAGGCGGCCCTGATGCAGGCGCAGCTGGCGATCGGCGCAGGCCGCAACCGAGGCGCTGTGGGTGACCACGACCATGGCCGTGGCGTGACGGCGCGCGAGGTCGGAGAGCAGCCCGCTGACCTGTTGCCCGGTGTGCTCATCGAGATTGCCGGTGGGCTCGTCGGCCAACAACAGCGATGGTCGGTGGGCCAGCGCACGCGCCACGGCGACGCGTTGTTGTTCGCCACCGGACAGGGTGTCCGGAAAGCGCCCCGCGGTGTGATCGAGACCTACCGCCGTGAGCAACTCGCGGACCCGCGCTTCGATCTCGGTGGGAGCCTGTTCGAGCAGTTCCAGTGGCATGGCGAGATTTTCCCGCACAGTCAGGGTCGGGATGAGGTTGAAAAACTGGAACACGAACCCGATGTGACGGCGTCGGAACAGGGTCTTTTGCGGTTCCTGTTGTCCCTGTAATGCCCGGCCGTCGATTTCCACGCTTCCGGCGTCCGCCTGATCGATGCCGCTGAGCAGGTTCAGCAGGGACGTTTTTCCGCTGCCGCTGGCGCCGATCAGGGCCACGATCTCGCCGCGAGCCACGTCGAGGTCGAGTCCGTCGATGACACGCTGCCGCACGCCACCGGCGCTGTAGGTCTTGGTCAGGTTGCGTGCACGCAGCAGGCTCATGGTCTGGTCACCCCGATCGCTCATGAGTGCCTACTCTAATCGACAGCGATGGCATCTTTGGCCGATCAGGCTGCGGATTTTCGGCGATTGTCGCGGACATTCGGCACCGATTTGAGAAACCCTTGTTTCGACCTATTGAATTTATCTGGCACAAGTCCAAACTATACCCGAGTAATCTACTAGGGAATTCGGAGCCAGCATGGGGTCTACAGCAAACAGCATGAACGAGCTGGTAGCGCGTGGCTACGAGCACGGCTTTGTCACCGACATTGAAACCGATGTCATCCCGCCGGGACTGAGTGAGGATGTGATTCGGACAATCTCGCTGCGCAAAAACGAACCGCAGTGGGTGTTGGATTACCGCCTCAAGGCGTACCAACACTGGCTGACGATGGAGCCCCCCGAATGGGCCTCTATTGACCACCCGCAAATCGATCACCAGGCGATATCGTACTTTGCTGCGCCGAAGAAGAAGCCGGAACTGAACAGTCTCGACGAGGTTGATCCGGAGCTTTTGCGTACCTACGAGAAGCTGGGCATCCCGATCGAGGAGCAGAAGGCCCTGGCCGGGGTGGCGGTCGATGCGGTATTCGACAGTGTCTCGGTTGCGACCACCTTCCGCGAGGACCTGGCCGGGGCCGGCGTCATCTTCTGCTCGATCTCCGAGGCCGCGCGGGAGCATCCGGAGTTGCTCAAGGAGTACCTCGGCTCGGTCGTTCCGCACACCGACAACTATTACGCGGCACTCAATGCCGCGGTGTTCACCGATGGCACCTTCGTCTACATCCCCAAGGGCGTGCGTTGCCCGATGGAACTGTCGACCTACTTCCGCATCAACGCGCAGAACACCGGGCAATTCGAGCGTACCCTGATCGTTGCCGACGAGGGCAGCCATGTCAGTTACCTCGAAGGCTGCACGGCGCCACAGCGTGATGAGAACCAGCTGCATGCCGCGGTGGTGGAACTGGTCGCGATGCACGATGCACAGATCAAGTATTCGACCGTGCAGAACTGGTATCCGGGTGACGAGGAGGGCAAGGGCGGCATCTACAACTTCGTCACCAAGCGTGGCGACTGCCGTGGTGACCGCTCGAAGATCTCCTGGACCCAGGTCGAGACA
>JAGRHE010000350.1 GCA_020445165.1 Gammaproteobacteria bacterium
TGAGTTCCAGGATGGTCTGGCTGGCGCCGGGGGGCGTTTCGTTGAGCGATTGCGACCGGTCGAGCAGCAGCATCACGGCGATGTCGCGGCCATCGTGACGGTGGCTCATGTTGATGCGCGTGTCCGGCTGGGCGCCGCCGCGGAAATCGATCAGCGAACGGATCGCCACGTCCAGGTCGAGCTCGGCGCCTTCCTCCTGGTAACGGACGCGCACATGGTTCTGCGGCTTGAGCAGGTCCAGTAGCTGCTTGAGCTGCCGGGCGAGCAACTGGTGCTTGGCCAGCAGCTTGTCGATCAGCGCGGCCTCGCCGCCGGGATGCAGGTATTCGTACAGGCTGACCCAGTCCGGGCGGTAGTTTTTCGCCCGGTAGTCCCATTCCGGGTAGTGGCGCGGCGGCAGCCGGTCGAGATCTTCCTGCTGCTCCGGGCGTCGCTCGTCGTCAAACATCTCTTCCTCGTCGCCTTCCTCGATGAACCGCCACATGTGGCGATTGTCGTCGCGGTAGCTCACCTCGGTGTCGGTGAAGTAGACGTTGGCCGACAGGTCGGCCTGGCGGCGCGTGCGCGCGATGTAGGAGATGGCGAGGTTCGCGACTTGCCTGGTGTCGTGATCGCCGCTTTGCATCAGGTGGTTGAAGCGCGCGACATAGTCGAGCAGATCGGTATTGCGGTAGCCGTGCTGCGGGTTGAGCACGGCGTGGGAAAACATCGCCAGGCGATGCCGGATGCACGATTCCTTGAGCGGATCGCAGGCGTCTTCGTCGGGCGCCGGGTGCAGCTGAAGCCACAGCCTGCGCAGGCCGGGATAGGTCTGCATCGCCAGGTACTCGACGCGGCTGTCCTCGAACGTCTCGATGGCCACGCGCTGGAACGGGCTGAAGTTGTCGGCCACCACCGGCGTGGTCCAGCGTTTGTGCGCGGCGATGTGCGCCAGCAGCGCGCGGTAGCGGTCGATGCCGTCGACGCCTTCGAGTTGGTCATACACGTCGGGTACGCGGATGCCTCGCTCGTCGAAGTAGGGCATCGGTTTGCGCACTTCGGAGAACGCGTTCGAGTAGGGCACGTACATCTCGTCGCGATCCCACAGCGCGCGCATGTACAGGTCGAGCTGGCGTTCGTGGTCGACGAACAGGGTGCCGTGTCGCTCGCGTTGCAGGATCGCGCGGCTGTCGGCGGACTGCAGCATGAAGTAGTCGCGCTGCCGATCGGGGTGCCTGAGGTAGTGTTCCAGGCCGTACGCGATCCAGTTGCGCAGTCCTTGCAGCGCCAGCTCGTGCAGCAGCGCCGGCATGCGCTCGAGCAGGTCGGTCAGGCTGGGGCTGGGTATGGTTGCGGACTGGTTGCCGTGGATCGAGCTGCTCGTGCGCTCCATGAAATCCAGCACCAGTTCGCAATAGTCCTGCAGCAGTTCCAGGCTGCCCAACCGGCGCGCGGCCTCGGCGATGGTCTGCAGAAAGGCGGGGATGGATCGGCCGTTGGGGCTGCGCGAGATCTTCCAGACGGTCTGCGACACCAGCGACAGGGCCGCCTCGTCACCGAGTCGCTTGACGACCTGCGGCATCTCTTCGAGGTACTCGAGAACCGGTTCGACGCCACGCCCGATCATGCACACCAGCGAGGCACCTTCGAGGTAGTCCCTGATGCCCTGTTCGGACAGGCAGGCGCGCGCCTCCAGCATGCACCCCTCGAACACGTGGTCGATCTGTCCGAAGCTGCACTTGAGTTGTGGGCGGTAGGCTTTCAGGTCGTTCGCCGAATCGGTCGCTGGTCCGGTTGTGTTCATGGCGAATCCGGCGAGTGCGTCGCGGCATCGACGACGCCCGTCGTGATGCGTTTACCGCGGACGTAGGCCATCGCGAACGTCGTCATGGTGTTCCGACGCAGTGCCGCTTCGGCGATCAGGCGAACACCGCGTCGATCGCGTGGTGCAGCGTCGAGCGGATATCGGCGTCGTCGGTGATCGGGTCGACCAGTGCCATGCGGCAGGCCGCGCGCGGCGCGATACCGCGTTTGACCAGGCGTGCCGCGTACACCAGCAGACGCGTGGAGATGCCCTCGTCGAGCCCGTGACCCTTCAGGTTGCGCGCGGCCTGTCCGACCTTGACCAGGCTGTGCGCCACCTCGATGTCGGAGTCGGTCTCGGTCGCGACGATCTGTGCCTCGAGCGCGGCCTCCGGGTAATCGAAATTCAGTGCCGAGAAGCGCTGCTTGGTGGACTGCTTGAGGTCCTTCATCA
>JAGRHE010000351.1 GCA_020445165.1 Gammaproteobacteria bacterium
TTCATCGACGCATCCTCGCGGATCGCGGTGTGCGGGCAGCCGCCGGTCTCGACCCCGACGATGCGCTCGAACGGCAGTGCCTCGGCCCGCATCAGGATCTGCGCATCTTCCTGGGTGTAGATGTCGTTGGTGACGACGGCAATGTCATAGCGTTCGCGCAGGCGCTTGCACAGCACCTCGAGCAGTGCGGTCTTGCCCGAGCCGACCGGGCCACCGACGCCGATGCGCAGGGCTTGTCTGTTGTTGTTCATAGATCGATCCCCTCGTGTAGGGCAGGCTGCGCCTGCCGATGTCGGGCACAGCCCGACCTACGCATGAAACAAATACGGACGCAGAGTACGCAGAGGTCACGCAGAGTACCCAGAGGATGGGAAGAAGTCTTTCTTCGCGTCCTCTGCGCTCCTCTGCGTACTCTGCGTCCCTGTCTTTTCCGGCGTAAACCAGTGGCACGCGGCACGCGTTCCTGCCGCCAGGCTAGGAACGGAACAGCCGCGTGTACTGCGTCTCGTGCCGAGCGCCGGCGATCGCCAGTGCCGGTGCGCCGGCACCGATGTCGTCATCGCTCAGCAACAGTGCCTCACTCACCACCGACGGCAGCGTCGCGGCCAGCGCCAGCTGCACGCGTTGGCCGTCGGTCTGCCCCAGTGGCACCAGCTTGACCGCCGCGGCGACCTGGTTCTCGAGCCAGCCCCAGGCATAACCGAGCAGGCAGTCCTCCAGGCCGATGCGCCAGTGCACAGCGGCAAGCGCGAACGGCGCGGCCTGGCAGTGTGCCAGCTGCTCACGCCAGCGCTCCGCCGATGCGATATCCAGGTCACGCAGCAGGCTGCACAGGGCGCGCGCCCGGTTGTGCTCCTCGGCGCGCAGCTCCCGGCTCTCGCGCGCCGCAAGCAGGGTGCGACCCCAGCGATCGATTGCTGCGACATCGTCATTCGCACAGGCGCGGTGCAGACGCACCAACACTGGCAAATCGAGATACAGCAGGTTGTCGTCGATCAGGCCCTGCAGCCAGTCGGTCAGGGTGGACGTATCGTGCACCCAGCCGGCTTCGACGGCCCATTCCAGGCCCTGCGAATAGGTGAATCCACCGATCGGCAGCGCCGGGCTGGTCAGTTGCAGCAGGCGCAGCCGGGCGAGCGGGTCACTGGGCGAATACCCGCTGATGTCGTCGTCAGTGGCCATGCTCACCGTGGTGGTGCCCGTGGGAATGGCTGTGAGCCGCGGCCTGTGCGCTGCCGCCATAGGCACCGGCCTCGGGCTCGAACGCCGCTTCGGTGAACGCCGGCGTAAGACCCAGTCCGCGCAGCATGTCATCGAGAACATGATCGTGCTGGTAGCGCAGCCGACCCGGTTCGATCTGCAGCGCGACATGCCGGTTGCCAAGGTGATAACAGGCGCGCGCCAGCAGCAGAGGATCATCACAGCGCACCTCGGACACCGGCTCAGCGGCGGCATGCACCTGCACAACCACGCCGGCGCCGTCGGCGAGCAGGTCACCGTGCCGGAGTACCTCGCCGCGCGCCAGGAACACGCCGGCCACGCGACCATCGTCGAGCGTGACACGTTGACGACTGCGGATGCGTTTTTCCAGCGGGAGGGTGAGCGTCGTCTGCGCCACACCGGCGTCGAGCCGGCGATCGAGTTCGATCAGCCCGACTGCTGTATCGCTTGTCGGCTCACTCATCAGAACAAGCCAGCCATCAAAACAGGAAGTAGCGCTGCGCCATCGGCAGCACCTCGGCCGGTTCGCAGGTCAGCAGTTCGCCGTCGGCGCGCACCTCGTAGGTCTGCGAATCGACCTCGATGGTCGGCTGCCAGTCATTCAGGACCATGTCCGCCTTCTGTACGCCACGGCAGTCACGCACGACGCCGACCAGGGACTCCAGGCCGAGGTGGCGATGCACGTCAATTTCGTACGCCGTCTGTGACAGAAAGGTCATGCGCGTCGCATGCCGCGCGCCGCCCATGGCGCCGAACATGTGTCGGTAATGGACCGGTTGCGGTGTCGGGATCGATGCGTTCGGATCACCCATCGGTGCGGCGGCGATCATGCCGGCCTTGATGATCAGGCTCGGCTTGGTGCCGAAGAAGGCCGGTTTCCACAGCACCAGGTCGGCCAACTTGCCAAGCTCGATCGAACCGACCTCGTGCGAGATGCCGTGCGTGATCGCCGGGTTGATCGTGTACTTGGCGATGTAGCGGCGCGCGCGCAGGTTGTCATGGGTCGACGGG
>JAGRHE010000352.1 GCA_020445165.1 Gammaproteobacteria bacterium
CCTGGTCGGCGGCGCGGTACGCGACGGCCTGCTCGGGATACCGGTGTGCGAGCGCGACTGGGTCGTGGTCGGTGCCACAGCTGAGCAGCTCACCGCGCGCGGCATGCCGGCGGTCGATCGCGACTTTCCGGTGTTTCGTGATCCTTCCACCGGCGATGAGTACGCCCTGGCGCGTCGCGAAACCAAGCGCGGTAATGGCTACCGTGGTTTCGAGGTGTATGCCGGGCCGGACGTGACCCTGGAGGAAGATCTGCGGCGCCGCGACCTGACGGTCAATGCAATCGCGCAGGCCACCGACGGCAGCCTGGTCGATCCTTTCAACGGCCGTGAAGATCTCGATCAGGGGCTGCTGCGCCACGTCTCGCCGGCGTTCGAGGAAGACCCGGTGCGCGTGCTGCGCCTTGCGCGTTTTGCCGCCAAGCTCGGTGCGTTCGGTTTCCGCGTGGCCCACCCGACTCATCGGCTGGTCAAGGCAATGGTTGCCCGCGGTGACATGAGCCACCTGAACGCCGAACGCGTCTGGCGCGAGATGGTCAAGGCCATGGCAACGACCCAGCCATGGCGGTTCTTCGAGGTGTTGCATGCCTGTGGTGCGCTGACGGTACTGATGCCGGAGCTGGCGACTGCGATGGCTGTGTCCGGTGCGAGCGATCATGTGCACGCGACGGGCGACACGTCGCGGCCGATGCTCGCATTGCGCCACGCAGCAGCGCTCAGCGTCGATGTGCGCGTGCGCATTGCAGCCGTTTTCTCAACCTGTGTGACGGACGCCGTGAGTGCGGACCGGCTGGTCAGCAGCCTGCGTGCCGATCGTGAGACAGCGCAGCTGCTGCGGCGCAGTGCTGCCGCGAGCCGGTTGATCGAACCGGCGGCAATGGCCGATGTCGATGCGCTCATGGAACTGGTCCGTTTGTGGCGCGGCCTGGATCGGCCGGCGTCGGTAACGGACCTGGCGATCATTGCCGAGGCACAGCAGCCGCAGTCCGGTTTGTGTCGCCTGTTGTCGCTGGCGATCGATGCCATGCAATCGGTGTCGATCGAACGTTTGCGCGCGCAGGGTGCAAGCGGTCGCGAGCTTGGCGCATGTATTGCGCAGACGCGTCGTGCAGCGGTCATCGACACCCTGCGCGCCGCCGATTTGCTACCGTAGTTCTTATGCAGCCGGGAACCATAGCCATGCAACAGGATCAGCCAGAGAATGAGTCGCAGTCGGTCGCGCAGCGCATCTGGCGGATCCTGCGCGGCGCGCGCCTGGTCGTGCCGCTGGCAGTGCTCGGTGTCGCATTGTTGCTTGGCCTGCTGCTGGCGAGTCTCCTGGTTGTCGGTCATGCCGGTTCGGGCCCATGGCAAGGCATGCTCGTGCTGAGCCTGGTCGTGGCATCTGTGGCATTCGTGGTGGCACTCGCCCGCCTGCGCTCGCAGCTGATCTCTCCGCTGGCGCGCCTGGAAGACTCGGTATCCAAGGTCTGCGCCGGTGAACCGGGTGCCACGCTCACACTGCACGACACCGGCGTGCTCGACCCGATGGTGCATGACCTGGACAGCCTCAACGAGGAACTGAGCGAGTTGTACGAGGACATGGACAGTCGTGTCTCGCGCCATACCACGCGCCTGGCACAGAAGACCGCGTCGCTGAAGATCCTGTATGACGTGGCAGCGAGCATCAACCAGGCGCAGGACCTGGAGCAGCTGCTGCTGCGCTTTCTGCGCGTGCTCAAGGAAATGGTCAACGGGGTCGCGGCGACAGTGCGCCTGGAACAGCCGGATGGTGTGTTGCGCGTGGTCGGTGCCATCGGGGTGGACAACGAGGTGCTGCGCGAGCGCGAGATGCTGCCTTTGTCCCTGTGCCTGTGTGGCAAGGCGCTATCGCCCGGTGATGTCGCATGCGACAACCCGGCCATGTACTGCGTAAGGCAACTCAAGCGCGTGATGTTCAGCGATGCGGATATCGAGACGCTGACGGTGCCGCTCGACTATCACGACGAACTGCTTGGCATGTACACGGTTTACATCAACAAGCCGGGTATCTCCGGACGTGAAGACATTATCGAGCTGCTGCAGACGGTCGGCAGCCATTTGGGCATGGCAGTGGCCAAGCAGCGTTCGGACCACGAGGCGCGACGGCTGTCGATCATGGAGGAGCGCACAACACTGGCGCACGAGCTGCATGATTCGCTGGCGCAGACCCTGGCCAGCCTGCGTTTCCAGGTGCGTCTTCTCGAAGACCT
>JAGRHE010000353.1 GCA_020445165.1 Gammaproteobacteria bacterium
CAACGAGGACGGCCTGCGTTACCAGGACGAATTCGTACGGCACAAGATTCTCGACGCAATCGGTGATCTGTACCTGCTCGGTCACAGCCTGATCGGCGCTTTCAATGGCTACAAGTCAGGTCACGCGCTGAACAATCGCCTGTTGAAGGAGTTGATCGCGCATCCGGAGGCCTGGGAAGAGGTCACGTTCCAGGACGCTGACCGGGCGCCGATTTCGTACATGAAACCGGCCCAGGCATCCTGAGCCGTTTCAACTTTCCGGGCGGCGCAGGCGTGTGCCGAGACATTCCAGGGCCTCGCGCAGCTGCGGGTCGCTGATGTCTCCGGCCGCGCCCTTGACGATTGCGGCAGCGGTGTCTGAGCGGGTTGCCGGGGTGTGTTGGCGAATCCGGCCCTGGCTGGCAGGCAGCAGGCGGATTTTGATTTCCCGCAAGGCCTGTGTTTCGTTTTGCAGTAGACTACGCAATTCGGTCGACATGAAACGCAGTCGGCTGGCCCAGACCGGTGAGTCGGTGTGGATGACCAGTCGTCCGTCGTTGATGCGTGCGGCCACGCAATGCGTGGCGAGGTCGGCCGGAAGCAGGCGGCGGATATGTTCCAGCAGCGCCTGCTGAGCGCGCGTTTCAGTTGCGAGCGTCTTGAGCGTTGGTTTGTCTTTAAGCAGGTGGCGAACCGATTTCGGGCTACGGGCCATGTTCGTTGGTTTGTGCGGACGTCCGGGCCTTAAAGAGTACACCGTTAGCGGTCGATAAGCTGAGAAGCTTGGCGAGAACCAATGAAAAAGAACTTTCTGTCTGACTTCTGCAGTCGAACCGAGTCATTTGACATCTGCATGCCGCGTGTTGCCACCCTTACCGTGCTGGGTGTCTTGGGGTTGACGGCAGTGGGTGCCTGGGGCGGTTTCCAGTTCGGTGCCCACTATGGCGAGCGGGCCAGTGTCGATGTCGCTGCAGCCGAGGTGCAGATAATGCTGGACCGCGAGCGACGAGCGATCGCCGATGCCAAGGCCGAGCAACGCGCCCATCTCGACGCCCTGGCCCTCAAGATCGCCGAGCTGCAGGCGCACCTGATGCGGCTGGACGCCCTGGGAGGCCGGCTGGTCGAGGTTGGCAAGCTCGACAGCGAGGAGTTCGACTTCGCCAATGCCCCACCGGTGGGTGGTGTCGAAGACGCAACTTCCAGCGACAGTCAGAGCGTGGTCGAACTGGGTGGCGAGATGCAGCGCCTGGCCAGCATGCTGAGCGACCGCGAAGACAAGCTGCGGGCGCTCGAGCGGCTGCTGATGAACCGCGATCTGCGCGCCGAGGTGCTGCCCTCGGGCCGGCCGGTCACCAAGGGCTGGATGTCATCCGGCTTCGGCAAACGGACCGATCCGTTCAACGGCAAGAAGTCTTACCACCGTGGCGTCGATTTCGCCGGCAAGCGCGGTTCCGACGTGGTCGCGGTCGCCTCCGGCGTGGTCGTGCGCTCGGAAACTGCGGCCGGCTTCGGCAACCTGGTCGAGATCCGGCATGCCGATGGTTACTCGACGCTTTACGGACACAACAAGCAGAACCTGGTCAAGGTTGGCGATGTGGTCAGCAAGGGCGACAGGGTGGCCCTGCTCGGCAGCACCGGCCGCTCCAGCGGACCGCATGTTCACTTCGAGGTTCACCACAACGGCACACCGGTCGACCCGGTCAGGTTCGTGAAGGCGGATTGAGCCCTGTACGATCAGCAGGAAGACCCGCTACGGCGGGTTTTTTGCTGTCTGGCCCGCCCGTTCCCCACACCGGATAGGTTATTATCCGGCCTTTGTTTCTGCCGGTATTTGAAGGACAGGACCGCATGCTCAACAAGCTGATCAAGAAGGTTTTCGGCAGCCGCAATGACCGCGTGGTCAAGCGCATGCTCAAGTCGGTCGAGCAGATCAACGCCCACGAGCCGGCGATGCAGGCCCTCAGCGATGCCGAACTGGCAGCCAAGACCGATGAATTCCGGGCCCGCGTACAGGACGGCGAAAGCACGGATGCGCTGCTCAACGAGGCCTTCGCCGTGGTGCGCGAAGCCAGCCGTCGCGTACTCGGAATGCGGCATTTCGACGTGCAGATGATCGGTGGCATGGTCCTCAACCAGGGCAAGATTGCCGAGATGCGCACCGGTGAGGGCAAGACGCTGGTCGCGACATTGGCGGTCTATCTGAACGCGCTCAACGGTCGCGGTGTGCACGTGTT
>JAGRHE010000354.1 GCA_020445165.1 Gammaproteobacteria bacterium
CAACGGTTTCGTTCGCATCAATGATGAAAAGATGTCCAAATCGCTGGGCAATTTCTTCACCGTGCGCGAGATCCTCGAACGCTATCGGCCGGAAGAGGTCCGCTATTTCATCCTGACCAGCCAATACCGCAGTCCGCTCAATTACGGGGACGAACAGCTCGACAACGCGCGTGCCGCGCTGACCCGTTTCTATACCGCGTTGCGTGGCCTGCCGGATGCGCCGGCGGCGAGCGGCGAGGCGCTAGAGGCCCGTTTTCACGCCGCGATGGAGGATGACTTCAACACCCCCGAGGCGCTGGCGGCACTGTTCGAACTGGTACGCGAGATCAACCGGGTGCGTGCCAGTGATGTGCCGCGCGCAGCCGCGCTCGGTGCATTGCTGCGCTCGCTCGGTGACCTGCTCGGCATCCTCGGCGACGACCCCGAGAGCTATTTGCGCGGAGGCGATGCAGAGGACGGAGAACTCGACGATGCACGCATCGAGGAACTGATCGCGGCGCGCGCCGCGGCAAAGCAGGCCAGGGACTGGGCACGTGCGGACCGGATTCGCAACGAGTTGACCGAGGCGGGCGTGGTGCTCGAGGATTCGGCAAGCGGTACGAGCTGGCGACGCGCATGACAACCGCTGCCGGACAACGCCGGTTCCGTGTCTTCTACCGTGACTATGCCAATGAAGTCAGCATCTCGTCGGCGCAGCCCGAATCATTGGCGGCGGATCGTGTAGCGCCATTGGCGGAGCGGCTGCTGGTCGATGCCGACAACTTTCTCGGCGTGGTCGATGCCAGCGACACCATTCTGCAATGTTACCTCGCAGATGATCCGGGCCAGGTCACCTGTGAACTGGTATATCCGGAGGCCACCGGTTGCCTGCGATGCACCATGTCGCTCGAACGGTCATTGGCCCTGCTCGGTGGCCTGCCGGAAGCCTTTTCGGAAACACTTCTGCCCGGAGCGCAGTACATTGACTGACACGGTGAGCGCGACCATGCTGAGCATGGCGAGCCAGGATCACATCAGCGATGTACGACCGCTGACCCTGCGTGGGGAGGTTGACGCCGCGCTCGGGCTGAGTGGCGTGGCCGCAGTGGGCAACTACCTGGTGCTGGGCGCGGATGAGGGTCACCGGCTGCAGGTCCTGATTCGTGGCCAGGACGATTGCTGGCGCTTGCAGCAGAACCTCGAACTGGCCGCGGATGATCTCGAGGTCGACATCGAGGCCATCAGTTTCGAAAACGGACAGTTGTACGTGGTGGGTTCACACTCGTGTCGCCGCAAGCGCATGTCAGCTGAACTGTCGCTGAAGAAGAATCGCGAGCGCCTGTTGCAGGTCCAGTGTCAGCGCTCACGTGCGCGTCTCTACCGCATTCCATTCGATGCCGATCGAGGAAGCCTGGGTAAGCCCGAACACATCGATTTGAGCAAGCGCTTGCGCAAGGATCCACTGCTCGGACGTTTCAGCGGGATCCCGAGCAAGGAGAATGGGATCGATATCGAGGGCATGGCCTGCCGTGGGGGGGTTCTGTACCTCGGCTTCCGTGGTCCGGTATTGCGTGACAACTTCGTCCCGGTAATGTTGCTGAGTTTCGATCGTCCCAAGGGCTACGCCTTGCGCTTCGTACGTCTGCAGGGGCACGGTATCCGCGACATGGTGGCCTTGGACAGTGGATTCCTGCTGCTGACCGGACCCGTCAACGATGCACCTGGCCCGTTCCGGCTCTGGTGGTGGGATGGCGAGGACCAGATCCCAGGGCGTGACCGGGACGTCGGCGAGACCTTGCTGCTTGGCGATGTGAGTACGCCCGGTGGTGCAAAGGCGGAAGGGATCGCACTGCTGGGTCAGAGTGCCGGACGCGTCGATGTGATGCTGGTCTACGAGACGATGACCACGGCACAGGCGGTCAGCATGCGTATCGATCTGCCACCTTTCGCTTCGGTCGTATCCGAAGCTGGTTGAACGGTCCGGGGCAAGCGACCGCTTCAGCCACCCGACGCAATCGGTCGTGCCGGGTCACGGATCCATTCGCTCCAGGAGCCATCGTAGAGTCGCGCGCCATGCAGACCGGCGATCGCCATCGCCAGCAGGCTGTGGCAGGCGGTCACTCCGGAACCGCACATCACAGCAACATTGGCAGGGTCATGACCGTTCAGGGCCGAGAGATACATCGCGCGCAGTTCGGCAGCGGGTTTGAACAAACCATCG
>JAGRHE010000355.1 GCA_020445165.1 Gammaproteobacteria bacterium
CGCCCAGGGTCTTTACCAGGGCCAGGCACTGACCGCGCGCGATCCGGTGATCCGCGAGAGCATGCAGCAGTCGGCAGCCGAGGAGAACGATCACCTGGACTGGTGCGAACAGCGCGTCGAGGAGCTGGGCGGCCGCCTGAGCCTGCTGAACCCACTCTGGTACGCCGGTTCGTTCGCGATCGGGGCGGCGGCCGGAATCGCCGGTGACAAATGGAGCCTGGGCTTCGTCGCCGAGACCGAGAAACAGGTCGAGGGACATCTCGACGAGCACCTGGAACAGGTGCCGCCCGAAGACCGCCGCACGCGCGCGATCCTGCAGCAGATGAAAGCGGACGAGATCGAGCATGGACAGAAGGCCATGAACCACGGCGGAGTGCGCCTGCCGGCGCCGATCCGCGGCCTGATGAAGATCACCGCGAAGCTGATGACGACATCGGTGTACCGCGTTTGAGCAGGCCGGGCAGAAACCCGGCGCGCGCGTGCGGCCAGTGCACCGGCTGCTGCGACGGCTGGGTGCAGATGACGATCAACGGCCACGCCGTGTATCCGGGCTGCCCCTGCCCGCACAGCACCGGCACCGGCTGCGACGACTATGCCAACCGGCCGGTCGATCCGTGCGTGAACTTCAACTGTGGCTGGGTGGTCGACGGCAGTCCGTTGCCGGACTGGATGAAGCCGGACAACGCACGGGTGATCGTGATCTTCGATAAGACGCGCTGGCAGGGCCTGCCGGTCGATGTCGCGGTACCGGTCGGCCGGCGCATCCCACCACGCGCATTGAACTGGCTGAAGGCCTTCGCCGAGCAGCACGGCCGGCCGTTGCTGTTTTCCGAACAGGTCAAGGAAGGCAAGGGCTACAGCCGCGAGCAGCTGTTCATGGCGCATGGACCTGCCGCGTTCCAGCAGCACGTCCAGCAACTGATCGAGGCCGGCAAGCCTCTCTGGTAACGCCCTCTCACTGGTGGTAAGGGCGGCTCAACTCGTGCACGGCCTCGACCATCGCGGCGGCATGTTCCGGCGGGATCGCCGGATGGATACCGTGTCCCAGGTTGAACACGTGTCCCGAACCCAGGCCGTAGGCGGCCAGGATCTCACCCACCGAGCGTCGGATCGCATCCGGTGATGCGTACAGGGTGCAGGGGTCGAGATTGCCCTGCAGCGCAACCCGGTGACCGACACGATTGCGCGCATCGCCGATGTCCGTGGTCCAGTCCAGACCGAGCGCATCGCAGCCTGCGTCGGCCATCACTTCCAACCACTGGCCACCGCCCTTGGTGAACAGGATCACCGGCACGGTGCGGCCATCGGCCTCACGCGTCAGGCCCTGGACGATGCGCTGCATGTAGTCGAGCGAGAAGATCCTGAAATCCTTCGGCGTCAGGGTTCCACCCCAGGTATCGAAAATCTGCACCGCTTGTGCACCGGCCGCGATCTGCGCATTGAGATACGCGGTGACACTGTCGGCCAACTTGCCGAGCAGTGCGTGCATCAATTCCGGGGCGTCGAACATCATGCCCTTGGAGCGGGCGAAGGTCTTGGTGCTGGCACCCTCGATCATGTAGGTGGCGAGCGTCCAGGGACTGCCGGAAAAGCCGATCAGCGGCACCCGGCCATCGAGTTCGCGCCGGATCGTACGCACTGCATCCATGACGTAGCCGAGATCGTCTTCCGGATCGGGCACGCCGAGCGCATCGATCGCCGCCTTGTCCCGCACCGGCCGTTCGAAGCGGGGACCCTCGCCCTCGCTGAAATACAGACCGAGGCCCATCGCATCCGGGATGGTCAGGATGTCGGAGAACAGGATCGCCGCATCCAGCGGGAAACGATCGAGCGGCTGCAGGGTGACCTCGCAGGCGAGCTCCGGATTCTTGCACAGGTCCATGAAGCTGCCAGCCTTCTCGCGCGTGGCACGATATTCGGGCAGGTAGCGTCCGGCCTGGCGCATCATCCAGACGGGTGTCATGTCGACGGGTTGCCGGAGCAGCGCGCGGAGGAAGCGGTCGTTTTTCAGTTCGGACATGCGGGTACCGTTGTGCGAATTTCCACGCCCCGAGTCTCGAACGCAAAGGCCGCAAAGACGCTAAGGACACAGAGAAGGCTGTTTATTGTTTAGTCAGAGGCGGCCTGGATTCTAGCGCACAATCGTAGGGCAGGCTGTGCCTGCGATGCGGGGCGCAACCCGACCTACACGGGCTTG
>JAGRHE010000356.1 GCA_020445165.1 Gammaproteobacteria bacterium
ATCGAGTTCAGCGGCGAGGCCATCCGCGACTTGTCGATCGAGGGACGCATGACGGTGTGCAACATGGCCATCGAGGCCGGCGCACGCGCCGGTTTCGTCGCCGTCGACGACAAGACCATCGAGTACGTGAAGGGGCGCCCCTACGCGCCGGGCCCGGAGCACTGGGAGCAGGCGGTCGCCTACTGGGAGACCCTGCACAGCGATGACGGCGCCGAGTTCGACGAGGTGGTCGTGATCCCGGCCGCCGATATCCAACCGCAGGTCACCTGGGGCACGTCGCCGGAGATGGTGGTCGCGGTCGGTGACAAGGTGCCGGATCCGGCGCGCGAATCCGACCCGGTCAAGGCCGAGGGCATGCGGCGTGCACTCAAGTACATGGGGCTGCAGGCCGGCACGCCGATGCGCGAGATCGCCGTCGACAAGGTCTTCATTGGTTCCTGCACCAATTCGCGCATCGAGGATCTGCGCGCCGCGGCCGAAATCGCCCGCGGGCGCAAGGTGGCGGCCAACGTCACGCAGGCGCTGGTGGTGCCGGGTTCTGGCCTGGTCAAGGCCGAGGCCGAGCGTGAGGGCCTGGACAAGGTGTTCATCGAGGCCGGCTTCGAGTGGCGCGAACCGGGCTGCTCGATGTGCCTGGCCATGAATGCCGACCGGCTCGAGCCGGGCGAGCGCTGCGCATCCACCTCGAATCGTAATTTCGAAGGGCGCCAGGGACAGGGTGGTCGCACGCACCTGGTCAGCCCGGCAATGGCAGCCGCCGCTGCCGTAGCTGGCCATTTCACCGATATCAGGGACCTCGCCTGAGGGCTCGGGAGACAGTAGATGAAATCGTTCCGGATTGTTCTGCTCGCGTTCGCGCTGCTGGTTACGCTGTCGGCATGTGAGACGATCAAGGGCATTGGACGCGACATCACCAATGCCGGTGAAGCGCTCGAAGATGCAGTGAGGTAGGCATGGAAAAGTTCACTGTATTCACCGGCGTGGTCTGCCCGCTGGATCGATCGAATGTCGATACGGATGCGATCATCCCAAAGCAGTTCCTGAAATCGATCAAACGTACCGGCTTCGGTCCGAACCTGTTCGACGAGTGGCGTTACCTCGACCATGGCGAGCCGGGAATGGACAACAGCGAGCGTCCATTGAATCCGGATTTCGTGTTGAACGATCCGCGTTATGCCGGCGCGAGCATCCTGCTGGCACGCGAGAACTTCGGCTGCGGTTCATCGCGCGAGCATGCGCCATGGGCGCTGGTCGATTACGGCTTCAAGGTCGTCATCGCGCCGAGCTTCGCTGACATCTTTTTCAACAACAGTTTCAAGAACGGCCTGCTGCCGATCGTTCTCAACCCGGCCACGGTCGATCGCCTGTTCGAACAGGCACAGGGTGAGCAGGCACTCGAGTTGACCGTCGACCTGGCTGCGCAACAGATCCGCGGCGTGGACGGCGGGCCGGTCGGCTTCGATGTCGATCCGTTCCGCAAGCACTGCCTGCTCGAAGGCCTGGACGACATCGGCCTGACACTGCAGCACGTCGACGAGATCAGGGCCTACGAGGCCAGGCGACGCGTCGAGGCGCCTTGGTTGTTCAGTTGAACGTGTGAATTTGGACGCAGAGATCGCAGAGGAGCGCAGAGCACACAGAGTTTATTGATGTTGACAGAGGGCAAGGCTGCAGTTGCAGGCAAGCAAAGGACCAAGGTGCCTCCTGTTCATGAATGCTTTCTGCGAAATCCTTTGTGTACTCAGCGCTCCTCTGCGATCTCTGCGTCCCAAAAGCTTAGATTTGTAATCAGGTAACAGTAGTCATGACGAAACGCGTATTGATCCTGCCGGGTGACGGCATCGGCCCGGAGATCGTCGCCGAGGCGGTCAAGGTTCTCGACAAGTTGGCCGGTGAGGGGCTGCAGATCGAGCTTGACGAGGGCCTGGTCGGTGGTGCCGCCTACGATGCCGTCGGCACACCGCTGCCGGATGCAACCATGGACATGGCGCGCGAGGCGGATGCCGTGCTGCTGGGTGCGGTCGGTGGACCGAAATGGGAACCGCTGGAGATCGCCGTGCGACCGGAGAAGGGCCTGCTCGGCCTGCGTGCCGGACTTGGGCTGTTCTCGAACCTGCGCCCGGCGATCCTGTATCCACAGCTGGCCGGTGCATCGAGCCTGCGTCCGGAGATCGTGTCCGGCCTGGACATCATGAT
>JAGRHE010000357.1 GCA_020445165.1 Gammaproteobacteria bacterium
AAGAAGCGCTTCAAGCTGACGTCACGGCGATCGCTGATCGGCGGGACATTGCTCTGGTTGGCTGTGGCTCTGTTCGTGAGCGTAAGCGAAACCCACCTGAAAACCTTTTTGGTCATTGGAGTTTTGCCCGTGCTGACATTGTGGATTGCACGTTGGGTATGGCATGCCTATCGCCAAGAACGCAGCATGCCGCGCGGGTTCTGGCTAACACGCATCTTGCGACGCAAGCCATGATTGACGACCCTGGGGCACCGCTGAACCTCGAAGCTCTGATATCGATTGCGCTCGACCTTGCGCTGTTTCGCCGCTATATCTCGCCAGTAGTGCTGGTCGCGGTGTACTACGCAGGTGCGATCGCGATGCCGGTACTGCTGCTGATCGGCTATCGGCGTATCGTGCATGGCCGCTATTCGCCTGCGGCGTCGGTTGCCCCCATTCTCGACCTGCTGCGTGGTCCTGCGGGCGGCAGACGGATCAGGGCGGGCATCGCGATCGCGCTGTTGTTACTACTGGCCGAAACCGGGTGGCGAATGGCTGCCGAGTTTCTTGTGGTGTATTTCGAAATCAGTGGTCGGCTGGAGAACGCTTGTGGCGGATCCTAACAGACGAGCACCGTCGAAACGGCGGATTGGAGCACCGTCATCAGGGAGGCTCAGCAAGCCTGCTTGTTCGGCGTTGGGGACCGGTGTAACTGCACAGGGTAAACAGAAGGGGCGGACATGAAGGCACTTTCTCGACACAACCCCCCGGGTAAACGCGAACCCGGCCAGCCACACCATCTGTTGCTGTATCTCGTATCGATGCTTGTCTGCACCGTGGCGGGTGCCACGCAGCAATTGACCATTGGCGCTCACGTCGCGCCTGACGAACAGCACCACATCAAACTGCTTGTTGCGCTTCAAGAACTGTTCGAGGCCGAATGCGGAATGTGGGTATCGTTGCTCCCGCCACCTCCAAGCCTTTCGACGCCAACGGAAGACGACACCTTGCCCGACATCATGTTGACGTCACTGGGCCTGGCCCGCATCATCGAGCGTAATGCAGGTTACCAATGGCTGGGTCTCGTCGGCCCATCTCGCCAGCTGGTTCTGGTCCATTCATCGGCGTCTGGGGTGCGTGGCTTCGGCGACCTTCGCGGTCGCGTCGTGTCGCTGCCGCCTAGGACCGATCCATTGCATCACCTGGCCGCCAGGGCAATCAGGCGTGCCGGCATCGAGCCGGGAAAGCACGTCGCCGTGCACGAGGCGGGTTCACATTACAATGCGTTGTCGGCAGCGATCGCAGGCGCCACGACAGCGGCGATGATCGAGCGGCGGGTATGGCAGCAGTACCGGCCGTTCGGCTGGTCCTTCATGAGCGCGGTCGAGATCCCGGAGGCGATCCCAGCGTACGCCGTATTGGTCCACCGACGCCTCGGGTGGCAGCAGATCGAGCAACTGCGGACGGTGCTGCTGGCATGCGTCGATTCGGCACCGGCAGGATTTTGCACGAACGCCGATGGACTGGGGGCGATCCGCCGCGTCGAGCAGTCCGACCTTGACGACATCGATGCGGCGATGATGGCGGCCGAGGAGCGGTGGCGTGGTGTCGGCCGCCTACCCAATAGCCTATGGCCGGAGCATCGGTGAGTCGTCCGCCGCACCCCGGACGCTGCACAGTGCGAACAGAACGACACGCACCAGCATCGCTGTAGAAGACAGGGGAATCAGTCCGTTGCGATTGGTTCAGATGCGGGTTTCAGCAACTATGTCACCTCATCAGCACGTGACTGCCAAGTCACAACATTGAGACGCGTGAGATCCAAATCGACGCCTTCGGCGCGCAGCCGAAGTCTGCGCCGATCGTCGCCACTGTCCTTGTCTTGCCACGCATCCTCGTACAGTTCACCTGATACGGACACCCGAGCACCCTTTTTGAGCAGTTGGGCTGCGGCCTCGCCCCGCGTACCCCACAGACTGACATCCAGCCAGAAGCCGCCTTTGTCGTCGAAGCCACCGTTGCCGTCTGGCTTGGGGCGGTCGAAAAAGATACGCAGCGAACAGACAGGCTCGCTGTCCTCGCCCGCGGTGTATCGAAGCTCTGGGTCGGCGCCGAGGTTGCCGCGTCCGGAAAATCTGTTTGCCATGGTGGTCGTTCCTTCAAACGTTTTGATCGTCGCCGAGATGTAACCGGTGGGT
>JAGRHE010000358.1 GCA_020445165.1 Gammaproteobacteria bacterium
GATAAACCTCACGGCTTTTCGCGCGAGAGGCCTTCGGTTTTCGCGTAACGGCGCGGCCGAACCGGGTTTTCACGGCACGCATCCACTCATCGAAACCCTCGCCGTGAAACACCTTGCACACCAGGCCACCACCCGGTTTCAGATGCTGGTCACAAAAATCCAGCGCCAACTCGACCAGGTGCATGGAGCGCGGCTGATCGACGGCGGCCATTCCGGTCACATTGGGGGCCATGTCAGAAATAACAAGGTCGACCTGGCGAGCGTCCAGGGCAGACTGCAGCGCGTGCAGCGCGGAATCCTCGCGGAAATCCCCCTGGATGAAGGTCACGCCCGGGAGTGGGTCCATCTCCAGCAGGTCTATCGCGATGACCGCGCCCTTGTCACCAACCAGGTCGGCCGCAACCTGCGACCAGCCACCGGGCGCGGCGCCCAGGTCGACGATCACCTGCCCCGGTTTGATCATGTGATCTTTTTCCTGGATTTCCAGCAACTTGTACGCCGCCCTGGAGCGATAGCCCTCACGCTTGGAGCGTTTGACGTATTCGTCGTTGACATGACGCTGCATCCAGCGATGACTGCTTTTTGATCGCGCCATGGCGTTGTCACACGTGTGCGGGAGATTCCGGAATACCCTGGATTATGCCACCAGTAGCGGCCGCGATCGTCAGAATCACAATCTCCGTGCAAGCCCCGCCTGCTGTCGATATAGTGGCGCGATTTTTCGCGGGCCCAGATTGATGAACCTTTCCGATCACCAGAAGCGCCATCTGCGTGGCCTCGGCCACCACCTGAAACCGGTCGTATGGGTGGGCCAGCATGGCCTGACCGACGCCGTGCTGGGTGAAATCGAAGTTGCGCTCGATGCACATGAACTGATCAAGGTGAAGGTCGCGGCCGACCGCGAGGAACGGGTCGAGATCGGCGACAGGATCTGCGCGGCAACCGGGGCCAGCCTGATCCACAAGATCGGACAGATGCTCATCCTGTTCCGCCGCAACACGAAGAAGCCGAAAATCGCGCTTCCGTCCGCCTAGGGCCTCGGCAGCTGTCAGTCAGACGTAGCGCACCTCGAGGATCTCGAATTCGTGCGTGCCGCCGGGCGCGTCCAACGCAACCTCGTCGCCCTCCTGCTTGCCGATCAGGGCACGGGCCACCGGTGAGGTGACTGAAATCTTGGCATGCTTCAGATCGGCTTCGTCGACTCCGACGATCTGATAGGTTTTCTCTTCATCGGTATTCAGATCGAGCAGGACCACCGTCGCGCCGAACACGATCTTACCGCCCGCATTGAGCGCCCTGACATCGATCACCTGGGCGTTCGACAGCTTGGCCTCGATATCCTTGATCCGCCCCTCGATGAACCCCTGCTGCTCGCGCGCAGCATGGTATTCGGCATTCTCCTTGAGGTCGCCGTGTGCACGCGCTTCCGATATCGCGGCTATCACCGCAGGGCGTTTCACAGTCTTGAGCTCGCTCAATTCCTCGCGCAGGCGCTCGGCGCCCTGCAGGGTCATCGGGTGTTTTTCCATATTCTGATCCTCACCCGGCTGCCATCAGCCGTGTAGTTCTCGCAGGGTGTTCACGTTCAATTGATCCGGCTGCTGCAACGCCATCACGGCCGCCTCGGCACCCGAAATCGTGGTTGTGTAGCTCACCTTGTGCTGCAAGGCGGCACGCCGGATCGATGCCGAATCGACGATTGCCTGCTTGCCTTCTGTCGTGTTGATGATCAGCGAGAAATCCCCGTTCTTGATCATATCGACGATGTGCGGCCTGCCCTCCTTGACCTTGTTGACCACGCGGCAGTCGATGCCGGCCTCGGTTATCCGGCGGCAGGTGCCACGCGTCGCGGCAATCTCGAAGCCGAGATCGCGCAGCTGGCGGGCGACGTTAACCGCCCGTGAGCGATCCGCCTCGCGTACCGACAGCAGGGCACGACCACCACGAGGCAACAGCACGCTGCCACCCTCGTTCGCCTTGGCATAGGCTTCGCCGAAGTTGCGTCCGACACCCATCACCTCGCCGGTCGACTTCATCTCCGGTCCGAGCAGCGTATCAACGCCGGGAAACTTGACGAACGGGAACACTGCCTCTTTGACGAAGTAATGCTTGGGAATGATTTCCCCTTCGATACCCTGCTCCCTGAGCGATTTACCGGCCATGCAGCGC
>JAGRHE010000359.1 GCA_020445165.1 Gammaproteobacteria bacterium
TGCAACGTGCATAGTCGGTTGCGACATAGCGGCCAGTGGTCGCCTGGTCCTTCTTCACGCGGTATACCGCGTCCTGCGGACAGAAGATCACGCAGTTGTCGCACTCGAAGCACATGCCACAGCTCATGCAGCGATTGGCCTCTTCGACAGCCTGCTCGGTTTCCAGGCCGATCAGGCGCTCGTGGAAGTGCCCCAGAACGTCGTCCGCAGTCGGCACTTCCTCACGGCGCGCAATACGCGGCGTGTAGGCGAAATGAGCAAGGAACAGTTCATCGTGCGGAATAACCTCTGCAAAGGAACGGTCCTCGTAGTTGTGCACTGCGAAGTTCGCTTCCGAGGTGCCACGCAGATCACCTGCGTTGGCATCGAAGTGCTCCGGCGACAACCCGGCTTCCTGCAGCTTGGCGTCGAGGTTGAAGTGGTGAACGTCGACCTTCGGACGCTTCTTGTGCTCCTTTTTCTTCAGGAACTCATCGATCGATTCGACGGCAACCGAGGCCTGGCCGATGGCCGTGGTCAGCAGGTGCGGACGAATGATGTCGCCGGCAACGAAGTGCTTCTCGCGATCTGGCACCTGGTAGAAGCTGTCGGCGTTGATCAGGCCGCGACCGTTGTCGAGCACCTCCAGACCGGTGAGATCACCACCCTGGCCGATGGCCGAAACGATCAGGTCTGCCTCGAGCACCTGCTCGGTGCCTTCGACCGGGGTTGGGCGCCCGCCATCCATCTTGCACTTGGCAATCTTCAGGCCGGTGGCACGTCCATCGGCTCCCATCACCAAGCCGACCGGCATCACTTCGTCGAGAATCGTGACACCTTCGTGCAGCGCGTCGTGCACTTCGTGCTCGGCGGCCGTCATGTTGGCCTTCGGGAACAACGAGGTCAGCGTGACTTCGGCGCCCTGGGCTGCCGCGGTGACGGCGGTGTCGTGCGCGACGAAACCATCGTTGACCACCAGTTCGGGACGATCGGTCGGGTTGGTCTGCTCGATATGTCCGAGACGACGCGCAACCGACACGACGTCGATCGAGGTGTCACCACCACCGACGCAGACTACCTTAGATGCGGTGACCTTCATGCGGCCCTCGTTGAAGGCCTTGAGGAATGCAACACCGGACACGCAGTTGGGTGCATCGTCCCAGCCTTCCACGGGCAGGCCACGACCGGTCCAGCAACCCACGGCCCACAGGATCGAGTCGTAGTCTTTCTCCAGCTGCTCGACGGTGACATCCTTGCCGACGCGTACGCCGGTGTGGACATCGATGTTGCCCATGTCGATGATGCGCTGGATCTCGCCGGCCAGCTTGTCGCGCGGGATGCGGTAGTTCGGGATGCCGTAACGCATCATGCCGCCGAGCTCGGGCTGAGATTCGAAGATCGCAACGGCGTGTCCCTTGCGACGCAGCTGGTAGGCGGCAGCCATGCCAGCCGGGCCACCGCCGATGACGGCGACCTTCTTACCGGTATCCGGACCGGCCTGGAACTTGTAGCCGTTAGCCAGCGCATTGTCGCCGATCCACTGCTCGACGGCATTGATACCAACGAAGTCTTCGACCTCGTTGCGGTTACAACCATCCTGGCAAGGCGCCGGGCAGACGCGACCCATCATCGACGGGAACGGGTTGGCATCGGTCGAACGACGGAAGGCGTATTCGCCCATCTCCATGCCTTCGGCCGGCTTTTCCTGGCCACGCACGATGGCCAGCCAACCACGGATATCTTCACCCGACGGGCAGCTGCCCTGGCACGGCGGCGTCTTGTGAACGTAGGTCGGGCACTTGTGCGACGTATCCTCGTTGAAGATCTTGTCCGTAAAGGAATCCCACTTGTTGTGACCGTCTTCGAAACGGCGCCATGTGAGCTTTTCGTTCATCTTATCGCTAGGAGTTGCCATCTAAACTCTCCTTACCTTTAATGCCCAGGATCCCGCAGGATCGGATTTATTAGGGTTTGAAAACGTTCTGCTTCAGGCAGCGTCGTCCTCGGATTCATCGTCATCATCATCACTGGTCTGGCCGGTGAGAATGATCGCGTTGGAAACCAGCTGGTGGACACTGACGATCATGTCCATGTCCATGCCGTAGTACGGCAGCACCTTGGTGAACTGCGACTTACAGATCGCGCAGATCGCCGCCATATTGGTCACGCCG
>JAGRHE010000035.1 GCA_020445165.1 Gammaproteobacteria bacterium
GCAGAATCCGGCCCCAGAACTGCGTCATGTCACGATAGATCAACGGACCGAAGAAAGACGACATCTGTTACGCCACCCAGAACCGCCAGGATGCGGTGACCCGTCTCGCGCAGCACTGCGACCTGGTGCTGGTGGTCGGTTCACCGAACAGCTCGAACTCGAACCGGCTCAAGGAGATCGCCGAGAAGCATGGCCGCCGCGCCTACCTGATCGACGGACCACAGGATATCCGCCGTGAATGGCTGGACGGCGTCGACGTGATCGGACTGACGGCCGGGGCGTCGGCACCAGAGGTGCTGGTCGAGAGCGTGATCAGCCACCTGCGTGGCTGGGGTGCGGAGAGTGTCGAGCAGGACGACGGTGAACCGGAGACCGTGGTGTTCGCGTTGCCGCGCAACCTGCTTGGCGCCATCGGACAGGCCAGCTGACGTCAACGACGCAGCCGGCCACGCTGCCTCGGTCGCGAAGCCGATGCTGCAGCGTACCTGTCAGGCTGCCATCAACCGACGGACTACCAGCAGGTGCTGGCCGATCCACCCGTGGCTGTCTTGCGCCCGGTATGGTCGACGGTGAAGGTCGCGCAATTGGCCGCATCGCTGGCCTGTGCGCCACTCGAATCGGCCGTTGCCCTCACCCAGTATCCCTGCCCGCCGCCGGTCAGCGTCGGCGCGGCGATCGTGTAGAAGCCCTCGTCCGAGTTGCCGCCCTGAATCGCTGTCGATACCTGGAGTGAACTCAACGAGGTGGTGTAAGAACCGTTCGCCGTGTAGAACCGCTCCTGTGCCATGGCGATTGCCTCGAGCGCGATCTTGGCATCAGCGCGGCGCGCCTTCTGCGTCTGCGTCGTGTACAGCGGATAGGCGATGGCGGCGATGATCGCCATCACCGCGACCACCACCATCAGTTCGACCAGCGTCAGGCCTTTCTGGCGTGCATACATACTCATCACCTACTTGATGCGGACCCAGGACTTGCGGCCCTCGCCGCCGACATCCGGCCGTTCCTTTTTCACGTCGATCTGGGCGTTCTTGGAACCGGAGAAGTTCTTGGTCTGGAAAGACCCGTCCCCAAAACCGGACACGATCGCCGGATTCTGGATCAGGCCGATCTTCGACTTGGTCCCCGACGGCGGGGTATAGGTCGTCTGGCCGTTTACGGTGGACGCCTTGGTATCGGCATTATCGAACAGGCCGTCGCCGTTCAGATCGAGCACCGGCACATCGAGACGGCCGCCGGTATTCGGATCGATCTCCATCAGCCAGCCCGAGCCACCCTCATCACAGGCCACCGGTGACGGCAGCGCGGTGACGAAGATCAATCGGCCGCCACGCAGAATCGGGCGCGAAACTGCCTTTTCACCGGTGTCGGTCAGGTCGAGGTACCAGCCACACGACTGGTTGGCCGCGCAGGCACCTGTTGGCACCGATGAATCCGGGTTGGCCCACTGCACCGGCGTGTTACTGACGATGCGGATTGTTTCCGTGTTGGTGCCGAACGTGGTCAGCTCCTGCAACGTGATGGTCTGCTTCTGCAGCACGTTCGAGTTGCGCGTCGTCACAGAGGTGACGGTCAGGTCATCGTCACGGTCCCAGATACCGTACATGGTGTTGTAGGCGACCGCGTTGGCTGGATCCTGGTCGATCAGCTCGTAGTATTTGCCAGTGCCGAAATAGACGATACGCCCGGTGGCCGACGTCGGGTGATAGCCGACTGCGACGCGCGCCGTGATCTTCTGCGTCTCGTCGCCCACGCTCCTCGCACGATACAGCAGCGTGGTCGCGGCACGGGTGAAGCCGGCCGACGTCGCCTTGAAGCGCCACAGGTTGCCGTTCAGGTCACCGGCATAGATCAGGTCGACCTCGCCATCACCGTCGGTGTCGACCGGGGCCGGTGCAGAAAGGCCATTGGATGCCCCGTGCAATGTCGATCCGGGTCCGGTTGCCGACAGGTCGATCGACTGCAGCAGCGAACCATCGCTCAGGCGCACGATGTACAGGATCGCCTTGCCACTCTGACCGTGGTATCCATTGCCGAAGATCGCAACCCAGCCATGGTACTTGGCCTTGACGATCGAGACCTGCCCCATCGCGTAGCCCAGCTCCTCGAAGGGGCTGCCGCTGACACCCGGCGTGGCCTGGATATCCCACAGCACCACGTCACTGGCATAGGTCTCGTCGAACTTGCCCGGGTCAGTCACGTCCAGCGCGAAAATGCCCGAACCACCGGCACCCTGCGTGCCGACCAGCACCGAGTGCCAGGCACCGCCAAAGAAGGCATCGACCACGGTCACCGGTCCGTCAACGTAATACTTGTGCTGGTAATTGGGCGAGGTCAGCTGGTTGAGCGTCGAGTAAACACCCTGTGGCACGTAGGCAAAGCGCTCGTCACCGGTACAGGCCGAGATCCCGTGCAGCGCACCGTCATTGCCACCAAAGTACAGCATCGGCTCACGATCGAGCGCGTTGACACTGCGCAGGGTGCCGTTCGAATCGCGACACTCGACATCGTCGTTGGCCGCCTTGAAGGTCGAATAGGGTACTGTCTCGAGCGAATCGAGATAGTTGTAGTTCGGTGCACCGACCACGGTCGGAGTCGAATTCACGACATCGCCGAGCACAGTGGCATTGCGATCGCGGAAGATACGCAGCCCCGACGTGTCCGCGATCTCGTTCGACTTGTCGCCGCGCAGCCAGTCGAGGCGCTCCGATCCCCGGCTGTCGCTGCTGCCCGATCCCGGGTTCAGGTTCAGTGCCGTCTTCTGGGCCGCGTTCAGGCTGGCCCAGCGGAACGGGATGCCACCGATCACATCGCCATTGCCGTCCAGGCTCGCATCCCAGGTCATCCACTCGCGGCCGGTGTCGTGGTTCTGCAGGTCGACCCGGTCGGCGACATCCCATTCCGCCGACAACAGCGCGCCGGTCGACGACACCGGCAGCGAGACCACGCTGCCCGACCAGTCCTCGCTGTCGAAGCGTGCCTGGAACAGGCGCGTCTGGGTCTGCAGGCTGACCGAGTTGGCCACGACCGAGGCCGACGACGAGGTGGTCGCAATGCTGGACAGGAAACTGGCCAGCTTGGGACCGATCTGCGACGGGTCATCGGCGAAGAAGAAGCCATCAGCTACTCCGTCACCGTCCTCATCCCATTCCGACTGGAGGTCCGGCATGTCGTTGTTGTTCGAATCGTTGAACGAACCGTACTTCGCGGCCAGTTGCAGCGGCGTCGGCATGTTCTTTGCGGTCGACGCACCCGGCGTCAGCACGACGATGCCATCGGGGCGGCCGTCGCCATTCGCGTCGGCTGCCGGATTCGGTTCGGACGGGTTACGGGTTTCACCGAAGTTATAGGTAGCGTTCAGCGACGTGTAGAAACCGCCACTGACCTTCTCCAGCGTCGCATGCACGCCGTCATTGGTCGTACCCGACGCGATGAAACCGACCAGCATGGCCGCACCGGAAGCGGCGAGCGGCGCGCGGGTAGTAACGCGCAGGTTGCCGTTGCCGGGATTGGTGTCGTTGTGACCATTCCCGTCGTCGTCATGGTTCTCGCACTCGGCACCGACACAGATGGATATCCACGAGCCCACGTCCATGTCGTAGTCATTGCCCCACTGCGAGTCCTCCCAGTTGGCGAACACACGCATGTAGGTGACCTTGCCCGAGTTGGGATCGACGACCGTCTCCAGCACCGACAGCTGCCCCAGGCTCGAGGCCGCCCATGGATCGCCGGAGTTGAATCGCGCGTAACCCACCGGCACGATGGTCACCTTCGAGCCGTTCACGTCGAACACAAACTCTGGCAGGGACTTGGCCATCGCGAGGGCGAAGGTTTTGATGGTCTGATCGCCGTCGTAGCCGCTGGTCGTGCGCAGGTCCACGGTACGCGCCTTGTGCGCGATACCCGCAATCCCATAGCCGCCCTGCTTCACCGGCGTGGCCGGGCACAGCCCGCGCATCTGTGACAACGACGTGAAGGTCTTGGCCGAACACACGTTGTAGTCCGGGTTCGTCAACGGTGACGCGCCAACCTCACCGATGAACACCTCGCTGGCGATACTGCCCGCGGTGCGTTCGGCGGTACCGATCGCATCCACGGCCGTCGAAATGTTGCCCAGCGCAGTCGGTACGTTACTGAGGTTATCGGTATCGAAACTGTTGTCGCCACTGGCCAGTACGACGACGTTCATCGGCGTGCAGTAGTCGGTGGCGGACATCGGATCATCCCAGGTCGCGGTCGGCAGGGACAGGGAATCGGTCGCCACATTGAATGTACTGGTTGCCGAACCCTCGCCAGCCAGGTAGCGGACCGCCTCCAGGTAGATCTCGGACAGCGGGTTACCCCAGTTTGAACACCTGCGGTTGGCGTTTGTACTGGTCAGGTACTCGTTGATCGAAACCGCGAATCTGTCGCAGTCGTTATAGTGGGTGTCACCATAGTCCCAGGTATTCAGCCGGACCTTGTCGAGCGTGCCGATAATGCCGTTGACGGAGCTGTTGAACGTGCCATTGGCGAGGTTGACCTCGTCATCGGACGCGGTCGTATTGCCGGCGAACTTGCTGATCGTCTTGCGCAACACGCCACCATGGTCGCGCTTCTGATAACTGCCGCTGAGCAGGCCGAAGCGCAACGCACCGTCTTCGCCATAGTCTTGCAGCAACCCTGTTGGCTTCGCGTCGGTGCCGTTATAGCTCTTGCAGTTGGCCTCGCGCTTGCCCGTGACGCAGACCTCGACCTTTACATTGGGCGCAGCCCGGGTGCCTGAACTGAACAGGTTGTCCGAGTAGCGCGGCACGGTGCCTGAGTTCTTGTTGTAGTTGGTCGCGGTGTTGGTCTCATACCACTCACACTGGTTGCGCTCGCCGGCGTCCCAGCGCCCCCAGTCACCATTGGCGATCCGTAGCTGGGGCGGATTGGTCACGGTGCTCATCGATTGCGTCTCGTCCGAGCCGGTGGTCGGCTGCGGTGTGGAGTTACACATCGTCAAGGTCGTCACGTTGTAAGGCGTGTAGTTGCGCATGTCGTCACCCGTGACCGGAGTGAAGACCTTGGCGAACGCGTGAAAGTCGTTCGACAGGAGCTCGCGCTCGAGCACAGTCTGGGTCGCCGTGTCGATGGCCCGCTTGCCGCCATAAAGTGCCTTGCGCAGCACGTCGATACGCGTCATCGAGGCCCAGTTCAGGAAGTTGCCACTCCAGTTACCATTGCCCGCCGAATTGTTGCAATGGTGATTGTTGGCGCCACTGGCGGCATTTCGTGGCCTGAAGTAACCGGCCGAGGTGTCGTACTCGTAGCAGCGATTGCTGTCGAAGTAGCCGTAGTAGTCGAAGGAATCGACGTAGCTGCTGTCGATGACGCCGTCGCCATTAAGATCGGAATAGTCAGCGAACGCCTTGATGAACAGCTGGTGGTCGACCGATGTCGCAAACATCACCATCGGGCTGACCTGGGTCACCAGGAACAACGGCTCCTGGGCCGGCAGCGCGATCGCCGCGCGACTCGACATCAGGCCCCAGGCGACCGCAATCACGGAACTGAGAATTCTGTTACGCATGACTTTCACCTTCATTAGTTCCCGTTGCCGTTCCAGTCGAAATAGGTGCTCTGCAGCACCACCTCGGTATTCGGCGAAACGCCGTAGCCCTTGGCCGTGACCCGGTAGTAATGGATCGTGACCGGTGCGCCGACACCCTCGGAGATATCACTGCCGCTCAGTTCGATCTCGGGCAGTTGTTCGATGTAGTAGCGCGGGGCGCTTGCCACCAGCAGCTTGCTGTCATGTGTCAACACGTCCGCCGGCACGGTACGGGCAAAGTTGCCATCGGTATTCGGATCCAGACTGGTCGATGTCGGCTGCACGATGCTGGTGCCATCGGAACTGTCCCAGGACATCGTGGCGAAGGTGGTTGCATTGGCAATCCCCTCTTCACCGACCCGCAGCGCCGATTCCGCCGCCTCGATCGCGCTGCTGTAATCGCGGAAGTTACCCGCCATGCGCTCGGCCATGGTCGTGTCGCGCACGCTGGCCGTGCCGAGCACGGTCAATACCAGCAACAGCACCAGTGCCACGATCAGCACCGCCCCGCGTTGGGATTCGAGTCTTGTCACCTGTTTTCTGTGCATCGTCATGCCCTTCATAGAACCGCGTTGCGGATCGACACCACCGAGCTGAATTCCTGGCGCAGGCGGTAATCACCCGTGCCCGGCGAGATCTGTGTGCTGCCGGATGGGAAGTAGGTATAAGGCACCTCGTCGGCACCGGCCCCCTCGATGCTGTTGAGCAGCAGCGAGATGCGCACCGCGACCGCCTGGGTCAGGTCGATGCCGACACCGGCCGACACGAACTGCTCGATCCGGCCATCGGCATCGGTATCCAGCGCGTATTCGATCTGCATGTTCTCGACACCATCGACCAGCTCAGTGGCACTGCCGGCGCCGTCCCAGCGATACAACGCCGTGATCGCCTGGCCACTGGCATTGTTGCGCCCGGTCGAGCCGACGAAATAGGTGTGGGTGGCAAACTCCATCACAACGGCATCGCCCTGGTATGGTGCGGCAAGTGCACCACCGGAATAAGTGATCGTGGTCGTCGTACTGCCGGCCGTCACGCTCGCAGCGCGCAGAATGGTCGCACTGCCGCAGTCGCTGATGAGCAGGTACTCGTTGGTGGCAAAGCCGCTCGCCGCACCGACGATGGTGATCGGATCGGTCGTCAGCATCGGACCGCTGACCATGTTGATGTTCGAACGCAGCGGGCCGCGAATCTCGATCGAATCGGTACCGGGAACCATGTTCACACCACCAATGGTCAAGGTGCCGGCCTGGTCGTTGCGTCCGACCAGAAAGGTGCCGTTCTGAAACTCGGTCAGGTAGGTCGGCGGGCTCGAGGCGATGTTGATGACACGCGGTGGCCCGTCCTCGCGGTACACCAGGTGTGGCGACAGGCAGCCACCGTAGCCGGCCTGCTGCAGATCGGCAGCGATCTGACGCACCGCGTAGCGACCGTTCTCCTGCAAGGCGCCCAACCCGTTCTGCAACTGGTAGGTGGCCTTGTTGGCCGAGAACACCACGAGTACCCCGGCGAGTAACACCAGGCTCAGTGTGGTGGCGACCATCAGTTCGACCAGCGTCAGGCCGGCCTGTCGGGGAAACCGGTTCATAACTGCACCTTCGTCACCAGCTCGAGCTTGTTGTTGATGTCGCGCGCGTCATTCCAACGCAGCCTCACGACGGCTGAACCGGCGGCCGTGACCGCAATATCGCCCTCGCCAGCCGGCAGCCGCTCGACATAGGCATGCCACTGCCCCAGATCGATCGTGGCAACCTGGGACACGCTGCAGCTGGAACAGGTCACGTGCGCCGGAGTCTGGCCATAGCTGATGTTGTAGTTGCCGGCCGTGGCGGCGTCCCGGTTGGCGCGCATGCGGTCGATGATGTCGTTACTGGCCAACGTCGCCTGTGACCGTTGCGCGGCGCTGTAATTGTTGCGCAGGCCCAGCGTCTGCAGCCCGCTCAGACCGAGCAGGCCGATCGACAGCACGATCAGTGCCACCAGCACCTCGAGCAGCGTGAAGCCGTTCTGCCGTCTCCTGTTCATCATCAGCTGCATGTCGCACGCTCCAGACGGACCTGGCCGCTCTGCATGATGTAGAGACAGCGCGATTGGCTCCCGGTGGAACCGGAATGGCCCAGGTCGAAGCAGGTACCACTGGTCGAACAGGCGGTGTTCGATGTCATGTTCTGCACCTCGCCGCGCGACTGGAAGCGGACATAACTGCCGCTGGTGGCCGCTGTCGCACCGGCAGTCGTGATCAGGAAGACCCGCAAGCGCTCGTCAGTACCATCCACCGAGCCGGCGGTGCCACCATCGGTGAACACCAGCGCGCCGTTGTCCCAGTCGGTGTTGCTGCCACAGGTGACTGGGTTGGCGGCAGGATCGGCGATAGCACACACCGACACGGTGGTCGCCCGCCTGACCGCTTCGCTGCGCGCCAGCTTGAACGCCGCCAGAAAGGTGTTCGCCTGGGCCGTGGCCCGGTTGTTCGATGCCACGCTGTTGAACAGCGGCATGCCGACCGCAACCAGGATGATGGCCACGGCCAGCGTGACCATCAGCTCGACCAGCGTGAGTCCGTTTTGTTTTCTCATGTGGGCCTGTATAGCAATCATTCAGATATGTCGTCGCGGCGCGGATGATAGACTGCGGCGATTTCCCGACAAACGGCTGTCGCGGCAGTTAGCGGCAGATTCTCGATCCTCATGAACCGAATCTTGGTCATCGGCGGCGGCGCCATCGGCATGCTGACCGCACTCGAACTGCGCCAGGCCGGCCACGACGTGGTCCTCCTCGAACGCGGCGACACCGGGCGCGAGTCGTCCTGGGCCGGTGGCGGCATCGTGTCACCGCTGTTTCCCTGGCGCTATCTCGACAGCATCACCCGGCTGGCCAGCTGGAGCCAGGCACACTACCCGGCATTCTGTGACGAACTGGCGGCGCAGACCGGCATCGATCCCGAGTACGCCGCCAGTGGCCTGCTGATGATCGCCAGCGACGAACGCGACCAGGCACAGGCCTGGGCGGCGCAGCATGCACGCAGGCTGGAGATCGTCGACCGGACGCAGTTCGCCGCACTCGAACCGCAGGCAGCCGAGCCAGCCGATGGCGCGATCTGGATGCCGCAGGTCGGCCAGATCCGCAATCCGCGCCTGGTGCGCGCACTGCGGGTGCGGCTGCAGCAGCTCGGCGTGACCGTGCACACCGACGATGCGGTCGAGCGCCTGCAGATCCATGCCGACCGCTGCAGCGGGGTCGTGTCCGGTTCCGGCAGCCATGCGGCGGATGCCGTCGTCGTCTGTGCCGGCGCCTGGAGCGGCGGACTGCTCGATGACCTGCCCGCACCGCCGGCGATCCACCCGGTGCGCGGCCAGATGCTGATGTTCCGCGCGCCGCCCGGCACGATCACGCGCATGGTGCTCGAAGCCAGCCGCTACGTGATTCCACGGCGCGACGGCCGCACCCTGTTCGGCAGCACGATCGAGGAGGTCGGCTTCGAAAAGCAGACCACGGCCGCCGCGCGCGAGGAGCTGTTCACGATTGCCACCGCGCGCTTCCCGGTGCTCCGGGACTGCCCGGTCGAGCGGCACTGGGCCGGCCTGCGCCCGTCATCGCCGGCCGGCGTCCCGTATATCGGACCGCACCCGGCCATCGATGGGCTGTTCGTCAACGCCGGCCACTTTCGCAACGGCATCGTGCTCGGCGCGGCGTCGGCGCGCCTGGCCGCCGACCTGGTACTGCAGCGCGAGCCGATCCTCGACCCGGCACCGTATGCCTGGACCGCACCGCGCGGTTGATGAGCGCCGTGCCAGCTCGGCAATAACTTCCCTTGAGTCGCGTCGCGCTCTTTCTCTATAATGCGCGGCCTCGTGCCGGTGTAGCTCAGTTGGTAGAGCAACGCATTCGTAATGCGTAGGTCCGCGGTTCAAATCCGCGCACCGGCTCCATTTTCCTTCCTTCACGCGATCGACCTGCCAACATGCGATCGCTCTGTGGCCCGGGCAGGTCTATCAATGCAACCTCTTCTGCCTGCTTCCGCGCTGCTGATCTGCCTGATCCTGTCGTTCGGCGTCATGGCTGCCAGCCTGCCCGGACGGGTGCTGCATGTCGTCGACGGGGACACGCTGATACTCGACGTGCGTGGTGGGCACTACCGGGTCGATCTGGCCGACATCGACGCGCCCGAGCTCAACCAGCCCTGGGGCGGCAGCGCTGCCGACCAGCTGCGCCAGGCAGTGACCGGCGCCTTCCTCGTCGTCGAAGCGGCCGACATCGGGCGCAATCAGGTCATTGGACGGATCACGCTGCGCGGGCGCGACATCGCGCTCGATCTACTGGCCAGTGGGCTGGCCTGGTCGACCGTGCCGACGGATGATCTAACGTCCATCGCACCGGGCGGCGGACAGGACCCGCTATCGACGCATCCCTACACCCGGGCCGAGGCCAGGGCACGCGCCGCCCGCATCGGCCTGTGGTCCGAGCCGAAACCGGTAGCGCCCTGGGAATGGCGCCGACAGCGCGGTGGCCCACTGCCCTGAGTGCGGCCGGGGTCAGTTGTGCTCGATCTTGTAAAACAGGTCGACCGACTGCTCGTTGCCGGAGCGGCTCTCCAGTTCCAGGCGCTTGCTCAGGCGCAGGCGCAGCAACACGGCACCCTCGGTGTTGAACAGGCCCTGTGAATAGCCCAGGTAGAGGTCCGGGTTGAGGTACTTGCCGAGCAGCAGCGCGCTGTCCTCGATGCCGTTGCTGCCGCTTTCGATCTTTACGTCGTCCAGGCCGAGACGGTCGCCCAGGTCCTGCAGCAGCGGTTCGCTGCGCGACATACCCAGCGACAGCGCGGCACTCGCGATATCCAAACCTTCGCCGGCACCGGCCGAATCGAGACCCTGGCCGGTCAAGAGGTAGGCCACCGCCTCGGCTTCCGGTAACGCCGGTTCGGTGTAGACGCGCGGCCGCGGCTTGGCCAGCGGTCCGCTCATCGCCAGGTAGGCACGCACCTGGCCGTCACGCGACACGCGCACGGCGCGCAGGTCGACGTCCGGGTTGCCCGGCGGGCCAGCGAACAGCAGCCGACCGCGCTCGACCGTCAGGTCCTGGCCATAGGCCTTGTAGGTCGCATCACGCAACTCGATCTTGCCGTCGACCACGGTGCCGCGCGGGTTGCTGACTGCGTCTACGGCACCGTCCAGACGCGTACTCAGGCCGAAGCCCTTGAAGCTGACCGCATCGCCCAGCTCGACCCGCACCCGGGCCTCGACCGGGCTGCCGGCCGGCGGCTTTTTCACCGGCCCATCATTGCCGACGATGACCACGTCGTCGCTAAGCGCAACCGTACCCTTGGGCAGCTCCTTGAGCTCGATCGCGGCACGCGGGATACGCAGCGTGCCGGTCAGGCGGTAGGGTCCGTTACCCTGCAGGCGCAGATCGGGCGAGACCCATGCCCTGGCCTCGGGCAGCTGTACCGCCTGGAAGTCCGAGCCGCTGACCCGAATATCAACCGCGGCGCCGCCACGCGCCCCCGGATCGACCTCGCCACGCAGCGCCAGGCTGCCATCACCCGAGCGCAGCGCCCCGCCAACCTGCAGCGGGCCACGCCCATCGCCCTGCACGCGCAGGTCGACATCAGTGAGCGTAATCCCGGCGGCGGGCACGTCGGCGCCGGCATCGCTGACCCGCAGTTTACCATCGACCGTCGGCTCGGCCAGGCTGCCACCGAGCTTGAGCGCCAGCGCCAGCTTGCCCTTGACCGCCTGCAATGCCGGTACGAACCCGGCAACCAGCGCCAGATCGGGGAAGTCGGCGTTCAGCTGGCCGCTCAGCGCACGGCGGCCCTTGTTGTCCGCACCCAGGACCACGCGACCGTTGGCACGCCCGTTCGACCCAAGCTCGAAATTCAGGTCGGCACTGCCACGATCGTCACGGAACTCGCCCCGCAGGCGCGCATTGCGGAACCCCAGTTCGAACGGCTCCAGGCCCTCCTCGACCCGGATCAGACCATCGCCGGGCACCAGCTCGAAGGTTGCCCGCGGCCGCTGCGGCGGACCGGCAAGGTCGAAACGCGCCGCCAGGCTGCCATCGATCACCGCCTCGCCGGGCAGGTAGCGCGCCAGGGTGCCGAGGTCGAAGTCACGCAGATCGCCCTGCAGGTCGAGACCTTCCTTCTGTGCCCAACCACCACGCAGGCACAAAGCGGTCTGCGCGCGGGCCAGGCACAGGCGCTCGACCCGCACCTTGTCGGCAGCGAACTCAGCCGCGGTCGGTTCCCGCAACTGCCAGGCGCCGAGTTCGACCGCGGTCGCATCCAGCTGCTGCAGGGTGCCTTGCCATTTCGTCCTGGTCGGGTCCAGTCCACCGTCGGCGCCCAGCGCGAGCCGGCCGTCCGGGCCATCCGCGGTAAGCTGCACGCGATGGGCATCGAGGCGGCCATCGATCGCCGCAGTCACGGCGCCGAGCCGGTTTCCGCCGCTGGCAAGTTCGGTCAGCTGCAGCTCACCGGTACCGGCCTCGCCGCGCCAGTCGAGGTCCAGGATCATCGATGCGACCCGGGCCTCTTCGAACGCGAGTGCGCTGCCACGCAGCTGCGCATCGATCGCCGGCGACGTGGTCTGGCCGGTCACTATGCCCTGCCCCTTGAGCGTGCCGGCCAGGCCGGGATAGAGCGCGGCCAGCTCCGGCGCGTCGATCGTGAAGTTCAGATCGAGCGTATCACCGGCACGGCCATCGAGGCGTACCCGGTTGCTGGCCGACGCGAGGTAGAGCGAGCGTGCCTGCAAAACCCCACCGCGCAGCGAAACGCCACCGTCAGCACTGACCGGATACTCGCGCAATGTGCCAGCCAGCTTCTCGATCATCGCATCGATCTCGAGCGCGCCCTGTGCCGGCAACGCGCCTTCGACGGCGACGACCGCGTCGATGCTACCCGGCCACTCGGCAGCGAACTGCCCCGGATCCAGACCCTGCGCCTGCAGCCGCAGTTGCCAGCTGACGCCATCCTGCCATCCGACCTTGCCCTGCGCGGTCACGCTACCTTCGGCGACATCGAGTCGCAGCGGCGCGAGCGTCATGCCGGCCAGGTCCCCAATGGCATCCAGCGCCAGGTCGATACGCGGTTGCTGCGGCACCTGGACCGGCGCGCGCAGCTTCAGGCGGTAATCGTCTGGCGCGCCGGCAAGGTGCAGCGAACCGGCCTCGGCGCTGACCTGCGCCTCGCCACGCAGCGGCCAGCGCAGCTGCGGCCAGTTCGCATCGATTTCGAACGACGGCTGCACCTTGTCCAGAGCCGCTACAGCCTGCAGGCGCAATTCGGTCGGGGCGCTCACCGACAGATCAATCTCCGGCCGCAGCGCCTCCCCGGCGACGTTTGCGGCAAGGGACACGTCGCCGACGTCGTCGCCGGTCAGTGACGCCGGCAGCTCGACCGTCAGCGCCCCCTGCACGGCATGCGGTGCCGCGGGTGCCATCTGCAAGCTACCGTCGACGGCAGCGCCAAGGGCACGCAATTGCACGGTGTCGAGTGCAATTGCCGAGGCATCGACGGCAGCCGCCAGGCTGGCATGATCGAGCACGAACTCGCCGTCGGCCTGCTGAACACGGACATCGTCAACTACCAGGCGATCGAGACGCACGCTGATCGGAAGTTGGATATCGGGCAGCTCGGGGACGGTCGCCGGCTCTGGCGGTGTCGGTGGTGGCGGCGCCACTTTCACGCCCTGCGCGGACAGCAGTTCAACATGCAGCAGCCGCTGCATCAGCGCGCGCGGTTGCCACTGCAGCTGCAGCTCATCGATCGCGACCTGCGCACCGGCCGCTTCGATCGCGACGCCGTCCAACTCGATCCGGTCGAGCAGCGCACCGCGACTTTCTGCGAACTCGAAGCGCGCGTCGAACTCCGGTGCCAGTTGGCTGGCCTGGTGCAACAGCCAGCGACTGCCGCCTTCACTTGCCAGCAACACATACGCCAGCAATGGCAGAAGCAACACGACCAGGACCGGCAGCAGCAGCCAGCGCAACCAACGGCGGCGACTGCGCGGCGTGTCTACCGACACCGACGCCGGGTCGTCCCCTTGCCCGCTCACAGGTCGGCCCCCAGGCCGAAGTGCAGGCGCCATTGGTCTTCGCTGGTGTCGTCCGGCACCGCAATGTCCAGGCGCAGCCGGCCGACCGGCGAATACCAGCGCGCACCGATGCCGTATCCCACCTTCGGATCGAAACTGTCACTGTCGAAGGCATTCCCGGCATCGACGAAAGCCGCCGCCCACCAATCGTCACCGACCACCGGGTGTTCGTACTCCAGGCTGCCGACCAACAGGTTGCGGCCGCCACGTGGTTCGTCGTTGGCGTCAAGTGGACCGAGGGACTTGTAGTCGTAACCGCGCACGCTGTTGTCGCCGCCGGCGAAGAAGCGCAGTGACGCCGGCAGGTCTTCGATGCTGTCGCCGATCACGCTGCCGGCGTCGATCCGGCCGGTTACCCGGCCGCCGTCACCGAAGCGGTAGATACCCTTGGCATTGGCATCGAACCGGAACAGGGTTGCGGTCGACAACAGGCTTTCGTGCGCGGCGCGCAGTTCCAGGTTGACCCGGTAACCGCGCCGCGTGCGCAATGGATTGTCCGCGACCATACGATCCCAGCCGATGCCCGGCATCAACAGGGTCGCGGTGGTCTTGTCGTCACCGATCTCCGAACTTTCGTGCAGCAACTCGACGAAGCGGTTTTGGGTCCAGCGACCGACCTTGCGCGTGTGCTTGGCCACCAACAGTGCACTGTCGCTGATGCTGGTGTCGGTGTCCTCATGCTGCAGCCTGGCACCGAAGGAGTAGTACTCGGTGATCGGATCGTCGCCGGGCACCCGGTAATCCGCGGTCAGGCTCGACAGCACCGGCGAAAGGCTCAACCCGCTTTCGAACCGGTGCCCGCGCCGGTTCACGTAACGGTTGTCGTAATGCAGGCTGGCGCGCGGTCCGGTGTCGGTGGCATAGCCGATTCCGGCCCGCCAGGCATGCTGCCTGGCCGGCTCCAGTTTTACTTCGATCGGCACCGCCAGCTCATCGGCCTGATCGCGCAAGGGGCGCACTTCAACGCGCTGGAAATAACCGGCGTCGCTGAGCCGGCGGTCGAGCCCGGCCACCGCGCGCGCATCGTAGGGCTGTTGCTCGCGCAGGCCGGCAAGGCGTTGCACAAAATCGTCGTCGAGTGTCTGCTGCTCGAAGCGCAGCTCACCGAAGCGATAGCGCGGGCCACTTTCGGCGTCGAGCAGGACATCGGCCTGAGCCGTCTGCGGATTGACCCGCAGTTCGCGCCGGGTGAAGGCAAAATCGAGGTATCCGCGTTCCGCGGCAAACTGGCGCAGGCGATCCTTGATCGATTCGTACTCGGCATGATTCAACACCGCGCCCACGGCCAATGGCAGCTCTTCGAACAACGTCGCCAGTTGCGGGTCATCGGCCGCCTCGCCCTGGATGTTGATCTGGCGCGACGCGATCGTGGTCCGCGCCCCGAGTAAGACAGCGACGTCGGCATGCCAGCAGGAATCGTCACGGCGCAGGCGCTTGTCGATCTGGGCACCGTAGAAACCGAAGGCCTGCAATGCCGGGACCAGGTCCTGCTCCGTGCGCCGGAAAAGGCGCTGCACCCGCCACGCCGGCGCATCACAGGGTTCAGCCGCCAGTCCGGAGCGGGCACGCAGGTTGTCGACCAGGCCGGACGGCGGGTCGGCTACGTCAAACTCCACTCCCGCATTGACTGTCGATGACAGTGACAGCACTAGCAGCGAAATCAGGCGGGGCATCGGGGGCAGGACTTTCATTGCTCGGGAAGAGTATCAGTCGGACTCGACGCGGTCGCGCCGGTTGCTGCGCCAAAACCCCACAAAAACCGCAGCATCGACAGGGAACCAAAGTTGGCCGACGCGACATTGCCGCAGGTCCGGACTTTCACGCTATGCTCCGCCCATGACCATTCTGTTCGTCAAGCGACTCACCGTCATCGACAACTCGATACTCAGCCCGACACGCGGATTGGTCGGTGAGAGCTGGCAGGTCGACCTCGAACTGGATGGCGAGCTCGATTACCAGGGCATGGTGCTCGACTTCGGCGAGGTGAAACGCGCAATCAAGCAGCTGATCGACCGGCAGTTCGACCACAAGCTGCTGGTGCCGGCAGAGTATCCGGGCCTGACCATCAGCGAATTTCCGCACGGGCTGCACCTGTCGTTCACCACCGAAGACGGCGGCCTGATCGAACATCGCTCGCCGCGTGACGCCGTGCGCCTGCTGCCCTGCGAGCGCGTGGTCGCCGACCGGGTCGCCCAGATCATCGCCGACTTCCTGTCGCCCCAGACTGCCGACAACATCAACGCGGTCCATGTACGCCTGTGGCCGGAGAGCACCGCCGGTGCTTATTACCACTATAGCCATGGACTCAAGCACCATGCCGGCAACTGCCAGCGGATTGCCCATGGCCACCGTTCCCGCATCGAGATTCTGCGCAATGGGCAGCGCGACACGGCCCTTGAGGACGAATGGGCCAGCCGCTGGACCGACATCTACGTGGGAACGCGTGACGATCTGATCGGAACCAGCCGGCGCGACGACCATGAATATTTCGAATTCGGCTACCAGAGTGCCCAGGGCATGTTCGGCCTGACCCTGCCACGATCGGCGTGCTACCTGATCGATACGGATTCGACGGTGGAGAACATCGCCCAGCACATCGCCGACTCGCTAAAGGCCGAATACCCGGACGACCGGTTCAAGGTGTATGCCTACGAGGGTGTCGACAAGGGTGCGATCGGTGTCGCGTGAACGGCCGATGACACGCTTTGCGCCAGCCATGGCATCGCTGCTGTTCGCCGGCTGTGCTGGACTGTGGCCGCAACCCTACGGCGAGCTCGCGGCCGATGCCGACCCGGTGCGCAGCGACGGCCAACCGAACTTCATGCCAGCAAATGCACCCTCGACACTGAACGGCCACTGGGCCGACGAAGGCGGCCACCAGGGCATCGATGTCCTCGGCGAGATTGGCATGCCGGTGCTGGCGCCGGCGCCGGGGACGGTCGTCGAGTCGCGCTTCGAACCCATGTACGGCCACCGGATCGTCATCGACCACGGAAACGATGAGGAGGGCAACGCGCTGCGCACCCTGTTCGTACACCTGGACCGACGACGGGTGGAGGAAGGAAGCCGGGTGGAACGCGGTCAACCGATCGCCGACCTGGGCCGGACCGGCCTGCTGGCAATCGCCATCCCGCACCTGCACTTCGAGGTGCTGACACGCGCACCGCAACGTTTCCAGATCTTCGAATCGCGCAATCCGAACCGGTACTGGGCCGACGGGCCCGGCATCGTGACCTGCTTCGACCGCGGGCGGGACTATCCCGAAACCGGGTTCATCATCACCTACCCGGTCCCCTGCCGTTGACGATAAGGATCAGTGGCGCTCGAATTCCAGCCGGCGACCACTGGCGGCGCCGAAGAACTCGCCCTCGCGGTACTTGAGCTCGCCGTTGACCACGGTGGCAACGATGGTCGAGCGCAGGGTGTCTCCCTCGAGTGGCGACCAGCCGCACTTGTACAGCACGTCGCTGCGCCTGACCAATTGCGAGTGCTCCATGTCGACCAGCACCAGGTCAGCCCAGTAACCTTCGCGCAGGTAACCGCGTTCACGCACGTTGAACAGCTGTGCCGGGCCATGCGTCACCTTGTGCACCAGTTGGGTCAGCGGCACCACACCGTCGTGCACCAATTCCAACGCCATCTGCAGCGCATGCTGCACCAGTGGGAGGCCGGCCGGCGCCTTGAAGTACGACGCCGCCGATTTCTCCTCGAGTGTGTGCGGGGCGTGGTCGGTGGCAATCACGTCGAGCCGGTCCTCGGCCAGTGCCAGGCGCAGGGCATCGCGGTCGGCCAGGGTCTTGATCGCCGGATTGCACTTGATCAGCGTACCGCGCTGCTCGTAGTCCGCCTCGCTGAAATACAGGTGGTGGACACAGGCCTCGGCGGTGATGCGTTTGCCGGGGATCGGACCTGCTTCGAACAATGCCAGTTCGCGCGCGGTGGTCAGGTGCAACACATGCAGGCGCGTGGCGAAGCGTCGTGCCAGGTCGACTGCAAACGATGACGACCGCCAGCAGGCCTCCTCGCTGCGGATCAGCGGATGGAACTTAATGGGTATCGAGTCACCGTACTCGGCCCGGTAGTGCGCCTCGTTGGCATGGATGGTCGGCGTGTCCTCGCAATGGGTCGCAACCAACGTGGTCGCGTCGCGGAAGATCTGCTCCAGCACCTTGGGGTTGTCGACCAGCATGTTGCCGGTCGAAGCGCCCATGAAAACCTTCACGCCGCAGGTCTGGTTCGCCTCCAGGCGGCGGATCTCATCGATGTTGTCGTTGGTCGCACCGAGATAGAAGGCATGATTGCCCCAGGCACGGTCGGCGGCCAGCTGGAACTTGGCCTCCAGCGCCTCGAGCGTGACCGTCTGCGGATTGGTGTTGGGCATCTCCATGAAACTGGCAATGCCACCGGCGACGGCGGCGCGGGACTCGGTGGCGAGATCGCCCTTGTGGGTGAGGCCGGGATCGCGGAAATGCACCTGATCATCGATCATCGCAGGCATCAGCACCCGTCCGGCGGCATCGATGACCTGATCTGCAGACTTACTGATCCCGGAGCCGATCTCGACGATACGACCGTCGCGAACCCGCAGATCGCCTTCCACGATCGCGCCTTCGTTGACGAGGCGCGCATTGGTGATGAGCAGTGAGGACATGACACACCCTGAGGATTGTGTTTTTGGGTGGGCA
>JAGRHE010000360.1 GCA_020445165.1 Gammaproteobacteria bacterium
TGTGCGCTGTTTGCACCGACGTCCTCACGGTGGTGCCAGCAGCGTACGCACTTGGCATGTGTGCTGGCGGATGCAACAACCTTGAGTCCATCCACGTCGGTGTCCGCAGCACCCTGCGGCGCGGCGGCCAGCGGCGCGACTTCGGCGTAGGACGTGATCAGTGCGAAACGCAGTTCATCACCGAGCTTCTGCAACACGGACAACAGGGCGTCACTGCAGTACAGGGTGACCTCGGCATCCAGCGACGAACCGATCACGCCATCCTTGCGCATCAGTTCGAGCTGCTTGGCGACCGCGGTCTTGACCGCGATCACGCGCGACCAGGCGGCATTATCGAGCACACCGTTGTCGGCCGCGAACAGGCCGTCGTACCAGGTTTCCATGAACACCGACTCGCTGCGATCGCCGGGCATGAAGCCCCAGGTCTCGTCAGCAGTGAAACTCAGCACCGGCGCCATCCAGCGCACCATGGCCTCGACGATGTGGAACATCGCGCTCTGACACGAGCGTCGCGCCACGCTGTCGGCCCGGGTCGTGTACTGACGATCCTTGATCACGTCGAGATAGAAGCCACCGAGATCGGCGACACAGAAGTTGAGCAGCTTCTGATAGATCAGGTGGAAGTTGTACTCCTCATAGGCCGTCATGATCTCCTGCTGCAGCCGGTGTGCGCGACCGACCACCCAGCGATCGAGCGCGATCATGTCGTCCGCGGCAACCATGTGTTGCGCAGGATCGAAGCCGTCGAGATTGGCCAGCAGGAAGCGCGTGGTGTTGCGGATGCGACGGTAGGCATCGGCAGTCCGCTTTAGGATCTCATCGGACACCGACATCTCGGCGCGGTAGTCGGTCGCCGCGACCCACAGGCGGATGATATCGGCCCCGAGCGTCTTCATGACCTGCTGTGGCGCCACCACGTTGCCGAGTGACTTCGACATCTTCTTGCCGCTGGCGTCGACCGTGAAGCCATGCGTGAGCACGCCTTTGTACGGTGCCTTTCCGGTCATCGCCACCGAACTCAACAGGGATGACTGGAACCAGCCGCGATGCTGGTCTGAGCCCTCCAGGTAGAGGTCGGCCGGACGCACCAGCTCGGGCCGCGGATCGAGCACGCAGGCGTGGGTCACGCCCGAGTCGAACCAGACATCGAGCGTGTCGGCAACCTTGTCGTAGTGCACGGCATCCTCGCCCAGCAGTTCCTCCGGCTCTAGATCGAACCAGGCCTGGATACCCTGCTGTTCGACCCGCTCGGCCACCTGCTCGACCAGCCTGGCGGTGTCCGGGTGCAATTCGCCGTTCTCCTTGTGGATGAAGAACGCGATCGGTACTCCCCAGGTGCGCTGGCGCGAGATGCACCAGTCGGGGCGGTTTTCGACCATGCCCTCGATGCGCGCGCGGCCCCAGTCCGGGGTCCAGGTAACGTGCCCGATCTCGGCCATCGCCATATCTCGCAGGCGGTTCTGCGACATCGAGATGAACCACTGCGGCGTGGCGCGGAAGATGATCGGTGTCTTGTGCCGCCAGCAGACCGGGTAGCTGTGCGTGAACTTTGCCGATCTGACCAGCGCGCCATGCTGCTCCAGCACTTCGATCACGTGCTGGTTGGCCTTGAACACGTGTTCACCCTCGAACAGCGGCGTGCCCGGCACGAAGCAGCCGTTGCCGTCCACGGGGTTGTCGACCGGCAGACCGTAGCGCTGACCGACCACGTAGTCATCCATGCCGTGTCCGGGGGCCGTGTGCACGGCACCGGTGCCTGCGTCGAGCGTGACATGCTCGCCGAGCACGATCGGCACCTCGCGGTGGTAGAAGGGATGCTGCAGCAGCTGCCGGTCGAACACGCTGCCCGGGGCGCGCCCTAGCACACGGTGCTGGTCGATGCCCCAGCGCTGCATGGCATCGTCGAGCATGCCTTCGGCGATCACCAGGCGCTCACTGCCGGCCTGGACCATCACGTAATCGAGGTCGGCATTGAGCGCGACACCCTGGTTGGCAGGCAGGGTCCAGGGCGTCGTGGTCCAGATCACCACCGCGATGTCGCCCTGCCCGGCATCCTCGCCGACCAGCCCGAACCCGGCAGCGAAACCCGCCTGGTCGACGGCCCTGAAGCGGACATCGATCGCGAACGATTCCTTGTCCTGGTACTCG
>JAGRHE010000361.1 GCA_020445165.1 Gammaproteobacteria bacterium
CTTCCGCCGCTTCTTCCATGGCATGCTCGAGCACGGCGTCTACCTGGCGCCCTCAGCGTTCGAGGCAGGCTTCGTCTCGGCAGCGCACGGCGACAATGACATCGCCGCCACGCTCGAGGCCGCGCGCAGCTGCTTCGGCGCGTTGTCCTGAAGCGGACACCGAGTCTCGAACGCGAAGGTCGCAAAGAAGCAAAGGACGCTAAGAGATTTGGTGCCGGGTTGCTCGTGTCACGTCCGCGCGGAAAGTGTTGCCACCGGTCACGGGGGAACTGGCATCCCTGCTTTCACGGAAGTGGTGCCAGGTCGCGGGATTGGCAGTGAATTCGTCGCCCGGAAAATCACTTTGCGGCCTTTGCGCCTTCGTGGCCTTTGCGTTTCGAGACTCGGTGCCTGATCCATCGTGACGGAATTGTTCAACGATCTGCTCGACTGGATCCGCCAGAACCCGGAATACGCAGGGCTGGTGGTTTTTTCCATGTCGCTGGCCGAGTCCCTCGCCATCGTCGGTGTGCTGATCCCGGGTGTGGTGATCCTGTTTGGAGCCGGTGTATTGATTGGCACCGGGGTACTCGATTTCTGGAGCATGTGCCTGTGGGCCATCGCTGGAGCTGTGATCGGCGATGGCCTGAGCTACTGGCTGGGACACCACTTCGACTACCTGACCGAGCGCTGGCGCTGGTTCCGCCTGCATCCGGACCACCTGGCCAAGGGCGTCCGTTTTTTTGAACGCTACGGCGACCTCAGCGTCGCCCTCGGACGGTTCTTCGGCCCAATCCGCGCGATCGTACCCCTGGTCGCCGGACTGATGCGCATGCCGCCGAAACGCTTCTACATCGCGAATGTACTGTCAGCGCTGGTCTGGGCGCCGGCCTACCTGCTGCCCGGCATGCTGTTCGGCGAGATCAGTGAGACGCGCGACTGGCGCCAACTGGCGATACCGATTGCCGCGGTCGTCCTGATCGTGATCGGTTGGCTGATCATGCATCGCTGGCGCGGCCGTCACGATGCCTGATTCCCGCCCGATGCACCGGCGCAAGTCCGGTCAAGACCGCCCCCGCGCTAGTCGACGGTTACGCCCTCTCCATCAGGATTGATCAAACCGGCCAGGCGACGCGCCCGCTCGACGGCATCTGGCTCATCGAACAGCGCCCGCTTCTCCGGCAGGGGTAGTGGCAGCAGCTCGATCAGGCGCGCCGCCACGTGATCGGCACTCGGTTCATGCTTGCGCAGACGATCATACGGATGACCGATCTTCACCAGCACCTCGTCAAGCAACACCGCCATCCATGCCAGATCCTGCGGCAATGCCTGTGCGGCGGGTGACGGCATGAGCCGCACATCGGCACGCAGCAGCTGGTCGGCCTCGGCCTGCACCGACGCGATTTCAACGCGCTCACCTCCCTCGCACACGAGTTCCAGCAATCCATCATCGCCCTGCTCGAAATCGATGATGCGCGCGAGCGTGCCATGCCCCGCCGTCGAAGCCACGCCACCCACCTCGGGACCATCGACGATCGCGGCGACCGTGAACGGAATCTGCTCGCGCATGCATTCGCTGACCATGCGCACATAACGCGGCTCGAAGATCCGCAGCGGCAGCAGTCCACCGGGAAACAGCACCACGTTCAGGGGAAACAGCGGAAGCCGTTGCACCGCATCAGTCATCGTGCGCACCAGACTCGCCCCAGCGCGCACTCAGGTCGTGCGCGACGCCCAGGTGATCGAGCACCCTGGCAACCATGAAGTCGACGATGTCGTCGACCGACTGCGGGCGAAAATAAAACCCGGGGTTGGCCGGCATGATCACCGCGCCCGCCTGCGCCAGGCGCAGCATGTTCTCGAGATGGATGGTGGAGAACGGCGTCTCGCGTACGACCAGTATCAGCTTGCGCCGTTCTTTCAGTGCAACGTCGGCGGCGCGGTCGATCAGGTCGTCACAGATGCCATTAGCGACCGATGCCAGGGTACCCGTGGTGCAGGGACAGATGACGACTGCCTCGGGTGGATTCGAACCGCTCGCGACGGGCGCAGTCCACTGTTGTCGACCGAATACCTTCAGCTGACCCGGCGCGGCAGAGAAATGCTCCTCCAGATAGCTTTGCATCTCCTCGGGTCGGGACGGCAGGCGCAGGTCCGTCTCC
>JAGRHE010000362.1 GCA_020445165.1 Gammaproteobacteria bacterium
TTCGAGCAGGTCGCTGACCACCTGGAAGCCCGCAGCCTGGATGCTGACCACCTCGGGCGCGCAATAGATCCGTTGCGCGGCATTGTCGACCAGGGCATCGAGCGCCCCGCGCACGGCAACCTCGTGCAGCAGCGGTGCGTCGAAACGGCCCGCCAGTATGTCCGCTTCACGCGCCATGAAGCACTCAACCACCTCGCGGATCGCCTCGTTGATCACCTTGGCGCGCAGGAACTCGACCCGGTTCTTCCGGTCACCGATCGCATCCAGGCGCGGCCGCTGCCGGGCCGGGTCGGTGATCAGCGGCCAGAACATGTCGAACACTTCGTCGTAGCTGAAATGACCCAGACGGTAGCCGTCCTCGATATCGATCACGCGGTAGCTGATGTCGTCTGCGGCCTCGACCAGGAAGGCCAACGGATGCCGGCACCACATCGCGTAGTGCGTGTCACGCGGAATCAGGCCGACGGTTGCGGCCACCTGCTCGAACGCCGGGCGATCGTCGGCCGTGAAACCCTGCTTCTTCGCGCTGATACCATCGAAGCGGCTGCCGGCGAGACACGACTCGCGCGGGTACTTGGTGAATGCCGCCAGCGTGGCGCAGGTCAATTGCAGGCCGCCGGGGTTGTCCGGGTTCTGCAGGCGGGTGACGATCCGAAAGCCCTGCGCGTTGCCCTCGAACGACAGGAAATCCTCGGCCTCGCTGCCGCGCAACATGGCCACCCGGCGGGCGCCATACTCACCCGTGTGGGCCCAGTGCCGGATCGCGTCCTCGCCGGAGTGGCCGAACGGTGGGTTGCCGATGTCATGCGCCAGGCAGGCCGCGGCGACGATGGCTCCGAAGTCGGCGGCCTCGAATTCATCCAGCCGGTGGCGTTCGATCACGCGTTCGCCGACCAGGGTGCCGATCGAGCGGCCGATGCTGGACGCTTCCAGGCTGTGGGTCAGCCGGGTGCGGACATAGTCGACCTTGGACAACGGAAACACCTGGGTCTTGTCCTGCATACGTCGAAACGCGGAACTGAACACGACACGGTCGAAATCGCGCTGGAAATCGGTACGCGCGGATGACGCTCGCGGAACCTCGTCCGACCCGAGCCTGGACCGCGAGAGCAATTGCTGCCACTGCATAGCTGACGGACACCCAAAGCGGTGCGTGGAAAAGACGCCCGCGACTGTATCACCGGGCGCCGACCGGCAACACCGTGCCGGTCGGCAGCGCTGTGGCGGCATCCGGCAGTTACCCGGCCGGTGCTCGATCACAAGTCATAATCAAAGCCCACAAAGCGAATAAAATTTGTTTATGAAGACTGATCAATGCTAAGATACGCGACCGAATTCAGCGGCTATCATCAGGAAAACCGCCGCTTCCGTCCTTGCAGTACCGGGCGGCCAATGAACACGGCTGGGCCGCGACCGTGCGCAGCCCCGTCTCCGAAACAAACCGGTCCCCGACCGAACCCAGGAGTCTGTTGGACGTGAAGCTGATCAAGACTGTTTTTGTCGCTGCGTGGCTGGCCGGATCCGCTGCCGCGACGGCTGCCGAGCCTTTCAAGATTTACCAGGTAAGCCGCGAATCGATCCCGCTCACGGTCTCGTTCGCCGGCACCGTCTCGGCCGACAAAACACTGCAGCTGACCGCGCAGATGCCGGGTCGAATCCTGGCCATCGCCGGCCAGGAGGGCGACGGCTTCGAGCAGGGAACGGTACTGGTCGAACTGGACGACAGTGGCCTGCTGGCGCGCCTGGAAGCGGCGGTTGCCGCGCGCGACGCGGCTGCGGCCGACATCCGCAATGCACGCGTGCAGTACGACCGCGAACTGTACTCGCCGCGTTCCAACTCGGCCGGTTCGGCGCCGGGAGGCATGGGCATGCCGGCAATGATGGACCAGATGTTCACCAGCCCGATGCAGGGTTTCATGGGCATGCGCGACCGCGGCCAGGAACGTGCCTCCGACCTGGTCGGCGCCGAAACCGCGCTGGCCCAGGCAAATACCCGCTTCAAGACCGCCGAGGCCAACATTCGCGAGATCCAGGCCATGCTGCGTGACACCCAGGGCATTGCCCCTTTCTCGGGCGTGATCCAGAAGGTGCATGTCGAGGTCGGCGACACCGTGCA
>JAGRHE010000363.1 GCA_020445165.1 Gammaproteobacteria bacterium
AGTACAGGCGCGCAGTCGATGTGCCGCGGCTGAACAGCAGTACCAGGCTGCCGACCATGGCATCGCCGTGTTCGGCGACGAACAGCGCGGCGTGACCACGGGTCAGCAGGTGGCGGAACTGGCGCCGGCTGATCCGGTCGTCATAGAAACAGCGATCTTCGAGCGCGGCCAGCGCGTCGACGTCAGCGGTCGTGGCGGTACGAATCGATGGCGGCCTGGTGGTCACGGAATGACTGGTGCGAGGAAGCGGGGCTGATAGCATTGCGTATGCAGGGCAGTCAGGCAAGCGCTTCCACTGTGCCTGCATAAAACCATTCTTTGGCCATGTCGGATGCGGCAGGGCACAACCGACTTTCTGGAGATGCACGATGAGCGAGCCACGTATTGCCGACACCAAGCCGATGCCGGTCGAGCTCAAAGCCGGCGAGACGGTCTGGTGGTGCAGCTGCGGGCGTTCGAAGAGTCAGCCGTTCTGCGACGGCTCACACAAGGGAACCGGCTTCGAGCCACTCGAATACACCGCGGACAAGGATGGCAAGGTGTTTTTCTGCCTGTGTAAGCGCAGCGCCAATCCGCCGCTATGCGACGGGTCGCACAAGCAGATCACGCAGTCAGACCTGGATGCGCAGGAGGGGCTCGAAACGGTCTGGTACAAGGTCGCTGAGCCTGATGACCTGCGCGACGGTGAGGTGCGCGCGGTGCAGGCCGGGCGGCAGAGCATCGCGCTGACCTGCTACCGGGGGGAGATCGGTGCACTCGACAATGCCTGCCCGCACCAGGGCGGACCGCTGGGCGAGGGCAGCATCGAGTGTGAGGCGGCTGACGACGAAGCGGCGTCCGGCGAGTGCTGGTTGCGCTGTCCCTGGCATGGCTGGGATTTCCACCCGCTGACCGGGCGTTCGCCCGGCGAACACGATGACGGTGTCACGACCTACCCGGTGGAAAGGCGTGACGACGGCATCTACGTCGCGGTCAGGGAATCGACCGAACACGTGCCCACGGTCAGCGACCTGATGGCGAAGACCCTGGTCAACTGGGGTATCACGCATGTATTTGGCATGGTCGGCCATTCCAATCTCGGCCTGGCCGATGCGCTGCGCCTGCAGGAAGAGGATGGCAACCTGCAATACATCGGTATCCGTCACGAGGGGGCGGCAGCATTCGCGGCCTCGGGGTATGCCAAGCTGTCGGGCAAGCCGGCGGCCTGTATGAGTATCGCCGGTCCTGGTGCGACCAACATGCTGACCGGCCTGTGGGATGCCAAGGTCGACCGTGCGCCGGTGCTGGCGCTGACCGGACAGGTCAACACCCAGGTGCTCGGCCCGGGCGCGTTCCAGGAGATCGACCTGGCCAGCGCCTTTGCCCCGGTGGCGCGTTTCAGCCAGACCGTGCTGCGCGATTCCAACCATGTCGAGCTGATGAACCTGGCCTGCAAGCATGCGATCGTCGAGCGCGATGTCGCCCACCTGATCTTTCCCGACGAGGTGCAGACGGTCGCCGCTGCCGAGGGTGCGCAGCCGGGAGGTCCGGACGGGCGCGTGGGCGACCGCCGCATGTTGCCCGCGACCGACTCGCTGGCCGCGGCCCTGCAGGCCATCAAGGATGCACGGCGCCCGGCGATCATCGTCGGCTATGGTGCGCTGGGGCGCATGGAATACGTGGTCAAGCTGGCGGAGAAGCTCAAGGCGCCGGTGCTGACCACGTTCAAGGCCAAGGGCCAGATCAGTGACAGCCACGCGCACGCGGCCGGCGTGCTCGGCCGTAGCGGCACGCCGATCGCCAGCTGGTGCATGAACGAGGCGGACCTGCTGATCGTGTTCGGGGCGAGTTTTTCCAATCACACCGGGATCAGTGCGAAGAAGCGCATCATCCAGGTCGATTTCGATCCGATGACGCTGGGCAAGTTCCACCCGGTCAATCTGCCGGTGCTCGGTGAGATCGGTCTCACCGCCGAATGGTTATGGCGGGCATTGCTGGACAACCTGAACGTCGACGACCAGCGGCCGCAGCTGGCCGAACGCTGGCAGATCTGGCGCGACGAGAAGGCGCGCCGGCGTGAGCGTCAGCGTGACAAGGGCGTGAACTCGGCGGTGCTGTTCGAGGCCTTGT
>JAGRHE010000364.1 GCA_020445165.1 Gammaproteobacteria bacterium
GGCCAAGTGCTCGGGTCAGAACTACTGATCACGCACTGATCCCCAACGCTGTGCAAGCGCGTGGCACCGGTGCCCCGTACACCGGTGCCACAACCCCCAACCGAAACAGAAGCGATTTCATGGTTCGACTATTCGTAACCCTGCTGTTGGTGTGCCTCGCGTCGGCGACCGTCGCGGCGGAAATCGAAACCGGTGATGTCACGCTCGATGCCGCTTTCGAACAACTGCTCGACCGCAACTTCGATACCAAGGCGCAGGGCGTGGCGACGCTGGCAGGCGGCAGCCATCCGAAGACCGGCGAGCTGCTGCGCGGCATCCTCGAAGGCGAACTGCGCTATCTCAAGGAGAACAAGCGCCTGGTGTGGATGGAGTCGCGCGACGACGGCACCCATGCCATCGATGCCCTGAACGGTACCGACTACGGCACCTTCAGTTCACGCAAATTCAAGAAGCTTGCGATCAACAACGCGATGCGCGGCCAGATCCGCGCCTTGCTGGCTGAGCGCGAGCTGAGCGACGACGACCCGGCAGTCCGACTGAACGCGGTCAATGCCATGCTGGAAAACGTCGAACCCTCGTTTGCGCAGAGCTTCACTGCGCTGCGCGAGAAAGAAACCGATCCGGCCGTGCGCGAGGCGATGGATGCCGTCATTGCGCTGGCGAAGCTGAGCGCGGACGACCCCGCCACGCGCCGTGCCGCAGTCGCTGAAGTCGCCGACAGCCTGGCCCCGGCGGTGCGCAATGGCCTGAACCGACTGGCCTCGAGCGACCCCGATGACGGCGTGCGCGAAGCAGCCAGCGCGGCGCTGAAGAAGATCGATGACAAGGTGCGCTTCTATGGTCATGTCGAGACCCTGTTCTTCGGCCTGAGCGCCGGCTCGGTACTGGTCCTGGCCGCGATCGGTCTGGCCATCACCTTCGGCGTCATGGGTGTGATCAACATGGCGCACGGCGAACTGATCATGCTCGGCGCCTATACCACTTACCTGATGCAACAGCTGATGCCGGACAATATCGGCCTGTCGATCGTGCTGTCGATCCCGGCCGCGTTCATTGTGTCCGGACTGGTCGGTATCGCCATCGAGCGCGGCGTGATCCGTTTCCTTTACGGCCGGCCACTGGAGACCCTGCTGGCGACCTTCGGCATCAGCCTGATCCTGCAGCAGCTGGTGCGCACGCTGGTCTCGCCACAGAACGTGCCGGTGTCGAACCCCGAGTTCATGAGCGGCCTGTGGCAGATCAACAGCGTTCTCGCGCTGACCTACAACCGGCTTTACGTATTCCTGTTCAGCCTGCTGGTGTTCGCCGGCCTGTACCTGGTGCTCAAGCACACCCGGCTCGGCCTGCAGGTGCGCGCGGTATCGCAGAACCGGGCCATGGCGCGCGCGATGGGTGTGCGCTCGGCACGCGTCGACGCGCTCACCTTCGGCCTCGGCTCGGGCATCGCCGGTATCGCCGGTGTGGCCCTGTCGCAGTTGACCAACGTCGGCCCCAACCTCGGCCAGGCCTATATCGTCGACAGTTTCATGGTCGTGGTGTTCGGTGGCGTCGGCAACCTGTGGGGCACACTGATCGGTGGTCTTGGCCTGGGTATCGCCAACAAGCTGATGGAGCCCTGGGCCGGCGCGGTGCTGGCCAAGATCCTGGTGCTGGTATTCATCATCCTGTTCATCCAGAAACGCCCGCGCGGATTGTTCCCGCAGAAGGGCCGTGCAGCGGAGGGTTGAGAAAGTGTTTCTGATGCGAATCCTCCAAGGTGATCACGGCGGCAAGGTGTTCCTGCTGGTGCTGCTGGCGGTGCTGGTCGCGGTACCGGTGCTCAACGGCCTGCCCGCGGACAACCCGCTGCACGTGCCGACCTACACGGTCACGCTGCTCGGCAAGTACCTGACCTATGCGCTGCTCGCGGTCGCGGTCGACCTGGTCTGGGGCTACCTCGGCATCCTCAGCCTCGGCCATGCCGCGTTCTTTGCACTGGGCGGCTACGCGATGGGTATGTACCTGATGCGCCAGATCGGTGATCGCGGCGTGTACGGCAATCCCGAGCTGCCGGACTTCATGGTGTTCCTC
>JAGRHE010000365.1 GCA_020445165.1 Gammaproteobacteria bacterium
AATGGTGCCCAGGGACAGAATCGAACTGCCGACACGGGGATTTTCAATCCCCTGCTCTACCGACTGAGCTAACGACCCGAAAACTGCTACCCGAGGGTACTCGACCCCGGGAAAGAGGCCGTATTATACAGATGACGCCATTCGGCTCAAGATCTGCGATTGGTTTTTCAGGGCACTGGACCGCACGAGCCGCAGCAGCCACGCCGCCGGCCATGCTTTTTTCCACGACCTGGCGCCTCCTCCCGTCCCGCCTCAACCAGCCCATCCCCCGAGGAGTTGCCGGCAGTCCTGGTTAATCAGGATCAACAGAACACCATTCCCCGATCGCGCACGCTACGTCCGCACGCCACACTCGCAATGAACCGGAGCCCGGCGACTCGCATGGCCCCGATATGCGGATCTTCAAGCAGACGGAGGTTTACATGCGATCGTCGGAAGCATGCCTTTCACCGGGGATCGATCCCCGGAGCGCGAGATGCAGCGGGGCTCTGGTTCTCGCACTCGCCCTTGTCCTGGCACAAGCGGTCCTCGCAGTGCCGATCACGATCGACTACGCGGGCGATGGCTGGACCGACGAATTCAAGATGGCAGGCGACGCGGCGGCAGGCACGTGGTCCAAGCTGACCGGCCAGACGAGCTACGCTGACGAATCGGTCACTGTTCGGGCATTCTGGACACCGGACGTCGGCCTGGCCGCCACGAATTCGAGCCTGATTATCAATTTCATGGAACAGGACCCGGCCGGAGTCAACCCCTACTTGAGTGGCTTCTGGTACCCAACGGCGCTGGCCAACCACCTGGCGCGTAAAGACCTGTCACCTGACGCACCCGATATGGCAATCGGGTTCAGCACCAAACGGGCGTGGCACACCGAGCTTGATCACCGCCAGGACGGCTTCAAGTACGATTTCTACACGGTCATGTTGCATGAGATCGCGCACGGCCTGGGTTTTTACTCGCTGTTTATCGAGAATGGCGACTACGAGCCGCTGGGTGGGCTGCCCAACCATGAACCATCGATCTACGATGTCTTCCTCGGCGTACCCGGACCCGACGGCGGCACGGACCTGATCGTTCACATGGAGCAGGACGACCGATCAAACGCGATCGTCAGCGATGCCGTGGAATGGACAGGTATCTACGCCGGCGCACTGATGGAACTCCGCGCACCCGACGGTTCCAGGCCAGCGATCCTTTCTCCAGACAACTTCGAGCTGGGTAGAAGCCTGGTCCACCTCGACCCCGACAAGCATCCCGACGTACTACGGCCGCTGTTGATGGGCCCCTTCTACGACGGCCCTCGACTCGTCCCATCACTCGGCGAACTCGGCATGCTACTCGACATGGGCTGGTTGTACCCGGCGGACAACCCGATCGACTATGCGAAAACAGCGCGCCTGATCCCTGTACCTCCTCCCGTGTTCCTGCTGATTTCGGCTATCGCGTGGCACTGCATCGCAACCAACCGCAGGCGGAAGCGGACATAGTTGGAGAGGTGAACGCCCCTGGTTCAGGGCCCAACGGACGGACAGCCCGCGCGCGGTGACAGGGGGCCCGCCTCAGACAGCCTCGAGCCGCCGCATCTTCTCCGGCAGCAGGTGCAGGTCGACCAGCCCGGTGATCAGCGCCTTGCCGAAGCTGGCTTCGTCCTCGTAAACCATCTTGTAGTACTGCACCTTCATGGTCAGGGCGCTGCCGAGGAAGATCGCGGCGAAGGTCAGGATCGAGCCGATCGCCAGGGTTGACACGCCCGTGATCGCCTGGCCGAAAGTGCAGCCCATGGCCAGGGTGCCGCCGAAGCCCATCAGCACGGCCCCGATCATGTGGGTCACGAAATCGCCGACCGAGCGGAACCACTCGATGCGGAAGCTGCGTGACAACAAGGCCCACAGCAGTGAGCCGAGGATCACGCCGGCCACGGCGACGATGCCGAAGGTGAGCAGCTTGCGCGGAAAGCCTTCGGCGACGTAGCCCAGCGTCTGCCCCATCGGGTTGATGAAGGTGAACGACTGTGCCGCCAGCGGCCGCCCCTGGGCCGGCTTGCCGGCTTCCGAGTCGGCCAGCATGTAC
>JAGRHE010000366.1 GCA_020445165.1 Gammaproteobacteria bacterium
ATGCGCAAATGCCATCTGAACACCTGCCCGGTCGGTGTCGCAACGCAAGATCCGGAGCTGCGCAAGCGCTTCACCGGCAAGCCGGAACACGTCATCAACTATTTCTTCTTCGTTGCCGAAGAGGTACGCCAGTTGATGTCACAACTGGGTTTCCGCACATTCAACGAGATGATCGGCCAGATGGACCGCCTCGACATGCGCAAGGCGATCAATCACTGGAAGGCCCACGGGCTCGATTACAGCCGCCTGCTGACCAAGCCGGTGCCGGCCGAAGGCGATACCCTGTACTGGTCCGAGACCCAGGATCATGGCATCGACAAGGCACTCGACAACACGCTGCTCGAACTGGCCAGGCCCGCCCTGGAGAAGGGCGACAAGGTCGAGATCGACATCGACATCCAGAACGTCAACCGCACCTTCGGTACGCTGCTATCCGGCCGCGTGGCCGAGAAGTACGGTTTTGCCGGCCTGCCCGCCGACACGATCAAGATCAACGCCAAGGGCACGGCCGGGCAGTCGTTCGGTGCCTGGCTGGCAAATGGCGTCACGATCGAACTGGCCGGGGAGGGCAATGACTACGTCGGCAAGGGCCTGTCGGGTGGCAAGCTGATCATCTATCCGCCGGCCGAGTGCAAGATCGAGAAGGCCGAGGAGAACATCATCGTCGGCAACACCGTGCTGTACGGTGCGATCAAAGGCGAGTGTTATTTCCGTGGTGTCGCGGGCGAGCGTTTCGCCGTGCGCAACTCGGGCGCCACTGCGGTGGTAGAGGGTGTCGGCGACCATGGTTGCGAATACATGACCGGCGGTATCGTGGTCGTGCTCGGTGGCACCGGGCGCAACTTCGCGGCCGGCATGTCGGGGGGTATCGCCTATGTGCTCGACGAAGACGGAACCTTCGAACAACGCTGCAACATGGCGATGGTCGAGCTCGAACCGGTCACTGCCGAGGACGATGCGCTGGAAAAACTCGCGCATCAGGGTGGCGATCTCGAATCACACGGTCGGGTCGACGTGTCGCATGACATGACCCGGTTCGATGCCATCCGCCTGCGCCAGCTGATCGAAAGTCATCTGCAGTACACCGATTCGGCGGTTGCCCGGCGGATGCTGAGCGATTGGGAAACGTGGCTGCCGAAGTTCAAGAAGGTCATGCCGGTCGACTACCGGCGTGCGCTGAACGAGATGCATGCCGCGCAGCAGAAAGCGAAGAGCGCTGCGTGACCGGGGCCACGGGCCAAACTGCAACGAAGCGCGTAGGGCGGGCTGTGACTGCCGGTTCCGTCGGGCACAGCCCGACCTACGTGGGTATTTGATGTACTGAACAGCCGGCCGGGCCTGCCCCGGTCGGTTCGAGAGACGAAGCACTATGGGCAAGCCAACCGGTTTCAAAGAGATCCCGCGGGTCGACATCAGCTACGCGCCGGTGGGTGACCGCGTCACCCACTACAACGAGTTCACCATCCTGCCGAGTGAAGCCGACATGAGCATGCAGGGCGCGCGCTGCATGGATTGCGGTATCCCGTTTTGCCACCAGGGCTGCCCGGTCGACAACCTGATTCCGGACTGGAACGACCTGGTCTACCAGAGCGACTGGCGCGCGGCGATCGATGTGCTGCACTCGACCAACAACTTCCCGGAATTCACCGGTCGCGTCTGCCCCGCTCCCTGCGAGGAAGCATGCACGCTGAACCTCGAGGACGCGCCGGTTACCATCAAGACCATCGAGCAGGCGATCGCCGACAAGGCCTTCGAGATGGGCTATGTGCGGCCGAAGCCAGGCGACCGCAAGACCGGCAAGTCGGTCGGCATCATCGGCTCCGGCCCGGCGGGCATGGCGGCCGCCCAGCAGCTCGGACGCGCGGGCCACTCCGTCCACGTTTACGAGCGCGAGAGCCGGCCGGGAGGCCTGCTGCGCTTCGGCATTCCCGACTTCAAGATGGAAAAGCACTATATCGACCTGCGCGTCGAGCAGATGGAAGGCGAGGGCGTGCGCTTCCATTGCTGCGTCAATGTCGGCGTTGACATGTCGGTCGTCGAACT
>JAGRHE010000367.1 GCA_020445165.1 Gammaproteobacteria bacterium
GCGGTGGCGACGGGGGAGAGGTGCAGGCCGTCGCGGGCGCGCAGTTTGTCGAGCACGTTGTACATGGCCGTCAGGGTCAGCCCCGGGTGCGCGGCCTGGCGGGCCTTGCGGTGGGCGTCGAGCTGTTCGGCGAGGTCGGCGATGCGGGTGCGTTGGGGTTCGGTTGGGTCGGGGAAGGGAAAGGCGTCGAAACAAACCGAGTGGTTGTATGTGGAGTCATTTCCAACGCCCAACCAACCACCGGTCCTCATCGCGAACGACACGTGAATTTTAGAGCTGAGAACGCCCACGTGAAATAGATTGTCGAGCGCAACTATTAGCACTTTAGTTTCCGGCAGATAGCTTGTTGGCAGTCTTTGGAACACTCGATGTCGCGCCGTGCGCGAGGTCGCAACGAACGTTTCCAACTCACGTAACGACTTCCTAAATTTCGACCTCGGCTCGGCGTGAATCCACCATCTTTCCCTGTAGGTTTGTCGAGGGTTGTGTTGCCTCTCAGGCCAAACGCGATCTTTTAGCCACTGAAACGCGTCCGGATACTGCTTTCTCAACTCATCTTCAGTCAGGTTCGCGGTGTCGAATACAAACCGGATTGTTGCTTTCTGAGAAAGATCTCTTCCCGTAACGTAGCGGCGAACAAGAGCCGATCTAGTCCGTTCGCTGAGTTTCTCCAGATCAGATGGTGACAGGATGAAGCCTTGGCCGGATAGCTGCACTCCGGGGCAAGCTAGGCCGATGTTTGAAGAAAGCGGCAAAAGTTTTGTTGTGTCTGTTCCAACAGATATGTCAGGCGAAATCTTTCCGGAAGTAATCAGTAGATGCACTTCTTGTTCGCTCGTTTGATCTTCACTCTTGCCACGGAACTCGCCAAGTTGACCGCGCAGTGTTCCGCCTTCGCCAACGCTCATCGCGATGCGCACTGCTGCGCCATCGGCACCGTCCACCCACGGGTGATCGGGAACTGCGAAGACCAGCGATAACGGCTTCTTCTGCGCCATATGGAATTCAATCACGCGTCGGTTAAAGGCCTGGCGCAGGCTGTTGGTCGTAATCAAGCCGAAACGTTTCAGCTTTCCCTCGCGCGTCAGGTCGGCGGCATGGTGCCACCAGTACATGACGAAGTCGGCGGACTCCGGCACGCGCGGATAGGTTTCGCGCAGTGCCCCGACATATCCATCGCCGAGTGCCAGGCGCATGCGCTTGTTGCCAATAAACGGCGGATTCCCCACGACGAAATCCGCGTCCGGCCAGCCGGCCTTGCGCGGGTTGATGTAGCGCTCGGTCGGGATGCGCGCGGTCTCATCGGGCACGTCCTCGCCGGTGACCGGGTGCTGCTTCATCGTCCGGCCGTCCCAGCGTGTGACCGGGCGGCCATCGTCGCCGGTCACGAACTCGACGCGGTCCCAGGCCAGCACGGCGTCGCGGTTCTCGATGTTGTGGAAGTCCTTCAGTACCGGTTCGGGCGGGCTGACGTTGCCGCGGGTGCGGAAGTGCCACTGCAGGTAGCCGATCCACAGCACGGCTTCGGCGATGTGCGCGGCGCGCGGGTTGGTCTCGATGCCGAGCATCTGGTGCGGGTCGACGGTCGCGCCGGCCATCTCCAGCATGCCCTGGGTCTCGCCGAGTTCGTCGAGCGTGTTCAGCACCTCGCCTTCGAGGCGCTTTAGGTGTTCGAGCGTGACATACAGGAAGTTGCCCGAGCCGCAGGCCGGGTCGAGCACGCGCACATGGCACAGGCGGTCGTGGAATTTTCTGATTTCGTCGATCGCCTTCTGCCGCTTGCCCTGGCGGTCGAGAGTCAGCGCGGCGGCCTGCGCGGCGGTCCATTCGTCGCGCAGCGGTTCGATCACGGTCGGCATGACCAGGCGTTCGACATAGGCGCGCGGCGTGTAGTGCGCGCCGAGCTTGTGCCGTTCGTGCGGGTCGAGCGCGCGTTCGAGCAGGGTGCCGAAGATCGCCGGTTCGACATGCCTCCAGTCGGCCTGCGCGGCCTCGATCAGCAGGTCGATCTGGTGTTTGTCGAGTGGCAG
>JAGRHE010000368.1 GCA_020445165.1 Gammaproteobacteria bacterium
AAACGGGGCCTGTTGGAGACGGCCGATGGTGGCACCGTGTTTCTCGACGAGATCGGCAACATCTCGAGTGCCATGCAGGTCAAGTTGCTGCGCGTGATCCAGGAGGGACAACTGACCCGGGTGGGCGGCGTACGCGCGATCGATATCGACGTCCGCTGGGTGGTCGCGACCCACCGTGACCTGGAGCGGATGGTACGTGAAGGGGATTTCCGCGAAGACCTGTATCACCGGCTCAACGTGGTCAAGCTGGTGATGCCGCCGCTGCGTGATCGGCCGCGCGACATTCCCGCGCTGGTGCAGCATTTCATCACCCATTTCAACGATCGCTACCAACGTAATGTGCGCGGATTCGACAGTGCCTCGATGGAACGCCTGCTGGACTACGCGTGGCCCGGCAACGTACGTGAGTTGCGTAACCTGGTGGAACGTCACGTGGTGCTCGCAGACGACCCGGTCATGCAGCTCGGCAAGCTGCCGGACGTGGCGATCGAGACCTATGCGATCGACGGTGATTCGCCGACGCTCGAGGAACTGGAACGCCGCTACGTCCTCAAGCTGCTCGATCGGGCCGACGGCAACCAGCGGGTGGTCGCCGAAACGCTCGGCATCGACAAGTCGACGCTATGGCGCAAACTCAGGCGTTACCGGCGTGACGGCGACGACAGTGGCGGAGAAGACACCGTTGATTGATTGACGTCCGCGCGATGCGGGCATGTCTCCCAGGGATTGCAATCTGCAACCCATTGCTTTGCACAATGCAGTCATTCGCGACCCCGACGCAGCGCCGGCTGCCGTCCGCTGCCGGGTTTCCCGTCGCCGGTGCGATTGGCGTGGTATTTGCTCGGATACATTCGTGGTGAGTTGGATGGCAGGCGTCCCGCGCGATGCGCGCGACGCTTCGAGGACCTCTCAGTACGCCGGAATCTCTGGAAATGGCTCGGCAGGGACGCCGTTTTTTTCCGGGGTTGCTGTAGCCGGCCGCGGCGTAGGAACGCTCGCCACGAAATCATAAGTAAATAAGGCGGCAGGCGACGGTGATCGTCATGCTGTCGCGTCGGAGGAGATCACCCATGCATTACCTGCTTGCCGCCGTGGTCGGCATGACCGCCTACGATTCGCGTTGCGGTCGCGGAGGTTGCAGATGAAGGCCACGGATTCGCGTGCTTTGTCGGCCACCGGCAAGTTGCTCCGGCGTCAGTTGTCGGATCAACGCCAGCGTCTGTTCGGAATCGCACTGTCCTGGTGCCATGACAGGATGCTTGCCGAAGACCTGGTCCAGGAAACCCTGCTCCGCGCGCTGGACCGGCTCGACAGCCTGCGCGACCAGTCCCGGTTCGAGGTCTGGGTGACGCGAATCATGCTCAACCTGTACCGCGACATGCATCGTCGCAAATCACCTGTGCTGGGCATCGATTTCGACATCGAGAGTGATGTCGATGGTCCCGACCGCGAGGTCGAGCGCCTGGCGACAGTGCGCCGCGTGCGCAGCGCCGTGAAAAAACTGGGGGAACAGCAGCGCCAGGTGCTCTCGCTGGTCGACATTGCCGAGTTCAGCTATTCAGATGCGGCCAGCATTCTCAACGTACCGATCGGCACCGTTATGAGCCGTTTGTGCCGCGCCCGTCGTAGCCTGCGCAGTGCCCTGGAGGCCGAAGAGCGCGTCGATTGGCTGCCCGTTGCCCGGGTTGTGAACGGCTGAGTCGGACGCAGGACAGGATCAGGCCTCTGGGGTAGGTCGGGCTGCGCCCGACGCGGCAGGCACAGCCTGCCCTACACGGTTGCGGGCGGGCTACTCGTGCCTGGCTGCGTCACGCCTCAATCACCGCGCCATTGCACGCTGTACAGGTCGTGTCTGCGATCGCGCAGGTTCTGTACCGTGCCGCCATTACGCGCCATGCGCAGGGTTTCCGAGCGCAGGTCAGCAAACGCAACCATTTCGACGTTCGGTGTCGTGTCGGCTGCGATGCCGTCGCGATCGAACGGAAAATCACACGGTGTGAGGATGCAGCTCT
>JAGRHE010000369.1 GCA_020445165.1 Gammaproteobacteria bacterium
GGTATGGGAAGTCGGTATCGAACTTCTGCGGGTCGGCGAAACGGATGACGACCAAGCTCTCGTCCGGCGTCGGGATGTCCCGCGCGATAAACGGGTTCGACGTATCGACCAGCGAAACGCGCTGGAAGTTGATGTCGGTGCGCGAGAACTGCGGCGTGATGTGGGTGATGTAGTCCGGCATGCGGCGCATGATCGTGTCGACGATCGCCTCGGGCGAGTAGCCACGCTCGGCATTGTCGCGGTGGATCTTCTGGATCCACTCCAGGTTGACGATCGGCACTACGCCGATACCGAGATCGACCTGGTCGGCGACGTTGTTGGCGTCGGTGACCACCAGGCCGTGCAGGCCCTCGTAGAACAGCAGGTCGGTGCCTTCCGGGATCGGCTCCCATGGTGTGAACTCACCGGGTTTCTTGTCGGTGCCGAGGCGGGCGTTGTGTTCGTCCGCTTCTTCTTCACTGTGCAGGTAGTAGCGCTTTTCGCCGCCGCCCGTCTCGCCATAGGTGCGGAACAGTTCTTCGAGCTTGTCGAAGCGGTTGGCTTCCGGGCCGAAGTGGCTGAGGCCGTCTTCGGTCATCTTGACCTTCATCTCTGCCCGCTCGTAGCGGTGGAAGCTGTCGCCTTCGACCACGGCGGCATTGATCCCTTCGCGGGTGAAGATATGTTCGAAGGCACGTTTGACAGTCGTGGTGCCGGCGCCTGACGAGCCCGTGACGGCGACGACGGGATGTTGCTTGGACATGCTTTGTCCCCCCTGGATTATGCGTTTTAGTCGCTGAGTTTTTACGTCTGGGAAATGACTGGACCGGATGCGGTGCGAAGTCCGCGATGGCGTTGCCAGAGTGGCTCGGCCGGGCTTTTTCAGCATTTCCTAATTTAAAGCTGCGCGCGACTATATCACAGGCGTCGACGGCCGCCTCGCGGCACATTCCGTCGCCGTGACGGCGCTTGCGCCAGGTCAACGCTGGCCCTGGTTGCGAATCCGATTCCCATCGCAGGTCACTGAATGCCGTGCGGAAATCTCGCCGCGACACAGTTTTCCGCGGTATTCTTGCGCCATTGTTCACCGCCGCGTCGGGCCTGGCCCGACGGGCGGTATTGTTTTTGATCCAGCAAACACGCCCCGCGGCCGCGCCCGGCAGATCCCCGGCATGGCCACGTGGTCCGGTGCGGCATGACGATGGAAGACCAGTTTCCCTACCCGGTGGCACGAATCGGCCTGATCGGCGGTGGCCAGCTCGGACGCATGATGGTCAAGGCGGCTAAGCGCCTGGGGTGCACCTGCGTGGTGCTCGATCCGGTGCCGGGTTCGCCGGCCGGGCAGATCGCCGGTCACCAGATCGTCGGCGACTACAGTGATCCGGCCATGCTGCGTGAGCTGGCCGAAGCGTGCGATGTGCTCACCTTCGAACTGGAGGACATCGAGACCGAGACCCTGGCCAGGCTGGAGCAGGAAGGGCACCGAATCTATCCGCGCCCGGAGCTGCTCGCGATCATCCAGGACAAGTACCGGCAGAAGCAGTTCCTGCGCGATGCCGGGATTCCGACCTCCGAGTTCATCGACATGCCCGAGCCCGACGCCGAGGCGTTTGCCGCGTTCGGCTATCCGCTGGTGCAGAAGGCGCGTCGCGGCGGCTACGACGGCCGTGGCGTGGCCGTGATGAAGGATGCGCAGGCATTTGCCAGTCACCTGCCGGTGCCGGGTTACGTCGAGCGCTTCGTCGAGGCCGAAAAGGAACTCGCCGTGATCGTCGCCCGCGACGCGGCCGGCGAGTGCCGCGCCTACCCGGCGGTGGAGATGCGTTTTCACGCACAGGGCAATGTGCTCGATTTCCTGGTTGCCCCAGCCCAGGTGGCACCGGACATCGCGCTACGCGCCGAGCAACTGGCGATGCGCACGGTCGAGGCGATGCAGGGCGTGGGTGTTTTCGGAATCGAACTTTTTCTGACCGCCGCAGACGAGCTGCTGGTCAACGAGGTGGCGCCGC
>JAGRHE010000036.1 GCA_020445165.1 Gammaproteobacteria bacterium
GCTCATGGTTGGCCTGATCACCAGCGGACTGAAACTGGGTGACCGCTCGCAGCTCGGTGCGCTGGTGCTGGCAGCGAGCCTGGTCGCCAACCTGCTGCTGATGATCGCGGTATCGGTCTGGGCGGTTGCCGAAGGCGGCATGGACGAGTCGGTCAGCCCCGGGCTGATCGTGACAATCGTTTCACTGGGCTATGGTGCGCTCGCAGCGAATATCGTTTCGGTCGCGGTGCTGGCCTTCGACACCCTGTTGTCACGCCAGTAGGACCCGACCATGCCTTCGGCGACATCGGATCTCGACCGGGTCAGCGCGATCGTTCTGCAGCTGATGCGCGGGCCGATCCTGGTTCTGCTGTGCGTATACGCGATCGGTATCACGGGTATGGCGTTGATGCCCGGCGTGGATAGTGACGGCAACCCGGCCAGCATGAACCTGTTCCACGCGTTCTATTTTTTCACCTACACCGCGACCACCACCGGTTTCGGCGAGATACCGCATGCGTTCACCGACGAACAGCGCCTGTGGGCGACCGTCTGCCTGTACATGGGGGTGGTGGCCTGGCTGTATGCGATCAGCTCGATCATCCGCCTGGCATTGCACCCGGAACTGCTGCGCGCGATTGCCGAGCGGCGTTTCGCGCGCGCGGTGGACCGGATCGACCAGCCGTTCTTCGTGCTGTGTGGCTTCGGTGACACCGGCAGCCTGCTGGCGCGTGGCCTCAGCGACCACATGATCCGCGCCGCGGTACTCGATGCCGATACCGAGCGGATCAAGGCACTGCGCCTGCGCGACTACCGGGTCCGCATGCCGGGTCTGTGCGCCGATGCCAGCACCCCGCGTCACCTGATCGATGCCGGGGTGCAGCATCCGCAGTGCCGTGCCGTGGTCGTGCTGACCGGCCACGATGACATCAACCTCAAGATCGCGGTCATGACGCGCTTTCTCAATCCGCGCCTGCGTATCATCTGCCGCGACACCGACGCCAGTCATCGCGAGCTGCTGGCAACGGTTGGTGACGTGACCCTGGTCAGCCCGTTCGACGTGTTCGCCCAGCAGCTCAACGCGGCGATCCACGCTCCCCTGCTGCGCGCCTGGGAGGACTGGCTGGTGGGTGATGCCTCGGTCGACCTCGAACGACCGGTGTGCCCGCCACGCGGCAACTGGGTACTGTGCGGTTACGGCCGAATGGGGCAGGCCCTGCATGCCCGGTTGAAGGCGCATACCGGTGAGATCTCGGTGATCGATCGCGACGAGGGCCTGCGCCTGCCCAGCGGCAAGCGCATCCTCGGTCACGTCGATCGCAATACGCTGACCGCCGCCAACCTGGTCGAGGCGGTCGGCCTGGTGGCCGGGACCAGCAACGACGAGGAGAACCTGCGCGTCCTGCTCAGCGCGCGCACGATCAACCCACAGGCGTTTCTGATCGTGCGCCAGAACCACCACGAGAACGAACTCGCGTTCAACGCCGCGGACGCCAACCTGATCATGCAGCCGAGCCTGGTGCTGGCCCGGCACATCCTGCTGTACCTGCTGATGCCGTCGCTCGGCGAACTGTTGCGTCACCTGCAGGCGTGCGGGGCGGATGCGGTGGCCGAGCTGGTGCAGCGTGCCCGCGAACAATTGCCGCGCGGCGCACCCTTGTTGTGGACGCAGGACATCAGCGCGCTGGATTGCGTCGTTCCGGGCTGTCGCGAAGCCGCCGGCCAGGTCCGGCTGCGCCACCTGCTGCGCGACCCGGCGCACCCGGATCGTGATCTGGATGCCCTGCCGCTGGTCGTGTCACGTGCCGATCAGCGCATCATGCTGCCGGACATGGACTTCGTGCTGCAGCCGGGTGATGCCCTGCTGCTGTGTGGAACCCGTCGTGCGCGCCAGCTGTTGCGCGCCAATGTGCTCAATCCCTACACCCTGCATCGGCTGGTGACCGGCGAAGATCCGCCGCGCAGCTGGTTCTTCCAGTGGCTCTATCGGCAGCGCGCGCCCGGTTCCGCCGCTGAGGCCGGCTGAGTCGCGCTGCCATCGGCCGGGGCTGTGGGCGAAACGCTAACCTTTTATACTCGGCAGTCTCAACTGAGTGCACAGATAAGTTCGAACCCGCTGCTGTCGGGCACCGACCGACCGGTGCTGATGCTTGGTCTGATGCCGCTGCGCCTGCGGGTGCAGGGCCACGCGCGCAGATCCCCGGAATATGGTATGAGCAACGAGAAACTCGACATCCCCAGCCAGTTCACCAGCCCCGCAGTACCGACCCTGCTGAGCGAAGACAGTGTCATCCGGTTCCGCTGCCACAAGGGGATATCCTGCTTCAACGCCTGTTGCCGGCATGCCGATGTGACTCTGGCGCCGTACGATGTGTTGCGCCTGCAAAAGCGTCTGGGGATGGGTTCCGAGGATTTCCTGCGCGCACACACGGTGCCGTTCCAGCTCGATGCCGACGGCGTGCCCGGTATCAAGCTGCGGACCGACAACGATGGCGCATGCCTGTTTCTCGACGAGGCCAGCGGCTGCCGCGTCTACGAAGACCGCCCGACCGTGTGCCGTTACTATCCGGCCGCGCTGCTCAACCTGCGTGAAAAGGACAGCAGCCAGGCCAGCCAGCAGTACTCGCTGATCAGAGAGCCGCACTGCAAGGGCCACGACGAGCCGCGCGAGATCACCCTGGGCGACTATCGCGCCGAGCAGGGCGTCGAGGAATACGACCGCATCAATCGGCCCTGGTACGAGCTGATCCTGAAGAAGAAATCCGGCGGACCGGGTGTTGGCAGGCCGAGCGAAATGAGCCTGCAGCTGTTCTTCATGGCCTCGTTCAACCTCGACATGCTGCGTCGCTTCGTCATGAGCGACAACTTCCGGGCGACCTACAGCCTGCCCGATGCCAGCTATGCCGAGGTTGCTGAGGACGACATCGCCCTGATGGCGCTCGGTAACCGCCTGATGCGCCAGGCCCTGTTTGGTGAAAAGACCATTCCCGAGCAGGACGGCGCCTGGGACGAGCGTGTCGAAAAGCGCAAAGAAGTCTGGCAGGCACGTGCCCAGGCCGAGGTCGAGGCGCGCAATGCCCGGGTCGAGGAGGCCATGCGCCAGGAAACCACCGGTTGTTCCGACAACTGAATGCCGCCGCACGGCCAGTGCGGTGTTGTCGGGCGGGCAGTGAGGAATGATCGCGGGCTGCCGGTCCGCAGCCGCCAGCATTACCTGTTGAATCAGGCTTCGCCGTCCGCTGCGCTACGCACGTACCAGATCCGGAGCAGTGGCAGGGTCATCGACAGCAGCAGGATCAGCATGGCCGGTAGCATCCTCTGTTGCCGGGTCAGCGCAATCACCAAACCGAACGCGACCACCATCGACCAGGTGGAATCGATCACGGCTCTGCGCATGCGGGTTCGGCGTTGGGCCGGTGATTCGCCGCCGGTCATGAACAGGATCAGTTGCGGCAGCAGATAATGCAGCGGCGCATAAAAGCCGACGATGATGATCCAGACGATGACGTCGTCCATACCTGTGCCATGCCAATATCAGTGCCCGGGATCGGACCCTGGAATATAGCCGGCCGGTCGCGCCGGGAGAATCCGGCGCGACCGGCCAGTCAGGCCATCAGCCAGACGGCGACGACGTCACTTGCCGCTGGTGCTGGAGGTCGTGGCCGGAGCCGTGGTCGTGTAGCCGTACTGCGGATAGCCCCAGCCACCGCCGTAGTAGGGGTAGCCATAGCCGCCTCCGTAGTACGGGTAACCGTAACCGCCGGAGTAGGGTCCGTAGCCGCCCCACGGGCCGCCATATCCACCCCAAGGACCGCCGTAGCCGCCCCACGGGCCACCGTAACCGCCCCATGGGCCACCGCCGTAGTAGCCGCCACCGCCGAAAAATTCCTCCATCCAGTAGCGCGGATCCCAGGGGTCATACGGATTCCAGCCGCCACCCCAACCATTGCCCCAGAAGGCGGCGGCGCCGCCGGCGGCCGTCAACAGGGCGGCCGTCAATACGCCAAGCATCAGTTTTTTCATGTCTGCGTCCCTCTCCGATCTATATAAGTGTTTCATGTATATGTTCGGATCGAATGCAGATCCGGTGTTTGAGCCGGATCAAGTCGTAGCGGGCTGCGCGAGGGGCGACGCCGTCGAAGCGGCCGCGCGCCTGAGCGTGCGGCCGCTGGCCAAAGGGTCTCAGGTGCGGCGCAACGGCCGACGCAGGCAGGCAATTCCGGCGAGCAGCAACAGCCAGGTCGCCGGGGCCGGTACCCGGGCCGCGCTCGACGTGCTGCCCGGTTCCGGATCTGCGCCGATCGTCTGCAAGGTCTGCGGATCCTGTTGCCCGGATGTCAGCCCGGGGTCGAGTTCGACCAGCAGCTGGGGTACGAGCTGCGGGTCATTGCCACCCTCGCCGGAATCACCCTGCTCGCCGCCCGTGCCGTCGTTGCCGGCGTCTGCGGCCCCGTTCTCAGCGGTGCCGTTATCGTCGCCAACGTCATCACCGAGATCGACTGCGAGGTCGTTCAGCGAGTAGCTGCCGAGCGGATTGCCGTTGCCATCACTGACGGTGATTGCAGGACCACTCGATCCGCCACCGTTGCCGACGCCCGGCGACGTGCCGCCGTTGGAAGCAGGCAGGCCGTACTCGCCGTTCGAATCCGGTCCGGTCAGGGAACCCAGCGGCATGTCCAGCGACACGCCGGCCAGCTGCAGGACCAGGCCATTGCTGTCGAGCAGGAACTCGCCCCCACCGAGCAGAATCCGGTCGCTACCGGTGTCGCGCTGCAGTTGGGTCCAGGCTTCGCTGGCGAGCGGGATGTATTCGCCGTCGAGCGTGTCGCTGCCACTGATCGAAAGCGACTGCTGGCCGGCGTTGCCGTCGAGGACCGTGCTGTCGGCCAGGCTGCCGCTGTCGTCATCGTCGAGTGCGGGGCCTGGGTCGACCACCAGCGTGACGCGCGCGCCAGCCAACCCCAGGGCATCGCTGACACCGGGCACCAGGGCACGCAAATCAAGGGTTCCGGTCACACTGATGGCGGTGACCGTCGCGCTTGCCGCGAGCAGGCTGCCGATCAGTGTTCCAGCCGCCGCAATCTGTTTCATCTTCAAGAAAACCTCCAAGTTCACGGCTTGGTACGGTCGCGGTGCGACCCGGTTTTCTCCTCTGAGTGTTCTTGTTTTTGCCAACGACTTGGTAAGGCACGTACCGTGCCATGCAAAAAACAATCTACAAAACATGGCCTTGCCCCGCGTGGGAAGCCAATGTATCAGCGATTGTTAAAGTTCTGGACAGGCGCGCGCCCGCGCGGATTGCCCGATCCGGGCGGGGCAGGAAGGGTGTGTCGCGTGGTCCGGCTGCGAAGCTATTTCTGGTCGAGGTCGTCCCAGGACACGTCCCAGGAGCTGTTCAGCCAGGCGCCGGCCTTTTCCTTGAAGCCACGCTTTTGCGCCGTCGGCACCGCCGCTTGCGCGGGTACGTCGGCGATGACGATCTCCTCGGGTTCCTCGGCAACAGGCGCGGCGGCCTCCATGACGACGATCTCTTCGGCCTCGGCGATGAAACCGAGGCTGTTGAGTGGTTCGCCGCGGGTCAGTGCGTCGGCATCCGCCCGCAGCGCAGCGTCGGCATCGCGCAGCGCCTGTTTGATCGCATCCGGGTAAGCCGGGTTGGCGATCATGGTGGCGAGGTCGGCCCGCATCTCGCCGATCTTGTCGCCGATCCGGGCACGCTGTTTCTGCTCATGCTCATGCAGCGCGCCGAGTTGCTGCTCGATCACGTCCTTGGGCACCGGCAACTGGGCGCCTGGCGTCGGTACCCCGCGTTTGCGCAGCAGCACGCGCAGTGACACCGTGGTCTGCGCCGTACGCCGGAAATCCTCGAGCAGGTCCAGTGGCGATTGCGTCGAGCCTTCTTCGGCGATGGTCAGGATCTCGATCCCTTCCTCGCTGTCGAAATCGACCCCGGCGTAGCCCAGGATGCGTCCGAGCTGGTTCCTGACGATGCGCTCGAGGTTTTCCAGGTACTCCTTGAGCTTGGCGACCGGCAGGCTCTTCAGGTTCTCGCTGATCGAGTCATAGGTCGCCATCGCGCATTCGGGCATGTCTTTCGACGGCACGCCCAGCACCAGCACCGAGTCGAGGCTGTCCTGCATGTTCTCGATCGCCTTGGCGATCTCGATCACCTGCTGCAGGACCTCGCGCTTCTCTTCGAGCCGTTCGATGTCGCGTTTGAGATCGGGATCTTCGAATGCTGGGATCACGGTTTTGTTCCTTGCTTACTGACTCTCGGCGCCGGTTCGCCGATGGCGCCGCTCCGGTTCCTGTCTTGGCGGCCGCGACGATGTTTTTTTCAGTCGGAACCATGTACGCATCCGGTCGGATAGGCCGCGTCCGCTGTCGCCGGATCCCGCCCGACCGGTTCAGTTTCCCGCCCGCTGGCCGAAGTCGAACCGAATGCACGAATTGAAATCATTTAAAAATCGTTGGCTTGCGGGGTAATCCTGATGTCACTTGGTGATTGTCCGCATTTCGTTGCCGCGCGCTCCCGTGTTCTCCTCCGGGGGGTAGAGGTGAGCCCCAGATGAAGTGGTATCCGATCCTGTTCCTGCCAATCTGTGTCGCGGCGCTGCCGGCAGCGGCCGGTCTTGCGCCCGGGCACGAGGCCGGTCAGGCGCCTGCGTCGGTGCTCGACCTGGGACTTCCGGCCGGGGCGCTGGGCACCTTGTTCGATGACGGTGTGCCCGACACCGCGCGCGCCGGGCATGCGGTCGAATCGGACTTCTTCCCCGGTTTCGTCGGCGAACTGCCCGAGGATGGCGATCAACCCGACGTGGATGGCGCACCTACCTGGCCGATCCATGCCCGGGTGGGATCGCAGAAACTCGCCTACAGCAGCCTGATCCACAGCGACCTGGACCGCCCCGGCGCGGTGGCCCGACTCGACATGGGACCGGCGGTCCAGGTGCGCGGTTTCGGCGCCAGTGCGCAGGAGGTCTCGGGTTTCGACGCCCTGCTCGGTACCAGCCACGCCGATTACCGGATCAACGGCGTGATCGTCGAGCAGCGGCTCGATATCCCCGGTGCCGACCAGGGCAGGCTCACCGGCGGCTGGTTGTCGGGCGTCGCCAGCAGCGACGACGTCGACCTGCGCAGCGGGCGTGCCTGGTCGCTGGCAGGGGATGCGGCGTGGGCGGCCAATCGTTTGCTGCTGCGCATGGAGTACGCCGGGTCCGAGCTCGACCCGATGCGTGCGAACCCGGGCAAGGGGCGCGCGGCCGGCAGCGGCCAGGCCTATCGTGCCCGTCTCGATCTGCAAAGTGCCGGGTCTGCACCCGGCAGCTGGCGCGTCGGGTCCGAATTCAGCAGCGTGTCGGCCCAGTTCGGCAGCCTGGCCAATCCCGGGCTGGTGGCCGACCGTGAGTTGGCAAAGGCGTTTGCGATCGCCGATCTCGGCGAATGGGACGTCGATCTGCAGTGGGACCAGCGGCGTGCCAACCCACGCAACGAGCCGGGACGGGCGGCCATCGAGGAGCAGCACACCCGGCTTGCCCTGACCTGGGCCGCAGAAGACAGCGGCCCGTTCGACCTGCTCGGCCGGCCGAGCTGCACGCTGCGCGCCGGCGTGAAGCAGAGCCGCGATCGCCAGACGACTGCCGCCGCGGCGCAAACGATGTCGCTGTCGCTGCAGACCGAATTCGCCCGCCCGCAGTGGCTGTGGGGAGTGCGCACCGGTGCGCGCCAGGGGCCGGGTGCGATCGATGCGCCGGTCGCGCTCGGCGTCGAGACCTTCGCGGTCGACCTGTACGGCAAGACCCTGGCCGAACACGCCCCGCCGTTGAGCCCGGTGCTGTCCTGGGAGCGCAAGCGCGACCTGGCCAGTGGCACCTGGGCGCGCCGGGTACGCGCCGGCCTGACCAGTTCCTCGTTCGAGCTGCGCCACGACGTGCGTGCCGATTTCGACGTTGGTTACCAGCACCGTATGCGCTCCGACGGCAGCATCGATCAGCATGCGGCACGCCTGTCGGCGAAATTGCGCTGGCTGTTGCAACGACCGTCCTCTGCCTACAACGGCCTGGCGTTGGAATTCGCCGGCCGCTACATCGCCGGTGGCGATGCGGGGACCGCGTTCGGCGACGATTTCAAGGTGATGCTGTCGCTGTCGAGTGTTGGGCTGACTGACATGTAGATCGAATCTCTGCGACCGGCTTTCCGCGCTACGGGTGTCGCCCGATTCCGGTTCCCGACGATACGCGCCGTTTGCCAGCGTTTTATCGCTATCGCGCCGCTGCAGGCCCTGTCCCGGCATGCTAAAGGGCGCCCACCTGCGGCCGCTAAGCGCGGTATGCCAGGATATTCCGCAACCCACCGTCGTGCCATGCGATCGAAGCCGTGCCTGTCGCGAGGCTTCACGCTGGTCGAATTGATGCTGGCAGTGGCGATTCTCAGCATCCTCGGCGCGATCGCGATCCCGTTCTACGACGGCTATATCAACGAGGCGCGTATCAGTACGGCGATCAAGGACATCCGCCAGATGGAGCTGATCCTGGACGACCGTTACCTCGACAACGATCCGCCGGCGACCCTGGCCGATGCCGGTATCGCGATGACCGACCCCTGGGGCAATCCGTACCGGTACCTGTGGTTGCGCGGTAACCCGGACGGCAGCGTCAACGGCAACCGCCGGCGCGACAAGTCGATGAACCCGGTCAACACCGATTACGACCTCTACAGCATGGGTGCCGACGGGCAGACGCAGAAACAGTTCGTTGCGGCCAAGGCGCGCGATGACGTCGTACGTGCCAATGATGGGGACTTCATCGGCTTGGCCGCGGACCACTGAGCGCCCGCGATGCGGTGGTCCGCATTTCCGCGAGCAAATGTTGCCCGGCGCATTCACCTGTCGTTCGTGATCGCCGCGGCCCTGCCGCTGTTCCTGCTCGCCGCGTCCGCCTATCACCTGGTCAGTTCCCGCCTCGAAGAGGTGGCGCTCAAAGACGCGCGCGGCCTGGCCAAGTCGCTCGGCATGGATACCTTCGACCGCCTGCAGTTTCTCAACGACCAGCTGAAACTGATCATCGATCGCGGCGCCAGTATGGATGCCGTGCGCAGTGGCCTAGAAGGCTTCGACCTGTCCGAGCGCGTGCGTGGCTTCTTCCAGGTGGGACCGGACCGTTCGATCACCGGCACCTTGTCATTGACCGGCGACGAACGCGGCACGCTGCATGCGTCGCTCGCATTGGTGCAGCATGACAAGCCGGCCCTGATCGCGGTTGGTTCCCCGCCACGTCAGCGCCTGTTGATGCTGGTGCCCGACGGTCCCGGCTACCTCGGCGCCGAACTCAGCCTGCAGCACCTGTGGGACACTGCCGGCGTCGGTGCGAGGCCGGAACGCATCTGCGTGCTCGACAATGCCACCCGGCCGGTGTACTGCAACCATTCGTACTACGCGGCCTGGCTGGCCGCCAGCAGTGATTTGCTCGCCGAGCGGCGTGACGCCCGCGCGGTGCAGTTCGGCACCAATCAGCGCGCCCTGACCGCGGCCTGGAGCCTGTTCCTGAAGCCGCACTACCAGTTCGAACGCTGGACCGTCGTGGTCGGCGTGCCGGAAGAGCAGGCCTTTGTCGCCATCACCGCGTTTGGTCGGGTGTTCGCCGGGATTGCGCTGATCGCGGTGCTGATCGCCTTCCTGCTCGGACGCCGAATGATCCGCCGCAATCTCGAACCGCTCGACAGCCTCAATGCCGCCACCCGGCATCTGGCAGCGGGCGATTTCGCTTACCGGGTCCGCCTGCGCACCGGCGACGAGTTCGAACAGCTGGGACAGGCCTTTGACGGCATGGCCGACCGCATCGGGAGCCAGTTCCGCGAACTCGACGCGATGGCGCGGCTGGACCGCTCCCTGCAGTCCGCTCAGTCGATCGAAGACGCGCTCGCCGCCGCCGCGGCCGGACTGACCGAGTTGGTCGGTGCCGGCCGATGCGCACTGGGCTGTCACGAGCGCTGGCAGCAGCCGGGCAGCGTGTGGCGGGTGGCCTTTGCGGGAGACCGGGCCGAACGCTGTGACACCTTTCCGCTGCCGACCTCCTTGCCTGATTTGGTCGAACGGGCGGCGCCGCCGCGCCCGGCCGGCACGCACTGGCAGGCCGTTGTCGATTCCGATCCGGTGGCCGCGGTGATCGTCATCGACGGCGATCAGCACCCGGCGGTTGCCCGGGTCGCTGACGTTCTCGGCATCGCCCTCGGCAAGCTGGCAAGCGAGCATAATCTTTCCTACCAGGCGAGCCATGACTGGCTCAGCCAACTGCCCACGCGCGCCCGCCTGCTGGAAGAATTCGTTGCCTGGACCGCACCGGCCGGCACCCGGGTGGTCGGTATGCTGCTGGTTGGCATCGACCGCTTCAAACAGATCAACGACTCGGTCGGCCACGCGATGGCTGACCGCCTGCTGCGCGCGGTGGCCGACCGGCTCAAGGCGCTGTTACCCGAAGACGCCATGCTGGGACGGTTTTCCGGCGACCAGTTCATGTTGATGCTGCGCGATGATGCGCAGGACATGGCCGTTACCCGCCTGGACCAGCTGGCTGAGCGCGTCGCCAGGGAGCTCGACCGGCCGTTTTCGCTGGGACCGCGTGACCTGCGCCTGAGCGCGAGCATGGGCGGCGCTTTGCATCCACGCGACGGCGACACCTTCGACGACATGTTGCAGTGCCTCGACGCCGCGCACTACGAGGCCAAGCGCACGCGACGCGGCGGGATGCTGATGTTCAGCCCGGGTATGCGTGATCGCCTGGTCGGGCGCATGGACGTGGAGCAGGCGCTCAAGGCGGCGGTCGCCAACAACGAGATGGTGTTGCATTACCAGCCGGTGGTGGACACGGCCAGTGGACGCGTACGCAGCGCGGAAGCACTGATGCGCTGGCAGCGGCCAGGGATCGGCCTGGTGATGCCCGGCGGCTTCATCGAGGTGGCCGAGGACAGCGGTCTGATCGCCGAGCTCGGGCGCTGGGCGGTCGCCGAGGCCTGCCGACAGATGGTCGAATGGCAGGCTGCCGGTATCCGGCTGGAGACGCTCAACGTCAACGTGTCGAGCAAGCAGCTGGCCGACGATGCCTTCCTGCCGGCGGTACAGCAGGCGCTCGCCGATAGCGGCCTGGAACCGAGCGTGCTCACCCTCGAAGTCACCGAGTCGGCGCTGATCGACAACTTCGACGATGGCGTCGAGCGGCTGAAACGACTGCGGGCGCTCGGCGTGCCCATCATGATCGACGATTTCGGTACCGGTTATGCGTCGCTCAAATACCTCAAGCTGCTGCCGGTCGATGGTCTCAAGATCGACCGCATGTTCGTCAAGGATCTGCCCGGCAGTGCGCGCGACGAGGCGATCGTCACCTCGGTCGTGAGCCTGTCCCGTGCATCGGGCTTCAAGCTGGTTGCCGAAGGCATTGAAACCCGGGCCCAAGCCGATGTGCTGCATAAGCATGGTGTGCCTTACCTGCAGGGCTTTTTGTTTGCCAAGGGCCTGCCGGCCGACCAGTTTGTCGATTTCGTCCGCCTCGGCGAAGTTCCGGCCAGGCAGGTGGAGAGCCTATGAACGGGCTGCGTGGCAGCAGCGCGTCCAAGCACATGGAAAGCGTGGTCTTTGCCAACGCGAACAGATATCTTTGTCGTCCAACTGAACCCGGGACCATCCAGCCAATGCCCAGACAGCGCGGTTTCTCCCTCGTCGAACTCATGATCGCGGTTGCCATCCTGGCGGTCATCGCTGCCATCGCGATCCCCCTGTACCAGGGCTATATCAACGAGGCCCGCATCGGCACGGCGATAAAGGACATCCGTCAAGCGGAACTGATCCTCGACGACCTGGCGCTCGACAACGGCCTGGCGGGACTGGACGGCAACACCGGCACTGTCCGCGGCATGTATCTGCAATCGGGGACGCTGGTTCTCGGCGCGGTTGGAACCGCCCCCTCGGGTACGAAGGCCTGGCTGGACCCCTGGGACCGCATCTATCGTTACCAGCGCAATACCGCGGACAACAGCGGTGTGCGCACGGATGCAAGCGGCGCTATTTCGAACAGCGCGGCTGCGTCGCCGGCGCCGCAGGCGTATGACGTGTTCTCGCTCGGCCCGGACGGCGTGCAGAACAGCGACGATATCGTACGTGGCTGCAACGGTGCCTTCGTCGGCGTCGATGCCGACCATCCCTCCTGCTGATCCCCCCCGCCTGACTCCACGCCGGCCACGCCGGCCACCCCGCGCCCCGGCATCGCAGCCACCGGTTCGGGCGAACATGATTCAATTTCCTTTTCATTTGTAAGAATTAAGCTATCTTTGAAGCGCTTACGGGTTTTATCTGATTGTTCAGGGGAGAAGGTGGCTGTAACCCGTCGTTTTAAAACAACGCTGATCGGGCTGTCGCGCGTGACCACGGGAAAAGCGCGTGTCTGAGCGTCCGAAGGGCCTTTCGATCGGCGGCTACGCCGTGCTGATGGTGGTGCTGCTGCTGCTCGCGGTATTCAGTTACGGCGGCTTCACCTACAGCGAATTCCAGCGTGTGCGCGCCGATGTCGAGGCGGCGTCGCGTGTGGCTGCACGCACCGAGGTGGTCGATGCGATGGACCGCGAACTGCGGGCCGCGCACGACGTGGCGATGAAGTTCGCGGCATGGGACGAGGTTGCCCGACAACTCGACGATCCGCGCGACTACGCCAGCTGGCGTGAACGCCGGATGCGGGATGAGGGCCTGTTGCCGGATCGCGTGGTCGATGCCGAAGTGTATGCGACGGACGGGCATGCGCTGGCCAACCTGGATGACGCAAGTCTGCCCCGCCAGGTTGCCATTCCGCCACCGCCTGCCTATGTCGATTACTCGGGGCCGCGCCCGACCCTGCTGTTGTTCCGCGCCGTGCACGACGAAACGCACACGCTGGGCTATGTCGGTTTGCGGGTTGCGTTTCTTGACCCGCTGCGCAATGCCTACGGTTATCGCTACGCGGACCCGGCGACCATAGATTTCACCCCGGTCGAGGTCGACACCCTGGCCTGGAGCGACCTGAAGGCGAACATGCAGTTCCAGTTGCGGGCGAATCCGATGGATGACGCGGTGTCGGGCCTGCTGTCCGGCACCCTGCTCAACCTGAGCATCATCCTCGGTGTGTTCACGATGCTGCTGTTCCCGGCACTCGTGTTCCTGATCGTGCGGCCGCTGCGCGCGATTTCGGCCCACATCGACCGCTTGAAAGACAGCCCGGGCGGGCTGGTCCTGGAAGATCTCGCCGGCATCCTGCCGATTGCCGAGACCGAGAAGATCCGCGAATCGTTGAACGCCTACCAGGGTCAGCTGGTCGACGTGCACAGCAGCCTCGAGGAAAAGAGCCGTGAATTGTGGGCCATGGCGCACCACGATGCCCTGACCGGTGCCAAGAACCGGCGCGCCTTTGAGGAGTTCATGCGCAATCTCCCGCGCACGCCGGGCGCACGCACCGTGGACGTCTGTTTCGCGCTGTTCGACGTCAATCATTTCAAGGCGATCAACGACACCTACGGCCACAGCGTCGGCGACCAGGTGCTCAAGGCGATCGCCGACCGTATCAGTTCGGTGCTGCGCAAGGGCGAGGAGCTGTTCCGGATCGGTGGCGACGAGTTCGCCGTGATCCTGCTCGACTGCGACGAATCGTCGGCGCTGCGCATCGCCGAGCGTTGTCACGAGAAAATCGTGCATCATGATTTCAGCAAGCTCGGCATCCGTGAGCCGATGCGCATCAGCGCCGGCCTGGCCATCGCCCGCATCGACGACCTGGAAGACCTGCAGACCCTGCAATGGAAGGCCGACGTGGCGATGTACCGTGCCAAGCGTCCCGGCCACGCCAACGTGGTCATGTTCAGCGAGGCGCTGGCACGCGATTCCGAAGGCCTGTTCTCGAGCTGGGTCAACACGGCGGTCTACGACGCTGTCGTCTACGGCAAGGGCCTGGAGATGTACTACCAGCCGATCGTCGATCTCACCGAGGGCAACATCTGCCACTACGAGGCGCTGGTGCGTATCGAGCAGGACGGCGAGCTGATCCAGCCGTCCAATATCTTCCCGGTGATCGAGGCGCGCCGGCTCGAGGTCGAGCTGGATCGGGCCGTGATCCGCAAGGTGCTGCAGGACCTGGGGAACGGCGTGGTGCGTGCCGGCACCGGTGTCTCGATCAATCTGTCCGGCCCGACCCTGGTTCAGGATCAGGTCTGCGAGTGGCTGAGCGGGTTCGTTCCCCTGCTCAAGGACTACCGCGTAATGATCGAGGTCACAGAGACCGCGTTGATCACCCAGATCGGGCTGGCCAACGAGAACCTGACCCGGTTGCGCGCGCTTGGCTTCGATATCGCCCTGGACGATTTCGGCAGCGGCTACTCGTCGGTGCGCTACCTGGCCAGCATGCCGGTTGACGTGGTCAAGTTCGACATCTCGTTGATACAGGGCCTGCAGGATCCCCACCAGGCGAACATGGTGGTGCACCTGGCGCAGATGATCCTCGAATCAGGCCATCACCTGGTGGCCGAGGGCATCGAGGACCAGGCCACGCTGGAATCGGTACGCGCCGCCGGCTTTGCGCGCGGCCAGGGCTACCTGATGGGGCGGCCGGCCGAGCGCGGAACGCTGCGGAACGTGTCGTTCGACAACGTGACCCGCTTCCCGAACGACCGTATCGCCTGACCAGGACGTGGCTCCACCGCCGGAGGCTTCCGTATCCGGGTGCCGCTTGCCTATCCAGTGCTTTGCACCGCCCGTCGTGGCAACATCCGTGACCGGGTGCCCATGTTTACCGGCGCGGGGGGAAACCCCGCATTGCAATGCGCCGGCGGCCTTGGCAACCTTCGGCCAGCCGCGGCGGCAAGCGTCCGGCACCGGGAGCCGACCAGCAGAGGCGATCCGGACCATTTTCAACGGGGGACGTAGATGAAATCAGCTCACTGGGTGTTGGCCGGCATGCTGCTCGGCAGCGTGGTTCACGCCATTCCACAATATGGTCCGGGCATGGGACCTGGGCCTTACGGACAGGCAAGGATGGCGCCGCAGGCGATGGCCACTCCAGCGGTTGCGCTGCGTAACGGCATGGACAGGTTGCAGGCCTTCCTGGGCGGTGACAACCAGCCGTCGGCCGAAGAGCTGGCAGCGTTCCTCGAGGCCGAGATCGCGCCGTTCTTCGATTTCGAATACATGGCCGAGTCCGCCGGTGGACGCCAGTTCGAGCGTATGAACGACGAACAGCGCGCCACCGTGGTTGCACAGATCAAGCAGTCGTTCCTGGGCAAGATGGCCGAAAAGCTCGGCGGTTACGATAACCAGCAGGTCCGCTTCATGCCGCCGCGGATGGACAATGGGGGGCGCACCGCGCAGGTGACCGCAGCCGTGTTGAATCCGGGCAGCTACCCGGCGCGTCTCGATTTCCGCCTCTACCGCAAGGGCGATGAGTGGCTGGTATACGATGTCGCCGCCAACGGCCAGAGCGCGATCGTGCACTACCGCAACCAATTGATGCGCGAGATGCGCCAGCAGCGGATGCAGCAGATGCGTCGCATGACCCCGCCGCCGCGGCCACAGATGCCACACGGTATGCTGCCGCCCAACCGTCCGCCGATGCCGCTGCGCTGAGTAAGCGTCACGGTATCGAGACCCAGGCTTTAGACAGGTGTCAGCCCATCACGAACGTGATGGGCTGAATGCCGGCAGCGGTCAGCGTTCGTCGGCAGGTTCGGTGGCCGCCATCCGCTCCCTGATTGCTGCCAACATCGGCGCGCAGTGCGTGTAATCGACCGGCACCGGCCAGTACTGGTCAGCCAGCCGCAGGCGCAGGCTCGGGAAGCTGTCGGCACCCATGCTTCGCGCCTCGGCCATTTCCGTATCGAGCACCGCCCGGGTTACCTGGGCGTCCAGTTGCGCCTGGAAAGCGTTGGCATCCAGGCCGATCGCGTCCGCCAGTTCGATCAGTGTCTCGTGTTCGGAAGGGTTGCGCGCCTGCAGGTAATAGGCGCGCTGGATCGCGTCGATCATGAGGGTTTCGGTGGCCGGGTCGAGCTGGCGCGCGACGATCACGGCGCGGCAGGCCGGCCAGGTGCTGCGCCGCGGGGTGCACTCCGTCCAGAATGCATGATTGAAGCGGGTACCGGGAATGCGCTCGGCAATCCGCCGCCAGGTGGCCTGCAGGTAGGCGCGCATCTCGGCTGGCATCGGCTGGTCGTTGTCCGCGGCCAGGCCACCGAGCAGGCGCCTGACGCCGAGCCCGCGCGGCAGCTGCGCGCACAGGCTTTCGAAGGTTGGCCGAAACCCCCAGCACCAGCTGCACATCGGGTCGTGGATGTAGATCAGTTCGGCATCATCGTGCATGGTGGCCTCGCGTGTCGCACCCGGTTTGAACTCCGCTGCGGTGCCTGGTTCCAAGATGGTGGGCGGAATGCCCGGGCATTGATCAACTCTACAGGTTCGCCATGACCCAGCCGGAAAAACCCGATTCCACCCAGCGCGCTGGCCGCCACATGCTGCTGGTCGCATGGATCGCCGGTCTCGCGCTGCTGACCCTGTTGTTCCGCGACGTGCTCGAGGCCCAGTTCAACCCGAATGCCGTGCCACAGGTGCAGCGTGCCGAGGACGGCGTCCACGAGGTCGTGCTCGATCGCAATTCCAGGGGGCACTACGTGGCGGGCGGTGCGATCAACCGGGTGCCGGTCACCTTCCTGCTCGACACCGGTGCCACCGATGTGGCGCTGCCCGAGGCGCTGGCCGACCGTTTGCGCCTGCCGCGCACCGGCGGCGGGATCAGCCAGACCGCAAACGGCCCGGTCGCAGTCTGGCAGACGGTTCTGGACGAGGTCCAACTGGGTGCGATCACGCTGCGTAACGTGCGTGCATCGATCCTGCCATCGATGGATGCGGACGATGCCGTGCTGCTGGGCATGAGCTTCTTGCGCCAGCTCGAATTCAGCCAGCGCGACGGCCAGCTCACGCTGCGGCATTGAGGTAGGGGTGTCCGATCCCGCTCGCGGGTGAGCGACGGGTTTGCACGCCTGCTGGCAACCCACCAGGTTGTTAGCTCCTGACTTTTACGCCCTGTGTGCGGCAGTCGCGGGCGGTTTGCGCATCAGCAGGCCTCCGCCCGCGATCGCGGCTGCGCCGATCAGCAACGGGTACCAGAATGTCTCCCAAGGCAAGGGGTGCACCACCTCGCTGATCGACGGCGCTTGTTCCAGGTAACGGACAGCGACCGTTCGGCCACGTATCGGCTCGATGTTGAACGTCCCTGCGACCAGGTCATCGATCTCGTAATAGCTCATCCGTGTCGTCGATTCGGTTGTGCCCTGCGGGCCGGCAAACTGCACGACCAGGTTGTAGACGGAGACGGTATCGGGTCCGGAGGCGGCGAGGTTGTAACGCGAGCGCGACAGGGCCTGCTCATCGACGGCGACGGCTTTGACGATGACCCCGCTGGCCTGTTCACCGAGCAGCATCAGGCGCAGACTGAAGCGCTCTTTGTAGAGCGCCCCGGCGACCGCGAACAGACCGATCAGGATGACGAGTGTTGCGAGGGTCCGGCGTCCCATTCGATACCTCCGTCAGTGTCGATTACCGCCCGCGATGTCCATCTGAAAGACGATGGCGGGTCTGCGCCGCTGGCCCGCTGCGATGGTCGACAGCAAGGACTGCATGCTGCGTTGTGCGACTGAAGCTTTGGCACAAGGTTACGCCAGGATTCGTCGCGCTGTAATCCACAGGCGATACCCGTTTTGCGCAAAAAAACCCCGGCACCGGGCCGGGGTTCTGATCATCCCGCCGCCCGTCGAGGCGCGGTGTGATGCGGTTTCAGAGCTCGAAGTCAGGCAGCTTGCGTGCCACGCTGTTGAGCTTGAGGGTGACGTAGTCAGGCAGACCGTTGCCCTTGTACGGCGGGTAGGCCTCGCCCTCGATCAGCGGGTACAGGTACTCGCGGCACTTGTCGGTGATGCCGAAGCCGTCGTCGGAAATGAAGTCCATCGGCATCATCTTCTCGACGTTGGCGACTTCGCTCAGCGGTGCCTC
>JAGRHE010000370.1 GCA_020445165.1 Gammaproteobacteria bacterium
GGCTTCGACTACACCCCGGAGCAGATCCTGGTGTCCTGTGGTGGCAAGCAGAGTTTTTACAATCTGGCCCAGGCGATCCTCGACCCGGGCGACGAAGTGATCATCCCGGCACCATACTGGGTTTCTTACCCCGACATGTCGATCCTGGCCGGCGGCGTGCCGGTGCTGATCCACGCCGGGGCCGATCAGCATTTCAAGATCACACCGGCCCAGCTGCGCGGCGCATTGACCGACAGAACGCGGCTGGTGGTGATCAACAGCCCGTCCAACCCGACCGGCATGGCCTACTCGGCAGAAGAACTGGAGGCTCTCGGCGATGTGCTGCGCGAGTACCCGAAGGTCGCCATCGCCAGCGACGATATGTACGAACACATCCGCTGGGATCTCGACCAGCCGTTCGTCAACATCCAGAACGCCTGCCCCGATCTGGCCGACCGCATCCTGGTCCTAAATGGCGTGTCCAAGGCCTACTCGATGACTGGATGGCGGATCGGCTATGCCGGCGGCCCGGCGACGATCATCAAGGCGATGAAGAAGATCCAGTCGCAGAGCACGTCGAATCCGACATCGATCTCACAATATGCGGCCGAAGCGGCGCTGAACGGTCCGCAGGACTGTATCCGCGAAATGCTGGTGCAGTTCAAGAAGCGTCACGACTACGTGGTCGAACGACTCAACCGCATGCCGGGCATCGACTGCCTGAAAACGGACGGTACGTTCTACGTGTTTCCCTCGGTCCGCGGCATGATCGACGCCATTGACGGGGTCGGCGACGATCTTCAGCTGGCCGAACATCTGATCGTGAATGCCGGCGTTGCGCTGGTCCCCGGGACAGCCTTCGGCCTCGGCGGGCATGTCCGGATCTCGATCGCCACGAGCATGGAAAACCTGGAAAAGGCGCTCGACAGGATGGAAAAGGTCATGGCCGGCTAAGCCGCTGCCAGGACAAGTGAAAAACCGGCACCCACGGACGGGGGCCGGAACATGGCAAGGAGGCCAACGACATGGACGTCGAAAAACGACCGCACCGCCGCGCGCGCGGCATCACCCTGATTGAACTGCTCACGACCGTCGCGGTTGTCAGCATCTCGCTGGCATTGCTGGCCCCTGGTTGGGGCAGTATCAACGAGCGCAACCGCGTAACCACCGCGGCGAACAGCCTGCTGGCGGACCTGCGCTACGCGCGCAGCACCGCGGTGACACGCAACCGGCGTATCAGCCTTTGTCCGAGCAGCGACGGAAACAGCTGCAATGGCCAACCGCACAGCTGGCATGCCGGCTACATCATATTCGTCGATTCGGATTCCAACCGGCAACGCGAACCGGACGAAAAACTGCTGCAGGTGCGCGATGCACAGGGTCCGGGCCTGCACATACACAGCACTGCCGGGCGACCGGCCATCAGCTTTCGCCCGGATGGTGCCGCGTGGAGCACCAACACCAGCTTCAGCATCTGCCACGGTGGCAGCCCCGCCGCCAACCGCGCCGTAATCCTTTACGGCAGCGGCCGTGCCCGGGTCGATCGCGTCCTGCCCGACAACCGCGCAGTCGACTGCAGCTGACCAGGGCCGCCATCTCGGCTGCGTGTCATCGGAATATCCGGCAAGGGACCGTTCCCGAACGGAAAACCGGCTGTTCCGATGGCACGCAACAGGCTTCCGGTATTGACAATTAGCCCCGTCAAACCGTAACCTTCGCGCTCGCAATTAATCCCCGGTGGCGCAGCGGTAGCGCAGCGGACTGTTAATCCGTTGGTCGTAAGTTCGAATCTTACCCGGGGAGCCAACTGCATAGAGAACAAGCCCGCCACGCGCGGGCTTTTTCTTTTGCACCCCTGGAGGATTGCAGAGCCTCTCCCAGCCGACCGCCCGCCAAATTGGGAATGAACGGATTCTCATGGGAACCTCAATCTCAGGTTGAACACATCGGCTACCAAGCTGGCAGTCGTGGCCGCTAACCCTGC
>JAGRHE010000371.1 GCA_020445165.1 Gammaproteobacteria bacterium
CCACCTGGGCATCATCATGGTCGTGAACATGGAGATCGGCATGATCACGCCGCCGGTCGGCTTGAACCTGTTCGTGACCGCGGGCGTGGCGCAGATGTCGATCGGGCGCGTGATCAAGGCGGCCCTGCCGTGGGTCGCGATCATGTTCCTGTTCCTGATCATCGTCACCTATGTACCGGCGATCTCGACCTGGTTGCCGACCACGCTGATGGGGCCGGAGATCATCATCCGTTAGCGCGGTGGTCTGTCAGCGAGCGTCTTGCGCAGGCACACCGCGCGCGCCGTCGAGCACAGCGCTGCCCAGTTCGACATCTTCGAGCCTGGCTTCGCGCAGGTTGGCATTGCTGAGGTTGGTATGCGCCAGCGTCGCCCCGCTGAGGTCGGCGGCATAGAGGTTGCTCGAGGATAGATTGGCGCGCGTCAGGTCTGCCTTGTGCAGCTTCGCGTCCTTGAGATTTGCACCTGCGAGATCGGTTCCGTGCAGCTTGGCGTCGCTGAAGTCTGCACCGATCAGGTTGCCCTGCAGGATGGCGCCTGATGCATTGACCGATTGCATGTTCGCCCCGGTCAGCTTGATCCCGATGATATCGGCGCGCTGCAGGTCTGCCCCGGCCAGCGAAGCCTGGCTCAGGTCCACCTTGCGTATCTTTACTCCGCTCATGGCAACCGCATCCATGCGCACCTGCGACATGTCGGTCGCACTGATGTCGGCACCCTCGAGCCGGGCGCCGGTCATGTCCAGGCCGTCGAGTCGGCTGTTATGGAAGCGTGTTCCGGACATATCGCTATCGCGCAGGCTGCGCACCCGGTGCATGTCCAGTTGCCGCAGATCGGCGTTGCGCAGGTTGGCGCGTTCGAGGTTCGCTCCATCCAATTTGGCGTGGCGCAGAGTGGCTTCGCTCAGGTCCGCCCCCGCGAGGTCGGCGTCGCGCAGGTCGACGTGTTCCAGCATCGCCTTGCTCAGCTTGCTCCCCTGCAGCTGGGCGCCGCGCAGGTTCGAATGCGCGAGACGCGCGTTGCTCAGGTCGAGTTGTTGCAGCTGGGCACCAACCAGGTTGATCCTGCCCAGGCTGGCCTGTTCGAGATCGGCGCCACGCAGGTCCGCGTTGCTGAGGTCGGCGCGAAACAGGATGGTTTTGCGTAGAGTGGCGCCGCGCAGATCGGCCCCGGCCAGGTCGGCGCTCATCAGCCGCATCGAAGAGAGGTTTGCCCCCGAAAGGTCGCACTGCGGGCATCGCCCCGTATCAGCAAGGCGCTGCAGGTGAGCTGGGTCGGCTGCCACGGCGATCCGGCCGGCAAGCAGCAGTGTTGCTGGCAATAACAGCCAGTGCTGGGTTTTACGCGGCACGGGGCCTCCTTTATATCTGGCACTTGTCGGTGACGCAGGATTGGCGAGCGATTGCGGTCATCCGCATCGGTCTTGCCCGTGCCCGGCGTGCCGCCGAGCCGGCCAGTTCTTATCGTTTCAGCCAGGATTAGACCATAAAACAGTCGGTTAGCGCTCGGAGACGGGTTCCAGCACCTGTGCCAGGGCCTCGTCGAGCAGCTCGGGGCCGGCCCCAGGACGATGCGCCTGCTGTGACAGGTGACGACGCCAGGCACGCGCGCGGGGCTGTCCCTGGAAAAGGCCGAGCATGTGGCGCGTCACGCGGTGTATCGGCACGCCCTGTTGGTGCAGACGTTCGAGGAAGGGCCGCATCGCCGAGACGACGTCGGCCCGCTGCCGGGGCTGATCGGTGTCACCGAACACCCGCCGGTCGGCATCGGCCAGGATCCAGGGATTCTGGTAGGCCTCGCGACCGATCATCACGCCGTCGACGTGGCCCAGTTCCTGGCGCACCTGGGCCAGGGTCTTGAAGCCGCCGTTCACGATGAACTCGAGCCGGGGAAAATCCCGCTTCAAGGCATGCACCACGTCATGCCGCAACGGGGGGATCTCGCGATTTTGCTTGGGACTCA
>JAGRHE010000372.1 GCA_020445165.1 Gammaproteobacteria bacterium
CCTGCTGTCGATGATCAACGGCTCGTTCATGTCGCGTCGCAACAGCATCGTGGTACCGGGCGGCAAGATGGGCTTCGCCATGGAAGTCATCTTCGCCCCTATCATCGACAAGATGATGGACCAGCGCGGCCTCTGAGTCCGACCGGCGCGGCGGCCGCCCGCCGCCGCGTCACATCCCCATGCCCGCTTACACCAGCATCCACGTCACCGGCAGCGATTGGCGCGACCTGTGCGATCGCCTGCTGGCAAGACTCGATCCCGACGACAGCGGGCAACTCGCCTTTCTCTACATTGCCGATGAAGTGGCCGCCGACAGCGACCGCATCGTCGATTACCTGCGCAACCACAGTCACATCCCGCACTGGGTCGGGTGCGTCGGTCTCGGGCTGTGCAGTAACGGTCGCGAAACCTATGAGGAGCCGGCACTGGCGGCGTTGATCACGCCTCTGGGAAACGACGATTTTCGGATCATCCCCACGCTCGTCAACGATCCCTCGGAGTGGCTCTCGGCAACCGCGGCGTGGCGCGCCAAGAGCCTGGCCTCGGTCGCTGTCGTGCATGGCGACCCCGGATCCGCGCAGCTTCCGGACCAGCTGGTCGCACTCAGCGACGGACTGCAGGGCGGTTTCCTAGTCGGTGGCATCGCATCGGCCTCGCAACTGCCGGTGCAGATTGCCGATCGCGCCGTCAACGGCGGTGTGTCCGGTGTGCTGTTCAGCGGGACGGTCGCGATCAGCACCGGCCTCACGCAGGGCTGCAGCCTTATCGGCGAGCGCCACCGGGTGACGCGCTGCCAGCGCAATATCATCGAGACGATCGATGACCGCCCCGCGCTCGACGTGTTCAGGGAATCGATCGGCGAGGAGCTGGCCAGCGACCTCAACCAGGTCGGCGGCCTGATCTTCGTGGCACTGCCGGTCAACGGTTCGGACACCGGCGATTACCTGGTGCGCAACCTGATCGGCCTCGACCCGGAACGCGGCCTGGTCGCGATCGGCGATCTGGTCGAACCGGGCATGGAGATCCAGTTCGCGCGGCGCGACCCGGATACGGCGCGCGCCGACCTCGAACGCATGATCACGCACCTGAAGAACAGGCTCGCTGGGCCGGCACGTGGTGGCCTGTACTTTTCCTGCCTGGGGCGTGGACGCCACCAGTTCGGCGACGACTCGGCCGAGATGAAACTGGTCCGCGAACTGCTCGGGGATGTGCCGCTTGCCGGCTTTTATGCCAACGGCGAAATTTCACACAACCGCCTGTACGGTTATACCGGCGTGCTAACCCTTTTCAGCTGAGCGCCCGGCGACCGGCGGCGACGGATCAGCGCTGAGCGCAGCCAGGGCATCGACGATCCGCTGTTCGATTCGCGCCGGCGACAACCCGGCCATTTCCAGTTGCTCGGTCTGGCTGGCCTGTTCGATGAAGCGGTCCGGCAGGCCGAGATTGAGTACGTGCATCGCCCTCCCCGCCGCCTGCAGACACTCGTTGACAGCCGAACCGGCGCCACCCTGGACGACATTCTCTTCGAGCGTCACCAGCAAGCGGTGGCTGTCTGCGATCCGCAGCACCATGGCCTCATCCAGGGGTTTCACGAAGCGCATGTTGACCACGGAGGCATCGATCCGGCCGGCCACGTCGAGCGCCGACGGCAGCAGGGTGCCGAACACCAGGATCGCCACATCGTGCCCCTCGCGCACGCTGGCGGCCCGCCCCCAGGGCAGCGTGGTCAGCGCCTTGTCCGGCACCGCACCGCAGCCGGCGCCACGCGGGTAACGGACCAGCGCCGGCCCCGGATGCAGGTAGGCCGTGTGCAGCATCGCCCGGCACTCCGCCTCGTCAGCCGGCGCCAGGATCGCCATGTTCGGTATGCAGCGCGCATAGCTCAGATCGAAGCTGCCGGCATGGGTCGCGCCGTCGGCGCCGACCTGCCCGGCGCGATCCACGGCGAAGGTCACGTC
>JAGRHE010000373.1 GCA_020445165.1 Gammaproteobacteria bacterium
CAACGCGATGCTGGCGACCAAGATCAGCTTCATGAACGAATTGTCGAACCTGGCCGAGATCCTCGGCGCCGACATCGAAAAAGTGCGCATCGGCATCGGCTCTGACCCACGCATCGGTTTCCAGTTCATCTACCCTGGCTGTGGCTACGGGGGCTCCTGCTTCCCGAAAGACGTGCAGGCCCTGGAAAAGACAGCGATCGGGGTCGGCTACCAGCCACAGCTGCTGACCGCGGTCGAGGCGGTCAACAATCGCCAGAAGGAACTGCTGTTCCACAAGATCAGTGAGCACTTCGGCGGCGACCTGGCTGGCAAAACCATTGCGCTGTGGGGTCTGGCCTTCAAGCCGAACACGGACGACATGCGCGCGGCATCCAGCCGCACCCTGATGGAGGCCCTGTGGGATGCCGGCGCCAGCGTTCGCGCGTTCGACCCGATCGCGCACGAAGAGGCGCGCCGCATCTACGGCGATCGCGCCGATCTTCATATCTGCGCCAATGCCGAGGAGGCCCTCGACGGCGCCGACGTGCTGGCCGTGGTGACCGAATGGATCGAGTTCCGCAGCCCCGATTTCGCCGACATCCGGTCGAGGTTGAGGCACCCGGCAATTTTCGACGGCCGCAACCTGTACGACCCGCAGGCGGTCGCGCGTGCCGGCCTCGCTCATTACAGCATCGGCCGCCGCCCGCTCAAGCCCGCCTGATTCCCTCCCGAGGTTCCGCGCCGGCCGGCGCGGAACCTGAATTTCGCCCTTTATTGTCGAAACTCAATAGTTGCCATTGAATCCATTGGCGCGCTTGTGACGCGTGTGTAATATGTTGCGGTCAAGCCGTTGAATCAGAAATAAAAGACTGGAGCTTGAACCGCCATCGGCGGGCAGTTTCTCTCGGCTTGGCAGCATTTTGAACATTCACAATGACCGTGTGCCGGTTTTCCGGCATGCACTTGTGCGTCAAGCACCCCGTGCGCAGAGAGGAGCCACCATGCAACATCCGTTCAAGGTCGCCGCAGCCGCTTTCACCCTGGCAGCGACCGTTTCCTTCAACGCCACCGCCGGCGTCCCCAAGGACCTTCCCTATCCCAGCGGCAACCTGACCGCCGACAAGATCATGGACCAGGTCTACTTCGTCAACCATTTCTACGCGTTCAAGAACTACGCAATCACCGAGCAGAAGGACGACATCACCGTCCTCGTCATCAAGGGCGAAGGCAAGACGCCGACCACCAACACCCTCGAGCGCTACCTGACCAACGAATCGGGCGAAGGTGCAATCAAGGCCCAGGACCTGGCGATCTTCCGCTCGGGCAAGCTGCGCGGCACCGGCATGCTGATCACCGACTTCTCCGAGGCCGGCAAGAGCCAGGAATACGCCATCTGGTTGCCGGCACTGCGCAAGATTCGTCGTTTCGCCGAGCCGGCGCACGATGATGCCTGGGGCGGTTCCGATTTCACCTTCGGCGACGTCACCCTGCGTAAGCCCGAGCACGAGACCCACGAAGTCACCGGCACCGAGACCTTCAACGACTGCCTGCATGTGATGGATGTGCCGGAGGCTCAGCGCAACAAGTACATGGGCAACCTGCCGGGGCAGTTCTGCGATGCCAAGGGCAAACAGGTCTACTTGTTGAAGAGCACCACCAAGTTCCCGAGCTGGTGGTACGACTATCGGGTCAGCTACGTCGACACCAAGACCTTCGCGGATTACCGCACCGAGTACTTCAAGGACGGCAAGAAGATCAAATACATCGACCGTGCCTGGGGTTCCATGGGGCTGGACGACCCGCGTGCCCAGTACTGGGTCTCCTGGTACGGCAAGACGCTGGATACCAACCACGAAACCTGGGCGGTCATTCCGCGCGACGTCATCAAGTGGAACACCGACAAGTCCGAATCGCTCTGGTCCGAGCGCACCCTGCGCCAGATCAAGCGCTAAGTTTCGGCGAACAATAATTT
>JAGRHE010000374.1 GCA_020445165.1 Gammaproteobacteria bacterium
CATCCTGATCGTCGAGTTCGCCAACCAGCTGCAGGAGACCGACGGCGCCAGCAAACGTGAGGCGATCGAGCGTGCCTCGACCATCCGCCTGCGCCCGATCCTGATGACCACGGTGGCCATGCTGGTGGCGATGATCCCGCTCTTGACCGCCAGTGGTCCGGGCGCAGTCAGCCGCTTCCACATCGGTCTCGTGATCACCACCGGCCTGGGCATCGGCACCCTGTTCACCTTGTTCGTGGTGCCCGCCGTCTACCTGTTGCTGGCGCGGGATCACAATGCGACGGCGGCAAGCCACGGCGACGAGCCGACAGGGGCGCCGGAACGGGCGACCTGAGCGCGATTCAATCGCCGTGCAGGCCGCGGCGGATCGCCGCGTACCAATCGTCGATGTGGCGTGTTGTCAGTTGCAGATAGGACGCCGGCGTCTGACGCGAGGTGCCATCGCGCAATGCCACAATGACCTCCACCAGGCGCGCGCTTCGATCCATCAGCGGCAATTCGTCACCGACCTCGGCGGCCACGCTGGCCAGTACTGAGCGGAGTTCGTGCAGGTGGTGACGGAACACGCCCGGCAGGCGATCGTCATCGATATCGGGCCGGGTGCCGAGACGGTGCAGACCAAGTGCCCGCAGCATGCCCAGGTGCTCGACCAGCGGCGTCCATTCGGTGGCGATCCGGGTACGGCGTTCACCAAGGCAGTTCATGTGTTGCAAGGCCAGTGTCTGCACGATCGCGACCACGCTCAGGACCAGCTCGCGGTGCGCCGTCAGGTTGGTCGCGAAATCCAGGTCGTGCCAATTGGCGCTCAGCGCCTGCCATCGCACCAGCAGGGCCTGCCACTCATCGGAACGGAACACGGCGTGCCGGTCACCATACTGGTCGCCGATCGCGATCAGCGACCGTTGCAGTTTCGCGGCCACGGCAATGCGTTCGTCGCGAAACGCGTCCTGGCGGTCGAGCACGGCGCCGCTGAGTCCGCGGTGCTGCTGCAGATCCTGCATCAGGGACAACAGGACCAGGTTTACCTGCACGATCCGCAGCCGGCGCCGCTGGCGCGGGCTGCAAGCCTGCAGGGTGGCGCCGATCGGCCCCGCCCAGCCGCCAGCCCCAGGCTGGTCAAAAGACTTTTTCACCTCGCCCCCCGTTCAAGCAACACCTTTCGGCTGCCGACCGGAAGCGGGCATGCATCCGCCATACCAGACAGGAAAAGACGATCTTTCAGGTACTTGTATCCAGGCGTCGGGACAGACTGCACCATGAGCGGGCGTCGGGGCCGCTGCTGCACCAGGCGGGGACGGGCGCGCGCGACGTCGGCTGGCGCGAACCGCCTTCGCAACTTGTTCAAGCACACCCGGATACGGTCGCTGAGACAGGTGCGGGGCCGAAAAGCACCCGTTAACTCTCCCCTCGGAAAGGAGATCAGGCCCCGGTCATTCCGGGGCCTCTAAATTTGGCGGACTGGAAAACGCCGCTGCGCGGTCAACCCGACGCTGTCGCATGCATCGCCACCGGCATCCGCTTGCGCCCCCAGTCTCCCGGCCGGTCTTCGAACACGCCGGCGATCGCGTGCCCGCAGTGCGCGCATTTGCCGTCACGGATGTGCCACTCGTCGAGTTCGTACCAGTCGCGTCCGATCACACGCTTGCCACAGCCCGGGCACCAAGTGCTGTCGCCATCGCGGTCGTGCACATTGCCGACGTACACGTAGTGCAGGCCGGCCTGCATGGCGATGCGCCGCGCCCGCTGCAGGGTGGCGGCCGGGGTCGCCGGGATGTCGGTCATCTTGTAGTCGGGGTGGAAGGCTGAGAAATGCAATGGCACGTCCGGCCCGAGGTGCTGTGCGTACCATTCGGCCAGCCGTTCGAGCTCGGCATCGCTGTCGTTCTGGCCGGGGATCAGCAAAGTGGTCACCTCGAGCCAGCAGTCGGTCTGGTCGTGGATGTATTGCA
>JAGRHE010000375.1 GCA_020445165.1 Gammaproteobacteria bacterium
GCGTATTCGATCTCCTTGATCGGTTTGACGTCGTAACCGAGCTCTTCCAGCGCCTTCATGACCAGCAGCGTCTGGAAGGTCTCTTCGGCGATGGAGCTCTTCAGCGGCTGCACCTCGACCCCCGTGCCCGGCAGTTCGGCCGCGCTGGCGGTTGCCATGAACGCAGCACCGAGCACACAGGCCAGCAGCAGTCGTTTGAGATGTCGATACATGGAAGTTCCTCCTACAGGTTTGTTCGGACGGCCGCGCTGCCTCGCGTCAATCGTTTTTGGTCGCGGGCAGGCGGCCGCTGAGCCGGAGTACCAGCCCGACCGGGCCGCTCTCGTACCAGTGCCTGACGCCCTTGTCGCGGCGTGCCTCGCCCAGTGCCTGCGTCATGCGATCGAGAATGATCGCCAGAATGACAATGCCGAAACCGCCAATGGTCGCGAGCCCCATATCGAGACGGCCGATACCGCGCAGCACCATCTGGCCGAGACCGCCGACCGCGATCATCGACGCGATCACGACCATCGACAGCGCCAGCATCAGCGTCTGGTTGACCCCGGCCATGATGGTCGGCATGGCCAGCGGCAGTTGTACTCTGAGCAGCAGCTGGCGCGGCGAGGCGCCGAACGAACGCGCCGCCTCGACCAGGTCGGACGGTACCTGGCGGATACCGAGACTGGTGAGACGGATCAATGGTGGCAACGCGAAGATGATGGTGACGACCACGCCGGGCACATTGCCGATGCCGAACAGCATCACGACCGGCACCAGGTAGACGAATGCGGGGGTTGTCTGCATCGCGTCGAGGATCGGTCGCATGATGCGGGTCGCGCGCTCACTGCGCGCCAACCAGATACCGGTAGGCAGCCCGATCACCAGGCAGAAAAACACCGACGTGATCACCAGCGCCAGCGTGACCATCGCCTCGGGCCAGGCGCCGATCAGGCCAACGAAGGCCATCGAGATCAGCGCACCGACCGCCAGGCGCACGCCGGATGCCTGCCACGCGAGCAGTGCAAGGATCAGCAGCATGATCACGTCCGGTACCGCCAGCAGCGCCGACTCAATGCCGGACAGCGTCGCGTCGATCGGCCAGCGCACCGCCTGGAACACGCCGCGGAAGTTTTCGACCAGCCACTCCAGCCCGTGGTCGACCCAGTTGCCGAGCGGAATCACCGCATCCTGGAACGGGTGCAGCCAGTCGATCGGGGTGTCGGTCGGCGCGGGTGCAGCGCCGGCCAGCCAGTCGCCGGCGGTGTCAACGGTATCGACGGCCGATTCCCCCCAGGGGTTGGCCGTGTCGGCGGCGTCAGCGGCCGCCTCGGCGGGCGCACTCCAAGGATTCGTCGCGGCAGGTTCCTGCGGTGCTGCGGCCCAGGGGTTCGCCGCCTGTGTCTCCTGGTCAGCCATCAGACCGTCTCCCTGTCCAGGGTCTGCAGCAGGCAGGCCTTCGAGACCACACCCACGTAGCGTTCATCCTCGTCGACTACCGGCAGCCCGTATGACGATGCCGCGACAGCGCCGATCAACTCGTTCAGTGGCGTGTCGGCATCCAGCGTCTGCACATCGTCGAGATAGGCACGCGACAGCGTCGGTTCGTCCGCCTTCAGCTCCGCACTCAGGGTTTCGACCGAGACCACGCCATGGAAGCGCTGCCCCTTGTCGATCACGTAACCGTACTCGCGGTCGTAGTCCCTGAGTCGCTGGATCGCGCGGCGCACACCGTCGGTATGCCGCTCGATCACGGTGACCTGGGTCTTGCGTGCGATGTCGCGCGCGCGGAACACGGTCGCGACATCGACGCCGCGAAAAAACGCGCTGACGTATTCGTCTTCGGGATTGCGCAGGATCTCGTCCGGCGTACCCACCTGCACGACCCGCCCGCCTTCCATGATCGCGATGCGGTCACCGATGCGCATCGCTTCGTCGAGGTCGTGGGAAATGAAGATG
>JAGRHE010000376.1 GCA_020445165.1 Gammaproteobacteria bacterium
GCCGACCAACCGCTACGTCGCCACCAACCTGTATGGCGAGCACAAGTTCGGCATGGGCAACCTGATGGTCTGGGGCATGCGCGTCAAGGAAGGCGACATCTATCAGCCCTGGTACATCAACATGGTCCAGGCGCTGCACAACCGTGTCGTGGAACTGCCGCACGCCTCGCCGGAGAACTTCATCGATCTGGCGTCCCAGAAGATCAAATACATGGGCGTCACGGAGAGCGGTGATCTCCAGTTCAAGCGCCTGATCCCGGTCGAGGGAATCGACACCACGGATCCGCAACGGGCGCAGGAACAACTCGATTACCTGCGGCGCGGTCTGGAGAGCAACCCCGCCATGGGGCCGATGCTGCTGCACTTCGAGGACGAGAACGGCAAGAAATGCGACTTCCTGGCGCACGAGGGTTGCACCACCAAGGCGACTTTCATCATCGGTGACTACACCGACGAGGTGAAGCCGGAGTACCTGTCCTGGGTGCGGGAAGTGCGCCAGATCGTGGACGAGTTCGAGGCCGAGTACGGCGATCGGGTCGAGTTCATGACCGCCGGTGAACCGTACTTCCTCGCCTACATGCTGCTCGATCTGGTGAACAAGTGGTGGCTGTTCACCATTTCCATCGCGATCGTCATCCTGGTCCTGTGGTTTGAATTCCGTTCCTGGCGTGGCGCGACGTTCCCGCTGCTGGGCGTGGGCGCCACGATCGTGATGACCCTGGGCCTGATGGGCTACACCGAGTTCAAGCTGACCACGATGATGGTGCTGACGCCGATGCTGCTGCTGGCGATCGGTATCGGCCACTCGGTGCAGGTCACCCGGCGTTTCCTGCTCGAACATGGCCAGAGCGGCGACTGCATGCTGGCCAGCCGCGAGGCGATCCGGCACACCATCATCCCGGCAACCCTGTCGATCGTGACCGACATGGTCGGATTCGCGACGCTGGCGACGGTCGACATCTCCTTCTACAAGGACTACGCCTATTTCGGCGTGTTCGGCATGCTCACGCTGCTGCTGACGACGACCACGCTGATCCCGCTGTTGCTGACGGTGTTCCCGCCGACGCAGGAATCCTGCAAGACGATGGAAAGCCATGGCTGGGAAACCACGGTTGGCGGCTTTCTCACCCGGCTGATATCGGGGCCCGGGAAATGGCTGCCGATCGGTGTCGCGGTGCTGGTATTCGCCGGCTCGGCCTATTACACCAACCTGATGAACTGGGAAGGCAAGCCGGAAGACGCGATCAAGCTGAGCCAGGAAAACGACTACATGCCCGGCGTGGAGAAGGGCATCAACTATGCCCGTGCCGCGTTCAAGGGCAGCTCGCCAACCTGGAAGGACCTGGTTCAGTTGAACGAGATCATGCCGGGGGTCATCTCGGTATCGATTCCGATTCGCGGCCGGGAGCCGAACACCCGGGGTTGTATCGACACCTACTTCCCGGACGCGATCTACGACATCGAGGATCGTACCCAGAAGGTGCAGATGTGTAACAAGTACAAGGAGGAACTGGGCTGCTGGGACACCGATGCCTGCGGCGCGCAGGGCGTGTTCAACAGCGTCGAGCTGCACACCGACCTGGAGAAGATGGAAAACTGGATGCGTGCGCACGAGTTCATCGGCTATACCGGCTCGTACACGCAATATGTCCGCCTCGTGAACATGCTGTTGACCGCCGAACCGGGCGAGCCGACCAAGCTGAGCGACCTGCGGGTGCCAAACCGCGAGTACCTGCTCTCGCTGGACCCGAACGACGACCGCAGCCCGACCGAGATCGTACGCATGTACAACGGCCTGCTCGAAGCGATGACCTCGGCCGGCGACATGGACTCTTTCGTCAACACCGAGACCTGGAACGAAGGCGTGGTTCTCGGCTTCATCAACACCATGGATCCCGTCGAGACTCACAAGGTGGCGA
>JAGRHE010000377.1 GCA_020445165.1 Gammaproteobacteria bacterium
CAAGAACCACTTTTTCCTGTGGCTGTTCCCGGCGGCCTTCGTGCCCCTGGCGATCCTCGGCCTTGCTGCGACGGCATGGATCGAGCAGCGCTTCCTCGAGCGTGCGGACCACGACATGGTGCGTAACCTTGCCAGCGTTGCCGCCGTCATCGAGCGGCGCCTGCTGGTCGAGCGCGACCTGGTCAGTGGACTGGCGGCAGTGCCTGCCGTCCGCAACTTGCGCGACGCCATGCGCCGGGTCGAGCGCGGCGCGCCGGCCGAGACGTTGGCGCCCGCCCGTGCCGAGCTGAACCGGTTTCTCGAGACCTTCCAGTCGGTGCGCATCAGCCTGGATACGGTGCGCGTACTCGATACCTCGGGCAACACGCTGGTCAAGGTCAGCGAGGCGCAGAGTGTGCCGGCGAGCTTCGACGGCATGGGTGCGCTGACCTATGTCGAGTCGGAACCGGACGATACCCAGTTCGCCGCCGAGCTGGAGGCCCTGCCTGCCGGAACATCAGCCAGCATCCTCCTGCCACGCAACATGTTCGTCGCTGGCAGGGAGGGACAGATGCCGGTATACAACATGGTGTATCCGCTGAGTGATGACGCGGGCGTGATCGGTTACCTGACCATCGATCCGCCGCTGGGGCCGATCAACCGCGTGCTGCAAGTCGCGCCGCGCTCGTTCGACGCCCAGCTTATGCTGATCGAATACGATCCACGCCGCGGCACGCGCCAGGGCCTGCTGCTTTACGACGAGGCGAGCGCGATCGACCTGTGGAGCGTGCGCCTGGACGCCCAGCCTGTGGCAGCTCTGCACCCGAATCTCGCCGCACAACTGGAACTCGCATCGAACGGTATTTTCGATGACCGGGAGAGCGCCACGCGTGTCTATTTCCAGGAGTTTCTGCCGTATCCCGATCGTCTGATCAGCTGGATGATCGTGCTGCGCATCGACCGTGATCAGTTGACAGCGCCGTTTCGCAAGATCCGCTTCGGCATACTTGTTAGCGTGCTGGCGACTTTGCTACTGAGCCTGTTTCTCGCAAGCGGCGCGGCACGCCAGGTCGTCCGTCCGGTTCTGCAACTGGTCGACGGGATGACGGCATTCGCGCGCGGTGAGCGCAAGCAGACCCTGCGCCTGCAGGGCCCGGACGAAATCCGCGCCGCCGGCCAGGCGTTCGACGAGATGGTGGACCTGTTGCAGGCAGCCGAGCGCGAACGCGACCAGGCCATGGTGGCGCAGCACCGCAGTCAGCGTCTCGCCTCGCTCGGCCGCATGGCTGGCGGTATTGCGCACGAGATCAGCAATCCGGTGAACACCATCCTGTCGTTGACGACCTTGATCGAACGCCAGCTTCCCCCCGATGCAGCGGACCTGCGCAGCGACGTGGGTTCGATTCGCGAGGAATGCGAGCGTGCCGCGCGTACCGTGCATTCGATCATGAATTTCGGTCGCGAGATCGGCGCGGAGATCAGCCGCTTCGATGCCGCTGCATGGTTGCGCGATACCCTGGCACTGGCCGAGAAGGAGTGCCGGGCCTGCGGTGTCGACGTCAAGGTAGACATCGTCGATGCGTGCGAGTTGGAGGGCGACTACCACCTGCTGCAGCGGGCGCTGCGCAACCTGCTGGAAAACGCTTCCCAGGCGAGCCCCGCTGGTGCCACTGTCGAAGTCCGCCTGACCCGTGACGGTGATATGTGCTCGATCGAGGTGATGGATCGTGGGTCCGGCCTGGCGGGGGCGCAGGCCGATCACCTGTTCGATCCCTTCTACACGACCAAGGCGGAGGGCGAGGGATCAGGGCTCGGCCTGTCCATTAGCCTGGGCATCGTGCAGCACCACGGTGGTGAACTGACCTTGTCCAACCGCCCCGGCGGAGGGGCGGTGGCACGAATATTGATACCAATCGCGGGAACGTCGCC
>JAGRHE010000378.1 GCA_020445165.1 Gammaproteobacteria bacterium
CGAGCGACAGGCGCAGACCGGTGAACATCATCGGGATGGCCGAAGGCAGGATGATCTTGGTGGTCTTGGTGAACCAGTTCAGCTTGAGCACACGGCTGACGTTGATCAGGTCCTTGCTGACGCCGGAAACCCCGACCGCGGTATTGATGATGGTCGGCCACAGGCAACACAGAGTGACCGTGATCGCCGAGTTCAGGAACGACTTGGAGAACCAGGGGTCGTCACTGATATAGACCGCTGACACCACCATCGTGACCAACGGCAGCCAGGCCAGCGGCGAAACCGGCTTGAATACCTGGATGATCGGATTGAACGCCTGGTACAGCGTATGGCTCATCCCAATCACGACACCGATCGGGATCGCGATCAGCGACGCGATGACGAAGCCGGTCAGCACCGTCCACAGGCTGGTGAAGATCTGGTCGATGAAGGTAGCCTTGCCGGTGTACTTGCGCGCCTCCATTCTGTCGATCTGTTCCTGCGACTTGCCGGCGGCGACGGCCTTGTCGATCCGCGTCTGCATGCGCTCGTAGAATGCCCCTTCCTTGTCACGCTCGGCACGGTGCTCGTCGTACAGCACCTGGCTCTGTTCCCAGACTTTTGCCGGACCGGGCAGTTCGCCGAGCGAGGTCTGCACCTGCTTGGCGCCGGCCGCCCACAGCATCAGGAAAACCAGGATCGCAGCGAGCGGTACGAGTAGGTTCTGCGCGAGCTTCAGGCTCTTTTTCGCCAACTTCTCGCCGGACAGGTATTCCAATGCGCGGTCGAGCGCACTGAATTCGAAGGTCTTGCGGTTACGGATCGCACCGAGCATGGCGTCTCTCCCGAAAATGAATCTTGTACATCCTGGACAGCCGGGGTCAGCTGACCCCGACCAACCACGTCTTACAGGATCTGGTCGCCCTTGAGCCCGATCGAGAACGACTTCAGGTAGTCATTCGGCTTGCTGCCGTCGAAGGTCACCTCGTCGATGAACTCGCTCTGCGGCGCGCGATAGCCACTCTCGCTGGTGAAGTCCGGGAACTCGTCTGCAGTCATGTGACCCTCGGCGATCAGCTCCATGGCCGCCGTCTTGTAGATATCGGGTCGGTAGACCGACTTGGCGACTTGGTCATACCAGCTGTCCGTCTTCGGCTCGGCGATCTGACCCCAGCGGCGCATCTGGGTCAGGTACCAGACTGCGTCCGAGTAGTACGGATAGGTTGCGTTGTAACGGAAGAAAACGTTGAAATCGGGTACCGAGCGCTTGTCACCCTTCTCGTACTCGAACGTGCCGGTCATCGAGTTCGCGATTACGTCATAGTCGGCACCAACGTAGTTGGGCTGCGACAGGATCTTGACCGCTTCGGGTCGGTTACCGTTGTCGTTCGCATCCAACCACTTGGCCGCTCGCAGCAGTGCCTTGACGACACGCACCGTGGTGTTCGGATATTGCTCGGTGAATTCCTTCGTCATACCGAATACCTTCTCTGGATTGTTCTTCCAGATTTCGTAGTCGGTGATCACGGGAACCCCGATGCCTTTAAACACAGCCTGCTGATTCCACGGCTCGCCGACGCAGTAGCCATAGATCGTCCCGGCTTCGAGCGTGGCCGGCATCTGCGGCGGCGGTGTGACGGACAACAGCGCGTCGGCCTGCAGGGTTCCGGCGATATCGCCCTTGTGCGGCGCGTAGTAACCGGGGTGGATGCCACCGGCCGCGAGCCAGTAACGCAGCTCGTAGTTGTGGGTCGACACCGGGAACACCATGCCCATCTTGAACGGCTTGCCCTCGGCCTTGTACTTGTCGACGACCGGCTTCAGGTAATCAGCCTTGATCGGGTGCTGCGGCTTGCCATCGGCCTGCTTTGGAACGTGCGGCTTCATCTGTTCCCAGACCTCGTTGGAAACGGTGATGCCGTTG
>JAGRHE010000379.1 GCA_020445165.1 Gammaproteobacteria bacterium
CGAGTATGGCGACATGCAGCTGATCGCCGAGGCCTGGCAGCTGATGCGCGACGGACTGGGCATGCCGCCGGACGCGATCGCCGACACGTTCGCCGCCTGGAACAAAGGCGTACTCGGTTCCTACCTGGTCGAGATCACGGCCGACATCCTGCGTGTGAGCGAGCCGGACGGCAGCTTGCGCGTCGACCACATCCTCGACAGTGCCGGCCAGAAAGGCACCGGGCGCTGGACCGCGATCGACTCGCTGGAAACCGGCGTGCCGCTCACCCTGATCACCGAAGCAGTTTACGCACGCACCCTGTCCGCGCTGAAACAAGAACGCGTGGCCCTGGCCGAACACCTCGGCGGCCTGCACCCGCTGGCCCCGGACGATGCCTACGCCAAGCTGGATGCGATTCGCGATGCCCTGTATGCCGCCAAGATCATTTCCTACACCCAGGGCTTTCTGCAGATGCGCACCGCCGCTGCCGAATACGGCTGGCAGCTCGACTACGGTGACATCGCGCTGCTGTGGCGCGCCGGTTGCATCATCCGCAGCCGCTTCCTCGACGACATCAAGCAGGCCTTCGAGCGCGACCCGGCGCTGCCAGCGCTGCCATTCGACCGCTTCTTCGCCGATGCACTGCGCGCCGCCGAATCCGGCTGGCGTGAGGCGGTGGTCCTGGGCGTGCGCACTGGTATCCCAACACCAGCGTTGAGCGCGGCCCTGAGTTTCTATGACGGCTATCGCAGCGCCCGTGTCCCGGCAAACCTGCTGCAGGCCCAGCGCGACTATTTCGGGGCACACACCTACCAGCGCAGCGACCGGCCAGCCGGCCAACGCTGGCACACCCATTGGACCGACGACCGTCGCGAGGAAGCCGTAGATGACTGAAGCCTGTACCCTGATCATCTTTGGGGCCACCGGCAACCTGGCCCAGCTCAAGCTGCTGCCAGCGCTCTACCATCTCGAGACTGCCGGCCTGCTGACCCCGGAGCTGCGCATCGTATGCTCCGGGCGCAGCGAATTCAGCCAGACCGAATGGGCTGCGCATGTACGCGAGATACTCGACGAACACGCACGCGACCCGTTGACCACGCCCAATTGCGACAACTTCGTCGGCCGCATGCACTACTTCCGGGGCGACCTGGGCGAGCAGTCGACCTTCGAGCGTCTGGCCACCCTGCTGGGCGAGGACCGTTACCCCGACAACCACGTGTACTACGTGTCCCTGCCGCCCGCCACCTATGGCGGCATCGTCGAATCCCTCGACCGGCAGGGCATGCTGACCGAAAACGGTGCCTGGCGCCGCGTGGTGATCGAAAAGCCGTTCGGCTCCGGCCTGGAGAGCGCGCAGAACCTGCAGCGCAAGATCAGTCGCCACCTGCGCGAAGAGCAGACCTATCGCATCGACCACTACATGGGCAAAGCGATGGTGCAGAACGTGCTCGTGTCGCGCTTTGCCAACCTGATGCTGGAACCCTTGTGGAACCGCAACTACATCGATCACGTCCAGATCACGCGCACCGAGACGCTCGGCGTCGGCAGCCGCGCCGGCTTCTATGAAGGTACCGGCGCCTTGCGCGACATGCTGCAGTCGCACCTGATGCAGCTGATGGCACTGGTGGCGATGGAGCCGCCGGTATCGATGGATGCGGACGATCTGCGCGACGAAAAGGTCAAGGTGCTCAAGTCGATTCGCCCGATCCATCCGGCCGCCGTGCACTCGCAGGCCTATCGCGCCCAGTATGCACGCGGCACGATCGACGGCGAGACAGTGGCGGGCTACCTGGAAGAACCGGATGTCGATCCGCACAGCGTGACCGAAACCTATGCCGCGCTGCGCCTTTACGTCGACAACTGGCGCTGGCGCGACGTGCCCTTCTACCT
>JAGRHE010000037.1:0-3475 GCA_020445165.1 Gammaproteobacteria bacterium
TGGTTCACCCGGACCAGAGCGAGCAGGTCCCTGCCATGGTCGATCGCTAGCGTGCGACGATCGAAGGCACTGGCGGCACCATCCATCGCCTGGAAGACTGGGGCCGTCGCCAGCTCGCATATCCGATCAACAAGATCCACAAGGCTCACTACGTGCTCATGAACGTCGAGTGCGGTGCCGAGGCACTGGCCGAGCTCGAGAGTGCGTTCCGCTTCAACGACGCGGTCCTGCGCAACCTGGTCATGCGTCGCAAAGAGGCGATCACCGAGACTTCGCCGCTGGCCAAGGAAGACGAAAAGGAAGACAGTCGTCCGCCGCGCGATAGCAGCGCCGAATCCACCGCCACCGCTGACGCCTGAGGAGATCAACGATGTCACGTTTCTTTCGTCGCCGTAAATTCTGCCGCTTCTCCGCTGACGGTGTTGCGGAGATCGATTACAAGGACCTGAACATGCTCAAGCAGTATGTCAGCGAGTCGGGCAAGATTGTGCCGAGCCGTATCACGGGCACCAGTGCGAAGTACCAGCGTCAGCTGGCCGACGCGGTCAAGCGTGCCCGCTACCTGGCACTGTTGCCTTACTCGGACAGTCACTGATTGATGTTGTCGTGCCGGACGCCCTGGTGTGCCCGGCTGCTGCAGGGATAGTCGCATGAAGGCCTTCGCCAACTGGGTGATGAAAGGCCGCATGCAGGCAGTGATTGCCGCCACGGTACTGGCAATCCTGGCTCTGCTGGTCACGCCACTGGCCCTCGTCAGTTCGGCCGTGATCATGCTGGCCGTGCAGCGACAGGGGTGGGGAGAAGGCCTGTTGGTCGTCGGCTCCGCTCTGCTGGCACTTGCCGGTCTGGGTGGTTTGCTGTTCCAGATGCCCGTCGCCGTGGCGCTGATCGGTACCATGCTCTGGGTGCCGGCGGCATTGCTGGGCGGTGTGCTGGGCCGGACGGGGTCGTTGCGCTTGGCAATTGAGGCTGCCGCGGTCCTGGCGGGACTGCTGGTGCTGGTGCAGTACGCGATGCTCGGTGATCCGGCTGCGTTCTGGGCCGATGCCTTGAACGAGTTTGTTACGCATCGTCTGCAGGAGGAAACGCAGGCCGCGTCAAACATCGGCCAACTGGTCGAGGCGATGTCCGGTTGGATGGCAGGTGGCGTGGCTGCGACCTGGCTGCTCGGCAGTGTCATATCATTGTGTCTGGCACGTTACTGGTCGGCGCTGATTGACAGGCCTGGCGCGTTTGCCGAGGAATTTCGGCAGCTGCGTTTCGGTCGCTGGTTGCTGCTGCTGGTTCCAGTGTTGCTGGTTGCCGGTGTGCTGGTGACCGGAGGCGAGCCGAATCTGCTGGCTCAGCTCTACATTGTGGGCATGGTGCTGTTCATGTTGCAGGGGTTGAGCGTCGGGCATGGGCTGGTCGCTGATTTCGGCGCATCGCCTGCGTGGTTGGTTGGGTTGTACCTGCTCTTGTTTCTGGTGGCGCCCCAGGGTGCGACCGCAATCGCCATCGCCGGTTATGCCGATGGCTGGCTTGATTTCAGGGCGCGAGCCCGAGCGCGTCGGACGCGAACCGACGATTGATGAATTGATTGTGTAGAGGTCGAAAACGATGGAAGTCATACTGCTGGAAAAGGTGGCCAACCTGGGTGGCCTGGGTGAAAAGGTCTCGGTGAAGTCCGGCTTTGGTCGTAACTTCCTCATTCCGCAGGGCAAGGCGGTATTCGCCAGTGCCGAAAACGTACAGAAGTTCGAGGAGCGCCGCGCCGAACTCGAGCAGCAGGCCGCCGAGAGGCTGGCTGCCGCCGAGGCGCGCAAGGCAAGCATCGATGCACTGGCCGACGGCGTGACCATCACGCACAAGGCCGGTGATGAAGGCCGCCTGTTCGGGTCGGTGGGTACGGTTGACATCGCCCATGCATGCACCGAGGCCGGCGTCGAGGTGAACAAGTCTGAGATTCGTCTTCCGGAAGGCCCGTTCCGCGTGGCCGGCGAATACGAAGTGACGCTGCACCTGCATACCGATGTCGATGCCCAGCTCAAGGTGACGATCGTCGGCGAGGCCTGAGCCGTCTGAACCCACGCGGGGTGCCCGGTTAGGGTGCACTGCGGCGCGAAGCCCGGCCACGCCGGGCTTTTCTTTTTCATTGGCAACGCAGTCCAGCCGGGCCCGGCTTTGGTGTAATCTGCGCAGACACTCTGTTCGGTAACTGGCAGCAACATGGTTGATGCGGTCTACGATTCCGTCCCCGAATTCATGACCCGAAATGATGGCGACGAGCAGATGGACGCCCTGCGCGTGCCACCGCATTCGGTACAGGCCGAACAGGCGGTACTCGGCGGTCTCATGCTCGACAATACGGCCTGGGACCGGATTGCCGATGTCGTCAGCGAACAGGACTTCTATCGCCGCGAACACCACCTGATCTTTTCCGCTATTGCGCAATTGGCCGAGGCCGACCGTCCGTTCGACGTGGTCACACTGGCCGAGGCGCTCGAAGGCATGGAATCGATCGACGAGGTTGGCGGGCTCGCTTACCTCGGCATGCTGGCCAACGAGACGCCGAGTGCGGCGAACATTCACGCCTACGCGTCCATCGTCCGCGAGCAATCGGTGGTCCGGCAGCTGATCAAGGTCGGCAACCAGATTGCCGAAGCCGGTTTCCGGCCGAAGGGCCGCAAGGTCCACGAACTGTTGGATCATGCCGAAAACATGGTCTTCCAGATCGCCGAGCAGCAGGCGCGCGGTGGTGGCGGTTTCCGTTCGATCACGCGTCTTCTGACCGAAACGATCAATCGCATCGAGGAGCTGTACGGCAGCGATGATGCGCTGACCGGGGTGTCCAGCGGATTCAACGATTTCGACGCCAAGACATCCGGCCTGCAGAAATCGGATCTCATCATCGTTGCCGGACGGCCGTCGATGGGCAAGACCACCTTCGCGATGAACCTGGCCGAAAACGTGGCGGTGACCAGCGGACTGCCGGTGGCGGTCTTCTCGATGGAGATGCCGGGCGAGGCGCTGACCATGCGCATGATCTCGTCGCTCGGCCGGGTGAACCAGCAGGCAGTGCGCTCGGGCAAACTCGAGGATGATGACTGGCCGCGGATCACCTCGGCCGTGAACATCCTCAACAACACCAAGTTGTTCATCGATGACACGCCGGCACTGACGCCGACCGAACTTCGCGCGCGTTGCCGCCGCCTGACCAAGGAACATGGCAACCTGGGCTTGGTCGTCATCGATTACCTGCAACTGATGCAGGCCCCGGAAGCGGGTGAGAACCGCGCGACCGAGATCTCGGCGATCTCGCGCAACCTCAAGGCACTGGCCAAGGAACTCAATGTGCCGGTGATCGCGCTGTCGCAGCTCAACCGGTCCCTCGAACAGCGTCCCAACAAGCGCCCGGTGATGTCGGATCTGCGTGAATCAGGTGCCATCGAGCAGGATGCCGACCTGATCATCTTCATCTACCGCGACGAGGTCT
>JAGRHE010000037.1:3495-17732 GCA_020445165.1 Gammaproteobacteria bacterium
CAACGAAGACAGCCCGGACAAGGGCAAGGCCGAAATCATCATCGGCAAGCAGCGCAACGGGCCGATCGGCAGCGTAATGCTCACCTTCCAGGGCCAGTTCACGCGCTTCGACAACTATGCCTACGATAACTATGGTGATGATGAGTACTGAGGTTATTGGGACGCAGAGTTCACAGAGAAGCTCAGAGGACACAGAGGGGTTTGATGATTGCTCTTCGCACAATCGTTCGAATCCGCTTGGCTGTTAGTTCTTGCATGGTCATGCGGGATGCGGCCCCAAGCATCTCTGCGAACTCTGCGCTTCTCCGCGCTCTCTGCGTCCCAATAGCCGATTAACAATGTCCAAGACTGCCAAGACCATCTACGTGTGCACCGAGTGCGGTGCCCAGGCACCCAAGTGGGCCGGGCAGTGCGGCGACTGCGGTGCCTGGAATACCTTGCAGGAAACGGTTCCCGCGCCAGCGTCCAAACCTGATTCCCGCTTTGGCGGCTATAGCGGTGACGGCGATTCGGCACGCATTCGCAACCTGTCCGAGGTGGTGGCAGAGCAGACCGAGCGCCTGCCGACGGGTATGGCGGAACTCGATCGCGTGCTCGGTGGTGGCCTGGTGACCGGTTCGGTGGTGCTGATCGGGGGTGATCCCGGGATCGGCAAATCGACCCTGCTGGTGCAGGCACTGGCGTTGCTGGCGCAGCACAAACCGGCGTTGTACGTCAGCGGCGAGGAGTCGGCCGAGCAGATCAGCCTGCGCGCGCAGCGCCTGGGGCTGCCCGTTGAGCGCCTGCGTCTGCTGACCGAGACCTGTGTCGAGCGCATCCTGGCGTTGGTCGCCCGGGACCGACCCGGCGTGCTGGTGCTGGATTCCATCCAAACCTTCTACACCGAGTCACTGCAGTCGGCACCCGGCTCGGTGGCGCAGGTGCGCGAATCGGCTGCACGCCTGGTGCGCTTTGCAAAGCAGACCGGCACCTCGCTGTTCCTGGTCGGTCACGTGACCAAGGAAGGTGCGCTGGCCGGGCCACGGGTGCTCGAACACATGGTCGACACGGTGTTGTATTTCGAAGGCGAGAGTGGCAGTCCGTTCCGCCTGGTGCGGGCGATCAAGAACCGCTTCGGCGCGGTCAATGAACTGGGCGTGTTCGCGATGACCGACAGGGGCCTGCGCGAGGTCGCCAATCCGTCATCGATTTTCCTCTCCAGGCACGAACTGCAGGTGCCGGGCAGCTGCATCCTGGTCACCCGGGAAGGGACCCGGCCGTTGCTGGTCGAGGTGCAGGCCCTGGTCGATCAGAGCCCGCTGGCCAACCCGCGCCGGGTGGCGCTGGGCCTGGAGCAGAACCGGCTATCGATGCTGCTGGCGGTGCTGCATCGACACGGCGGCATCGCGATGTTCGACCAGGATGTGTTTCTGAACGTGGTCGGTGGCGTACGCGTGACCGAACCGGCGGCCGACCTGCCGGTACTGTTGTCGATCCTTTCCAGCTTCCGCGATCGGCCCCTGCCGGGTGACTTGGCGACGTTCGGCGAGGTTGGCCTGGCTGGTGAGATCAGGCCTGTGCCGAACGGCCAGGAGAGACTGCGCGAGGCGGCCAAGCACGGCTTCAGACGCGTCATACTGCCCAAGGCAAACGCGCCCAAGAAGGGGATCGAAGGGGTCGAGGTGATCGCGGTCAGCCGTATCGGCGAGGCGATTGACGCAATCGCTTGAGTCTCAGCCGGTGGCCGATTGAACGGTGCGGCAGTCGCTTCAGACAGCGATCAGTTGTGTCAGGTTGCGTTCGAGCAGGGCCGGGTCGGCCAGGTTGAGCTCGACCATGCGTTTGAGCCGGCTCGCACTCTCCACGTCCATGGAGGTGCACAGCAGTCCAAGGCGGCCATCCTTCACATGTACGACGTTGCCGCGCATGTCGATGCAGCACTGGTCGTCGTCGAGGCGAAGCTTGGCCCCGACCGTCATGCCGGCAACCGGATGCCAGTCTCCTTCGAGCGACAGCAGCATGCCATGCAGCGATACATCGAGCACGGTGCCGTGGTATTCGTTGTCGTCGACGGTGACGACAACCGGTTTGTCGGTCGCTATCCGGTCGAAGCGACGCCGATCGATTGTCGAGTCGGTCATACGCGATTTCCATTGCCTGATATATGCGTAGCGGCCGACAAAGGCGCCAGTTGAAGGCGATTTTCCGGTTAGCTTGTCGGGGTCGGCAAACGCCGTTCCTGGGGCCGGATGCGGGCGGTCTTCACCGCGTTGTCCTGAATCTGAACCACCTCGACCGGGTAGCCGGCAATCAGCAGGGTCGTACCTGTCTCGGGGATACTCTCGAGCATTTCCACGATCAGCCCGTTGAAGGTCTTGGGGCCGTCGGTCGGGAGTTCCCAGTGCATGGTCTTGACCAGGTCGCGCAGGTTGGCGCTGCCATCGACCAGGAAGCTGCCATCGTCCTGCGGCAACACATCGGCGATGCCGTCTGCCGGATCGGTGGCGAATTCGCCGACGATCTCTTCGAGCAGGTCGGCCATGGTGACCAGGCCCTGGACGTCGCCGTACTCGTCGACGACCAGCGCCGTCCGCCGTCGGTTGCGTTGGAAGTTGATCAATTGGCGGTTGAGTGGTGTGCCCTTGGGAATGAAATAAGGCTCGCGAATCAGGCTCTCGAAGGTTTCGCGCGTGAGCTTGCCGTCGAGCTGGGCCTGCATCACACGGCGGGCGTGCAAAAAGCCGGCGACCTTGTCGATGCTGCCGTGATAGACCAGTACCCGGGTGTAGGGATTCTGTCCCAGCTGCTCCATGATCACGTCGAGCGGATTGTCGAGATCGACCCCGTCGAGTTCACCGCGCGGCACCATGATGTCGTCGACGGTGACCTTTTCGAGGTCGAGAATGTTGAGCAGCATCTTCTGGTGCCGCTTGGGGATCATGGCGCCCGCCTCGTTGACCACGGTACGCAGTTCTTCACGACTCAGCGCCGTGCCCTCGGCGTCGTCCGGGTACGTGCCCAGTACGCGCAACACCGTGTTGGCCATCAGGTTGACCGTCCACACCAGCGGAAACATCAATCGCATCAACGGCGCGTAAACCCATGCAGCCGGGAAAGCGATGCGCTCCGGATACAGCGCAGCCATGGTCTTGGGGGCGACTTCGGAGAAGACCAGCACGACCAGGGTCAAGAGGCCGGCGGCAATCGGGATCGCACCCTCACCGCCGAGGCGGATCGCGATGATGGTGGCCAGCGACGATGCCAGGATGTTGACGAAGTTGTTGCCGAGCAGGATCAGGCCGATCAGGCGGTCGGGTTTGTCCAGCAGGCGTCGGGCAATGCGTGCTCCGGGGTGACCCGCATCCGCGAGGTGGCGCAGACGGTACCGGTTGAGGGTCATCAAGGCCGTTTCTGAACCGGAGAAGAAAGCCGACAGCAAGAGTAGAAAGACCAGGGCGCCGAACAGGGCACCGAGTGGCAGAGCGTTCAACGATTGGGATCCGGATGGCAGCTGGTTGGACCATTTCAGGTGGCGAGGCCCGGCCTGTCAAGCCGCAGGCCGACGGTATCAATCCAAGCGACAGCATTTGCGAACTGACGAAATTTTGACATGATGGCAAGTGCATGCTTAACTTGCGGAAAGTCACAAGATTCTCAGGGATGTGTGATGCCCGTCGCAGACACCGGAGCCGGTTGGATGATGCCCGAAAACGCCAAAACCGAATCGCTCAACGCCGTTACCGTCATCCTCGTGATTACGGATTCGGCTGCGCTGGATTATCTGCAGAATATCCTGCAGTTTATCGACTGTGACGTTCATGTTCCTGATTCACCGAAAGAAATGCAGCAGCAGTGTGAACGCTTCGCGGACCGTTCGATGGCAGTCTTCCTGAGCGGGCAGATGCCGGACAAGGATCGAAGCGCCTATCTGAATGCAATCAATGAATGCAGCCCACGGCCGGCGTTGGTGCAGATCCAGGAAAAGTCGGGTGACGAGATGCTGGTCAGCGGTGATGTACTCGGCACCTTGCGTCTGCCGTGCCAATATGACGCCATCACGTCAATGCTGCACAAGGCCCAGGTCTTCGCCGAGTCGCAGCGCCACGGCGAGGCGCCGCGCCGGCCGCTCGAGCTGTTCCGCAGCCTTTCCGGCAACAGCCGCGCCACGCGCGGCATCAACAAGATGATCGAACAGGTCGCCGACAGCGAGGCGACCGTGTTGATCCTGGGCGAATCGGGCACCGGCAAAGAGGTGGTCGCGCGCAAGCTGCATTACCACTCCAAGCGGCGTGGCCGGCCGTTCGTTCCGGTCAACTGTGGCGCCATTCCGGGCGACCTGCTCGAGAGTGAACTTTTCGGTCATGAGAAAGGTGCGTTCACCGGCGCGATCACGGCCCGCCAGGGTCGTTTCGAACTGGCCGAGGGCGGCACGCTGTTCCTCGACGAGATCGGTGACATGAGCATGCACATGCAGGTCAAATTGCTGCGCGTGTTGCAGGAACGCACCTTCGAACGTGTCGGCAGTAATCGTACGATTCACTGCAACGTGCGGATCATTGCGGCGACCCACCGCAACCTCGAGCAGTCGATCAAGGATGACACCTTCCGCGAAGATCTCTATTACCGGCTCAACGTGTTCCCGATCGACGTGCCGCCGTTGCGCGAACGGGTCGAGGACATCCCGGTCCTGGTCAATGACCTGATCCAGCGCATCGAGCACGAGAAACGCGGGTCGGTTCGGTTGACGCCGGCCGCCGTGACGGCGCTGACCCACTACCGTTGGCCGGGCAACGTGCGTGAACTGGCCAACCTGATCGAGCGTCTCGCCATCCTTTTCCCGTACGGCGTGGTCGACGTTCCGGATCTGCCGGAGAAGTTCCGCGCCGGGATTCCGGTGGTGGTCAGTGAGTCCAGCGATGAAGATGCACTGCCGGTGGTCAGCACGCACGGTGATCAGCCGAACACGGTTTCGAGCATGCCGCGACTGCCGGCCGAGGGCCTCGATCTGAAGGCGCACCTGGCCAACATGGAACAGAGCCTGATTCGCCAGGCCCTGGAAGAGGCCAATGGCGTGGTCGCGCATGCGGCCAAGAAATTGAAGATGCGCCGTACCACGCTCGTCGAAAAACTGCGCAAATACGGCCTTCAGCGCGGCCAGGAGCTGACGGGGCTTTGACGTAATCGTTTTGTTCTGACGCCAAGTATCTGAATTAATTAGATTTGCCTTGATGGCACGTGAATTGCTGAGACTGTTTCCGAACAACACGGAAAACAGGAACCAGCCACATGGCCAATCCGCAGACGGCAAACGCAGCGCAGGCACCCGACCTCGAACAGGCGTTTGGCATCTTCAATGAATTGTCCGAGCGCCTGACCGAGGCCTACGGACAACTCGAAGCGCGCGTCGCCACGCTTAGCAACCAGTTGGAGAGCACGCGCCGCGAACGTCTCAGCGAACGGGCGCAGAAGGAACACCTGGCGGACCAGCTCGGCGTCCTGCTCGAGGCACTGCCAGCTGCGGTGGTGCTGGTCGACATGCGCGATCGCGTCGATCGTTTCAATCCGACCGCCGAACAGCTGTTTCCGGGACTCGCCTGGGGACGCCGCTGGAGCGAGGTCAAATCCGAAGTCGTCGCCGCCGAGCCGGCACCCGGTGACTGGCAGCTGCGCGATGGCCGTCGTGTCAATGTCTCGCAACGGCCGCTCAACGATCGTGGCCGCATACTCGTCGTCGTCGATACCACCGACCAGCGCCGCCTGCAGGAGCGGGTCGAGCGCCAGGACCGCCTGTCGGCGATGGGCGAGATGGCGGCGCAGCTGGCACACCAGATCCGAACGCCGCTGTCGACTTCCGTGCTGTATGCCGGGCAACTTGCCAAGGGGTCGTTGAACGAATCGCAGCGCCAGCAGTTCAGTGAAAAACTGCTCGACGGGCTGCGCCATACCGAGGCGCTGGTGCGCGACATGCTGGCCTTCAGCCGTGGCGGTAGTTTCACCGCCACGCCGGTCCAGCTCGACGACGCCCTGCACACGGCGCTCGCCGCACTGCAGCCGCGCCTGCGGGAAATGCGTGCGGCGCTGCACCTGCGACTGGAGAGTGCCGATTGCCGCCGAGTCGTCGGCAACATCGACGCCCTGGCCGGTGCCTTCACCAACCTGATCGACAATGCCCTTAACCACGGTGGTCCGGGGGTGGCGATCACGATCGCGGCGCGCTGCGAGCAGGAAGGGTCGGTTCTGCTGAGCTTCGACGACGACGGTCCCGGCATCGATCCGCCGCTGCTGTCGCGCATCTTCGATCCATTTTTCACCACCCGTGAACGCGGTACCGGTCTCGGCCTGGCCGTGGTGCAGGCGGTCGTGCTCGAGCACGGCGGCAGCATCCATGCCGGACATTCAACAACCGGTGGTGCCCGTTTCGAGATCCAGCTTCCGACCTTGCCGGTCGATGCCGACAGCCCGAGCGTTGCCAAGGAGTACGTGCAATGAATCCGTCCCGAATCCTGGTCGTCGAAGATGACAGTGCACTGTCGCAGGCCCTCAGCGACACCCTCAGCCTGTCCGGCTACCAGGTCGAAACGGCGACCGATGGCGAGCAGGCATTGGCCAAGCTCGATCGTGCCCAGGTCGACATGGTGCTGACCGACGTGCAGATGCGGCCGATGGATGGTCGCGCGCTGCTGCGTAACCTGCGCTCGCGCTTTCACGATCTGCCGGTCCTGGTGATGACCGCGTACGGCACCGTGGAACAGGCGGTCGAGGCGATGAAGCTGGGTGCGGTCGACTACCTGGCCAAGCCTTTCGAGGTCGATGCGCTGCTGGACAAGGTCGAGCGTTACCTGCCGCAACGGCATACCGAGTCCGGCGCCATGATTGGCGAAGACTTGCGCACCCGCGAACTGATCGAGATCGCCAACCGCGTTGCGGCCAGCGATGCAACGGTCATGATCGGTGGCGAATCGGGCACCGGCAAAGAGGTGCTGGCACGTTACATCCATGTCCACTCGGCGCGGGTCGACGGGCCGTTCATCGCGATCAACTGTGCTGCGATCCCGGACAACATGCTCGAGGCGGTTCTGTTCGGCTACGAAAAAGGTGCGTTCACCGGCGCCCTCCGCGCCAGTGCCGGCAAGTTCGAACAGGCCCAGGGCGGTACCCTGCTGCTCGACGAAATCTCGGAGATGAGCCTGCCTTTGCAGGCAAAGCTGCTGCGGGTGCTGCAGGAACGAGAAGTCGAGCGCCTGGGTGGCCGTCAGCTGATCCAGCTCGACGTTCGCGTGCTGGCGACCTCCAACCGCCGCTTGCGCGAAGAGGTTGCCGCTGGCCGCTTCCGCGAGGATCTCTTCTACCGTCTCAACGTGTTTCCCTTGACCCTGCCGGCACTGCGTGATCGCCCGCGTGACATCTTGCCGTTGGCACGTCACCTGATCGAACGTCACCTGCGCAGCGGCGAAAGCTTGCCGGTTTTCGAGCCGGAGGCCGAGGCGCGCCTGCTGTCACATCGCTGGCCGGGCAACGTGCGCGAACTCGACAACCTGATGCAGCGCGCGTTGATCCTGAGCGACGGTTCGCGCATCCGCGCTGCCGACATCCACTTCGAGGCGCTCGACGGTGACCCGATCATGGCAGCAACCACCAGTGATGAAACCGCTGCAAGTGACGAAAACGGCAACAAAAAACGGCTCACCGACGACCTGCGCAATGTCGAGGAACAGATGATCCTGGACGCTCTGCGCAACGGTCGGGGCAGTCGCAAACAGGCGGCGGAGATCCTCGGCATCAGTCCCCGCACACTGCGCCACAAACTGCAGAAGCTGCGGGCCGCCGGGGTTGAGATTCCCGGTCATTGAAGTGGCGCGAAAACTGCTAACGCTTAACCAGATACTGCCTGGCGTCAAAAAACCAAACGCCACAAAGGGGATGCAATCGATGAGTTCACCGGAGATCAACCAGGTCCTGGCGCAGATGCGGGTCACCCGGGCCCAGGCGACGGGCGGCATGGCACCGGAAGAGGCACCGCGCACCGATTTCAGCGAACTGCTGCAGAAATCCATCGCTGCGGTCAATGAGACCCAGCAGCGGGCTGGCGCCCTGCGTGCCGATTTTGAACGTGGCGAGCCCGGCCTCGACCTGGCCGAGGTGATGATCGCGGCGCAGAAGTCGAGCGTCGCATTCGAAGCCATGGTGACGGTGCGCAACAAGCTGGTCGAGGCCTACATTCCTACAAAGACGTCATGAACATGCCTGTCTGAGTAATCCTCCTTGATGCATTCGATGAATCGAACACGGGTCTGAATCCATGGCCGATGCAGCCAAACTGAACAAGTTGCCGGCGCCCGATGGGGGTGTCGGTGTGATCACGGATAACCCCTGGCTGCGCCAGATAGCGGTCATGGTCGGGATAGCCGCCAGCGTCGCTCTCGGCGTTGCCGTCGTTCTCTGGTCGCAGGCCCCGAGCTATGCGCCTTTGTACGGCAACATGGGCGAGAAGGATGCCAGCCAGGTCATGGAGGCACTGCAGCAGGCGGGCGTCGAATATCGGGTCGACGAGGCCACTGGCATGTTGTTGGTGCCGTCGTCGAAGCTGAAAGAGATCCGCATGCAGCTTGCCGGACAGGGATTGCCGAACAGTGTCGGCATGGGTTTCGAGCTGATGCAGCAGGAGACCGGATTCGGCACCAGCCAGATCGTCGAGAAGGCACGTTACCAACAGGCCATGCAGGGTGAGCTGGCACGCACCATCGCCACCATCGGTGCGGTGCAGAGTGCGCGCGTTCACTTGGCCATGCCCAAGCAGTCGGTGTTCGTGCGCAAGCGCCAGCCGACCACCGCATCGGTCGCGCTGCGGCTGCACAGCGGACGTGTCCTGGAAGATGCCCAGGTCGAGGCAATCGTGCATCTGGTCGCGTCGAGCATCCCTGAGCTCGAACCCGGTCGTGTTACGGTGGTCGATCACAAAGGGCGTTTGCTCAGCGGACATCAGGAAACGCGCGAGATGAAACTCTCGGCGACCCAGTTCGAGCATACCCGTCGCATCGAGGAACACTACCGCCAGCGCATCGAGAATCTTCTGGCGCCGATCGTCGGCCACGACAAGGTGCGCGCACAGGTCACGGCGGATATCGATTTCACCGTCACAGAGCAGACCCAGGAACGCTACAACCCCGACCAGCAGGCACTGCGCAGTGAACAGCTCAACGAAGAGCAGTCACGTGGTGCCGGTGCCGGTGGCGTGCCGGGTGCATTGACCAACCAGCCGCCAGCTGCCGGCAATGCACCGCAACAGGCCCAGGGTGGTGAAGGCGCAGACGGGGAAGGAGGCACGCTGAACTCGAGCCGCCAGTCGACCCGGAACTACGAGGTGGACCGCGTCGTGAGCCACACCCGTATGGCGCCGCTGTCGTTGCGTCGCCTGTCGGTCGCCGTGGTGGTCGACGACATCGCCACCGCAGGTGCCGAGGGTACGGTCGAGGCGCGCGAACGGACGCCGGAAGAGATTGAACGTCTGACCGAACTGGTGCGCGAGGCGATTGGTTTCGATGCGCGGCGCGGGGACAGTGTGCGGGTTATGAACAGTGCCTTCCTCAGCCCTGAGCCGATTGCCGATCTGCCCGAACCCCCGATGTGGGAGCAGGGCTGGTTCATCGATATCGTGAAACAGGTCGGCGGCTTGTTACTGGTGGTGTTGCTGATCTTCATGGTTCTGCGACCGACCATGAAACGACTGACGGCGACCCATGCCGAGTTGGCGGGAGAAGGTGGCGCGGGCGGTTCCGGCGATCCGGCCCGTGTCGAGGGACCGCTGGGAGCCGGCGGCGCTGACGGCGACGAGAACCTCCTGCTCGGCAGCGATGGCGAACCGATCCAGTTGCCGGGCGGCGGGCGCTACGAGAACATCATGGATGCGGCGCGCACGCTGGTCGACGAGGATCCCAAGCGCGTGGCCCAGCTGGTGAAGACCTGGATGGGCGAGGAAGCAGCCTGACATGGCCGAGTCATCAGACGCGCAAGCGGTAAAGAATCTCACCGGGGTCGAGCGTTCGGCATTGCTGATGCTCGGGTTGGGTGAAAAACACGCCGCCGAGATCCTGCGCCACATGGGCCCGAAGGAGGTCCAGGAGATCGGCTTGGCCATGGCGGGCCTGACCCAGGTGACCAATTCGCAGATGGAACTGGTGATGCAGAAGTTCGTCGATGCTATCGGCGAGCAGACGTCGCTCGGCATGGGATCGGATGAATACATCCGCAACATGCTGACGTCGGCACTGGGCGCAGACAAGGCCAGCGGGATCATCGATCGCATCCTGCTTGGACGCAACAGCAAGGGTCTCGAACAGCTCAAGTGGATGGATCCGCGCGCCATCGCTGAACTGATCAGGCACGAGCATCCGCAGATCATCGCCATCGTGTTGTCCTTCCTCGATCCCGACCAGGCCGCGGGCGTGGTGTCGGAGTTCCCCGAACGTGTACGTACCGATGTGATCATGCGCGTGGCGACACTGGATGGGATTCAGCCGGCTGCATTGCAGGAACTCGACGAGATCCTCGAAAAGCAGTTCTCCGGCGCGAACAACGTGAAATCGTCAGCCCTGGGTGGGATCAAGAAGGCTGCCGACATCCTCAACTTCGTCGACGGTGCGGTCGAGAGCAAGGTCATCGAGCAGATCAACGAGGCCGACGAGGATCTGTCGCAGCAGATCCAGGACAATATGTTCGTGTTCGAGAACCTCAACGATGTCGACGATCGCGGCATGCAGACCCTGTTGCGCGAGGTGTCGTCCGACCAGCTGCTACTCGCCTTGCGTGGAGCGCCCGAGCAGTTGCGTGACAAGATTTTCAAGAACATGTCGTCGCGTGCAGCCGAGATGCTCAAGGACGACCTGGAAGCAGCGGCACCGGTCAAGCTCAGCGAGGTCGAGGCCGCGCAGAAGGAAATCCTCACGGTTGCCCGTCGCCTGTCGGATGCCGGTGAAATCAACCTTGGAGGCAGTGGTGGCGAAGAATTCGTCTGACCTGGGCGCTGTCCCGTTCCCGCGTTGTGCATAAAAAATGGTCGAGCGAAAAAAGAGCGGCAGCCAGGTCCTGCGTGGTGAGAACGTCGCAGTCACCCAATGGCAGCCTCCGCACGTGCACCGACACGGCGAAGGGCCGGTTGAGGAAGCACATGGACTGTTGACCGCGGCGCAGCTGGACGAGATCCAGAAAGCGGCTCACGAAGAAGGGTTCGAACAGGGGCGCCAGGAGGGCCAGGAATACGGTCATCGTGAAGGTCTCGAGCAGGGGCGTGCCGATGTGCGCTCACGCATCGAGCGCCTCGACCAGATCCTCAATGCGCTGGAGAAACCCTTTGAACAGCTCGATCAGCAGGTCGAAAACGAGATCGTGACACTGGTGATCAGCATGGTGCGTCAGCTGATCCGGCGCGAAGTGAAGCTGGACCCGGCACAGATCGTCGGCGTGGTGCGCGAGGCCCTTGCCATCCTGCCGATCGGTGCACGCGGGATACGTGTGATGCTGCATCCGGACGATGCCGAACTGGTGCGCGAGGCCTATACCATCGGCGAGCACGATCAGAAATGGCAGATTGTCGAAGACCCGGTGATCCAGCGCGGTGGCTGTCGGATCCATACCGATACCTCGCAGATCGATGCGACGCTCGAGTCGCGTCTGAACAGCCTGATCGCACCGCTGTTGGCGGGTGAAAGACAGCGTGACACGGGGGAGATCGAAAACCATGACGCTTGACGTCGATCGCAACCCGGTCTGGGCGGCGCGCATCCGCCGTCTGGGAGAGCGGCTGGGTGACAGCCGCGGCCTGGTCGTGGAAGGCAAACTCACGCGCATGGTCGGCCTGACGCTCGAGGCGGTCGGCTGCCGGGCAGCGATCGGCGGCCGTTGTGACGTGATCAACGCTACCGGTGACGGTGTCGAGGCCGAGGTGGTCGGATTTTCCGGCGAGAGCCTGTACCTGATGCCGACCGGTGATATCCGTGGCCTGGAACCCGACGCACGCGTGGTGCCGACCGGACGCATCAGCGAGGCCTCAGTTGGCGATGAACTGCTCGGGCGGGTCATCGACGGCAGTGGCCGACCGCTGGATGGCAAAGGCCATCTGCATACCACGCAGCGTTGGCCCTTGAACGGCGGCTACATCAATCCTTTGGCGCGGGCGCCGATCCGCAAACCGCTGGATGTCGGCATCCGTGCGATCAACGCATTGCTCAGCGTAGGGCGCGGCCAGCGCCTCGGCCTGTTTGCCGGTTCGGGTGTTGGCAAATCGGTTCTGCTGGGGATGATGACGCGCTATACCGATGCCGACGTGGTCGTGGTTGGGCTGATCGGTGAGCGTGGCCGCGAGGTGAAGGAATTCATCGACAATATTCTTGGTGAGCAGGGATTGGCACGGGCGGTCGTGGTTGCGGTGCCCGCAGACCAGCCGCCGCTGCGCCGCATGCATGGGGCGATGCTGGCAACCGCTATTGCGGAATACTTCCGTGACCAGGGCAAGCACGTGCTGCTGCTGATGGATTCACTGACGCGCTTCGCCCAGGCGCAGCGCGAGATCGGCCTGGCCATCAACGAGCCACCCGCGACCAAGGGCTACCCGCCATCTGTTTTCGCCAAGCTGCCGCAGCTGGTCGAGCGCGCGGGAAACGGCGATCGCGGTGGTGGTTCGATCACCGCTTTCTACACCGTGCTGGCGGAAGGCGACGATCAGAACGATCCGATCGCCGATGCCGCACGAGCCATTCTCGATGGCCACATCGTGCTGTCGCGGAGACTGGCCGAAACGGGGCAGTACCCGGCAATCGACATCGAGGCCTCGGTCAGTCGTGCCATGAACGAGATCACCACACCGGAGCACCAGCATGCTGCGCGTGAGTTCAAGCAGCTGTACAGCCTGTATCAACAGAACCGCGACCTGATCTCGGTCGGTGCGTACGAGCTGGGCTCGAACGATCAGATCGACCTGGCGATCGGCGCGATGCCGTCGTTGCGTGAATTCCTGCACCAGGACATGCGCACCCGCTTCGGCATCCAGGACAGTCTCGACGACCTGATGACGTTGTTCCCGCAGGAGACCATGCCTCTGGCCACCACAGGGGGTAGCCGCTGATGGCGCCGTCGGATCGCTTCAAACCGATACACAAGGTCGCCTCGCAGCGTGAGCGCAAGGCCGCTGCTGCACTCGGCGAATCACTCAAGAAGCGCCAGGCGGCGCAGCAGCGTCTCGATGAACTTCGGCAGTATCTTGCCGAGTACCTCGAACGCTTTTCGCGCGCTGCACAGCGCGGACTCTCCAGTAGCCAGGTCCTCGAGTACCAGGTGTTCATCAGCAAGCTGGAAGCGGCCATCGAACAACAGGAGAAGACCGTGCTGCAAAGCGAACGGCACTGCGACACGTCGAAGGAGCAATGGCGAGGCCGTTACAGCAAATCGAAAGCGATGGAAAACGCGATCGATCGGATGAAGACCCGGGAGCGCAAGGACTCGGATCGCCGCGAGCAGGCCGAGGCGGACGATATCTCACAGCGCAAGCGCTGATGCGGCGCTTGCATTTTCCACCGGGTATCCGGGGTCGGTGCAAGTCTTGCAGACAGGGTTGGCAAGACCGGGATACCGGCGCCGCCGGTACCCCGGGCGAACATCAACCTGTCATGGACGCTTGGTGATCAGCGGCGGGTGATCGCCCGCGTGTTTCTTCGCCTGCTTCGCGGCCTTCTTTTCCTTTGGCGTCAGCAAAGGTTGCTTCTTCGGTTCCTTGTTCGATTTTTCATGCTTGGACATTGCGTGTTTCTCCGCACTGTGGGGAAAACCAGTCCTGTGACTTCTGTCATGCGTCGCGGTTGCTTGTCTGAACCGCTTCTGCAGAGGAGGGTAGGGCTACCCGCTTCTCCAGTTGGCGCGCAACACGCTACGCTTTCGCGGCCGGATCGCAAGGGAAATTTTTCTCCGCCCTGCTGGCCGCCAGGCAGGTCGAACGGCACATGGCCAGGTGTTCCCGCTCGCGTCCTGGCGGGAACACCTTTTTGCTCATTCCGTTAGCGCCGCATGGGCGGCTGCAAGGCGTGCGACCGGGATCCGTGGCGGTGAGCAGGACACGTAGTTGAGCCCGGCCCGGTGGCAGAAGGCGATCGATGACGGGTGTCCGCCGTGCTCACCACAGATGCCGACCGACAGGTCTGGTTTCGCCTGTCGTCCCCACTGCACGGCGATCTCCATCAGCTTGCCCACGCCTTTGGTGTCGAGCACCTCGA
>JAGRHE010000380.1 GCA_020445165.1 Gammaproteobacteria bacterium
TGTGAAAGCCGACCACGCGCGAGGCGGTCAGTGCCCCCTCGACCAGCTGAACGTCGAAATAGTACGAAACGACGAACAGCAGGTTGACGATGATCAGCGTGGCCCAACGTCGATTGCGCCATTTATGACGGTGGCGCGTGCGCTCGTGCGCCGCTTCCAGTGCTTCGAGTTCGGCCTTGGTCAGCTTGTGTTTGCGTTTTTCTTCGTAGATCTGCGCAACCTCGACCTTGAGCTCGTCACGTGGAGTTTTCTTTGGCGCGCGCCCCAGCAACTGGGCGAGTGATTCGACGAAGTAGTTCATCGTGGTTGCCTCAGGCGGTGACCGTATCGGCCGTCTTGTCGATATCGATGACGATCACGGTGGGTTCGACCGGACAGATCATCTCGCACACACCGCAGCCGACACAGCCGTCGGCGATCACGGGGATCTTCGCACCGTTGTTGCCGGTAGGCTCAAGGGTGATCGCATGCCGTGGTGGGCATTGGTTCGGGTCGCCGGATGGTGCTGTTCCGGCTTCGCACTGGGCGATCCTGATCTCGATCGGGCACTGGCGCATGCACAGATCGCACAGTTCGAGGTCATACGGATGCTCGGCGACCGGGATCGGGTTCCAGCGGTCGATCTCTTCGTAACGTAGCGTGCCCTTGTAGTCCGGGCCGCGTGCCTGCCCCTTGAAGCCTTTGCCGTGTGCGGCCAGGCAGGCATCCGGGCGAGCAACCCGGGCAAAGCCCATGCGCGTATCGGCCGGGTAGTTCAGGTCGTGGGTCAGTGCGCCGGTCGGGCAGGCGAGTACACACTGCAGGCCGTCGCAGGAAAAATCACAGGCCTGGGTGCGGGCCTCGATGAAGGGTACGCCGATACCGAAGCCGTCATCGATGTCAGCCAGCCTGATCGCCTCGACCGGGCATACCTGTACGCACTGTCCACACTTGATGCAGGCCGAGAGAAAGGCGCGTTCGTCGAGGGTGACGTCTTTCAGTGCTCCCGGGGGGCGCAGCCGGTGAGTTCCGCCGCCGGCGACCGGAAGGAATCCGGCCAATGCCGCGATCAGTGTGCCGCCAGCCAGTAGTCCGGTACGGATGAACTCGCGCCGGTTCTGCTCTCGCCGTGCCGGGCTCAACGGTGGTTTGTTTGGCTTGTCGCTCGTCATCGTGTCGTACCTCGCCGGGATCGCAGTCGATCGCTATCAGTCGCGACCGAGCGAACGGCGTAGCAGTTCATAGGCGTCCGGCTTGGCCGGGGTACTTTCTGTCTCCACCGCATCCTTGCCGCGGCTGTCTTCCTGGTTGGTCGTGTCGCCAGTTTCGGCAGACCGAAACCTGGCTGCCATCAATGGTTGCTCGTCCCGAAGCAGCAGCTCAGGCGACGTGAACGGTGCCAGGCGTTCGAGGAAGTCCAGCACCTCCAGCATCGGCGATCCCTTGAAGAAACGCGCCGCCGGCACGTCCATCCAGATGCGGTCTGCATAGGCGTACTGCTCGTGCGCGGTATCGCCGATGCCGTCCAGGTCGCGGTCGAAGCCGGCATAGTCGTCCCAGTGGTTACCGTTCCAATGGTTGCGCTTCGCGGTCTTGCCGCCCAGCACCGCGACCTGTGTCAGGTTGCCCTTGAGCAGGTTGTTTTCGAACAGGTTGCCGGTCCAGTCATTCAGAAACTGGATGCCGATGCCATTGTAGGCAACCAGGTTGCCACGGATGCGATTGGTCGTATCCGGTTGAAAAGGTGATACGTCCAGATGCAGGCCAGTGGCACAGTACAGGATCTCGTTGTCGCTGATCTCGACGTCGCTGGTCTCCTTGAAACCGATACCGACGCCGGCGGCACCGACCGCGTGGGAGATGTGGTTACGGCGCACGATCACGCTGTCA
>JAGRHE010000381.1 GCA_020445165.1 Gammaproteobacteria bacterium
CCCAGCCAGCTCAGCTTCTCCGAGCCTTCCTTGATCTCGATCGCGGACACGAAGTTCTCGTAGCCGCTGAGCATCACCATAACGATCAGGCCGCCGACCAGGGCGATGTCGACCAGGCTGAGCACGACCAGCACCAGGTCGGCCTCCTTGATCGCCAGCACGGCCGGCAGGATGTGGAAGACCTCCTGGAAGAACTTGATGCCCAGAGCCAGCAGCGCAAGGCTCAGGCCGAGGTAGATCGGTGCCAGCAGCCAGCGGCTGGCGTACAGCAGGTTCTCGAGCGCGCGTTCCACGACAGGGGTCTCCAGGTTCAGTCGGACCGGGGTGCCAACCCGCTTTCAGCGGGCCTGGGTGTCTACCAGGCGGCAAATGGTATCCCGGTTCGCCGCAAAGCACGATCTTGACATTGCCGGGCGTGGTTGCCAGGGGCGGCAGGGTGCGACATCCTGGCGTCAGCCGGTCATTCTGTGGGGTTGGGCGGGCAGGCTGCGTCATCCCATAATCAAACGTAGTTTTCGCAACACCGGACGGGTGCCACGCATTGCGATCGATCTGCCACGACTCCGGATCCTCCCGCCGCAAGATGCCAGCGCCCTGTGTGTTGTCGTTGCTGCTTTGCCTGTTGACCAGCGCTGCGGTCGCGGGCGGCGCCGACGGCCGCTGGCGCCTGTCCATCGACGGCCACAACAGCTATCTGTTCGGTGAGCCGCAGCTGGGAGGTGGGGTGCGCATCCCGTGGCAGGTCGACATCGAGTTCCGGGTGCGTGACGGGCAGTTCGAACTGGGTACCGCGAGCGCCCGCCTCGACGGCGATGCCGAGCCGTTGTCGTATCCGCCGTCCTGGTTCGACTGCCGACAGGTGGAGGGGACGTACCTGGACAGCAGCCTGAGCCTGCACGAGACGCCGCGTATCCGTTTCGCGAAGTTTCCGGTTGCCGGTGAGGTCGACGGAAAAGTCGTCAGGCTGCGTCCCGGCTACGAGCCGCCCGGCAACTATCTGGCCGTGACCTATGAATGCGTGGCGGCCGACGGCCGCGCCAGCGAGTGGTTCGGGCTTGCCGAACGCGGTAAGCAGGTCATGGGCAAGCGTCAGGACGCGGAGAAACAGTCGCGCGCCGACGGTCTGCATGCCCGTGTGCGCGAGGTGGTCGCACTGCCACCGGAAAGCAGTCTCGAACTGCCACTGGTCGACGGTTGGCAGTTCAGCTTCGGTACTCCACAAGAGCAGAGCTGGCGGCGTTATCGTCTGGTGCGCGAGTAGTGGAAGCCTGCAGCAAAATATCTGTCATGGTCTTACTTGCGTGAGAATGACGGATTGATTGGAGGTTCGCTGGAGTAAACGTCTGGATCTGTTTTCTCGGTAGCCGGTCAGATGCTTTTGATACTGCTATCTGCTTTCGGTTGCGGATTCAACCGGTCGACTGCGGTAGGCTGAACTTCTGCTTCGGTCGAGGGAGCAGACATCGTTGCGGCCTGACTGCAGATCCGCTTGCGACACCGAGCCGCCGCGTGGGAAAAATCGCTCAAGGCCTTGGTTGATGCGCGCGTGGTGCCGGACTGTTCGCACTGCACGATCAGGCGGTCCATCGCAGACACTCAGAATTGCGCGTTGTGATAGATGTTCTGCACGTCGTCGAGGTCATCAAGCATGTCGTAAAGCCTGTTCAGTGTATCGACATCTTCGCCGCTCAATTGCACCGCGGTCTGCCCCAGGTACTGGATTTCATCGACCTGGAAATCGAGTTCGCCGAACGCCTCAAGGAGGTTCTGCTTGGCGTTGTAATGTTCGGTATGGGGTACGAAAAGGGTGATTCGGCCATCCTCGGTTTCGATATCGGTAACGTCGACATCGGCCTCGAGCAGCGC
>JAGRHE010000382.1 GCA_020445165.1 Gammaproteobacteria bacterium
GAACTGCATGTGCCCGCTGTGCATCGGCTGGTTTGTCCCAGTATGGAACAGGACCGAATCGCTGCAGCAGATGCTCGATGAACAACCGGGTCTTCTTCGGCATCAGCCGCCGGCTCGGGTAGATTGTGTTGATGGGATAGACGGGCGGCGTATAGGCGGGCAGCAGCTGAACAAGCTTGCCGTGGTGCAGGTCCTGCCATACGTCCCACAGTGGACGCAGCGCCAGCCCCAGGTCCGCAAGGATAGCCTCCCGCAGCGCATCGCAGTTGTTGGTTTCGAGGTTGCCGCTGACCTTGACTTGGACCTGTTCGCCGCCGGGGCCCGTGAAGCCCCAATGGTCCGTCCCCGCAAACAGCAGGGCATTGTGCGTGGCAAGCTCCAGTGGCGTGCGTGGCTCGCCGTGCCGAGCCAGGTAGGACGGCGTAGCAACGACCACCCGGCGATCCACGCCGATCGACTTGGCCACCAGGCTGGAATCCTTCGGCTCGCCGATGCGTATCGCAAGGTCGTAACCCTGCTCGATAATATCCACGAGACTGTCGGTGAGGTGCAGGGTTAGTTTCACTGCCGGATAGCGCGACAGGAAATCCGGCACCAGCGGCGCAACGTGCAAGCGGCCGAAAGCGGCGGGCACGGTGACCTTGAGATTGCCCTTCGGCTCCTTGCTGCCTCGCGTCACCAGCTCCTCACCCTCTTCGAGTTCGGCGAGTACGCGCACACAGAAGTGGTAGTACTGCTCCCCTTCGTCGGTCAGGCCAAGCTGGCGCGTCGACCGGTTGAGCAGGCGTACCCCGAGCTGATCCTCCAAGCGTTGCAGCCGCTTGCTCGCCACGGCGAGCGACATGCCGAGCTCGCGCGCGGCAGCGCTGAGGCTCCCTCCCCGGACTGCCCGGGTAAACACCATCAGGTCCGAGATATTCTCGATCAGCATATTCTCAATAAAACCGAAAGAGTGATTTAACCAAATAACCCATTCTCAACGATAGGGTAACAATAGAAGATGAGCACAGTGGGTACAACCCATATCGGTGAACACAGACAGGGGGTAGTGGCAATGGCATTTGCTGAAGAAGCACCGCGGCGAGACGTCGCCGGGCGGGAACAGTTCAACACCTGGTTCCGCGAGGAGTACGAACGGTTGCAAAAAGAGCAGGAGGCGGCGCATACACCCTCCATGGCCATCGTCGCGACCAAGGGGACGCTGGACTGGGCCTACCCGCCCTTCATTCTCAGTACCACCGCCGCGGCACTGGGTTGGAACGTCAGCATTTTCTTCAGCTTCTACGGCCTCGAGCTGCTCAGGCGCGAACTGGATCTAAAGGTTTCCCCGCTGGGCAATCCGGCCATGCCGATGAAGATGCCCATGGGGCCGAAGTGGTTCCGCAAGATCGACTGGAACATGCCCAACGTGGTCATGAGTAACCTGCCGGGTTTCGAGTCGCTCACCAAAGGCCTGTTCACAACCACGCTCGACAACCACGGCGTGGCCAGCATCGAGGATCTGCGCGAGTTGGCGATCGAAGCGGACGTCAGGCTGATTGCGTGCCAGATGACAGTGGAGCTGTTCGGCTACGAGAAGAGCGATTTCATTCCGCAGATCAGCGAGTGGAGTGGCGCGACCAGCATGCTCGACCTGTCGCAGAAGGCCGACGTGACCCTGTTCATCTAAATCGCTTGCCCAGCACCCAACCAAGGGAGTTTCCCATGACCCAGCCAAGCCGCGTGTTCCTCTATGCCGAGTTCCAGGTGTCCATGCCGTTCAGCGAGGGCGTCTGGCGCGAGACCAATCCCGCCATGCATACCGTCCCGGGACTGCGCAGCAAGACGTGGTTGAGCGGCATCAACACGCATTCGGTCGGTGGA
>JAGRHE010000383.1 GCA_020445165.1 Gammaproteobacteria bacterium
TTATCGAAGGCCCATGCAGTTCGTGTAGTAGGTCACCGTCGCCGGCCAGTCGGAGAAGATCCCAAGTATCTTCACCTCGCGGGCCAGTACGTCCAGTGCCAGGTACATGTCGCTGTCATTCTGCACGGCGATCCCTTGCGGATCGAACTGATAATACCAACCACCCTTGGCCGCCCCTTGGCGCAGGTCAGCGCGTTCGAAGGTCCAGGTGATGATCTCCAGGCCGGCCCGCTTGATGTCCCTGGCGTAGCGCGACGGCACTATCCTGCCATTGTCGGTCACCGACAACAGGGCCCACATCGGTGGCGCAAAGATGCGGATACCCTGTCTGCGCAGGTCCTTCAGTTCATCGAAGCTCAGCCGCTCGATCGCCGGGTTGGCTGTGGGGTCGATGCTGTCCAGAAACACTGCCTGTCGGCCGAAGCGCGGGTTGTTCTGAATCCAATACAGCACGTCGTCCTTGTTGAACGACTGCACCCAGGCATCGCGCGGATGCACACCACCGTCGATCAATTCGTCGACGAAGCGCTGCGCATAGGCCTCCTGGCTACCGAAGATCGCGTCGATGCGATCCTGGTGCTCGGCACCCTTCAGCTCGGGGGTATGCTTGACGCCCAGTGCCTGGTTCAATGCGATGCTCTCGCGGAACGACAACACCTGTGCACGCCCGGTGTACAGATTGGTACGCCAGTCCGCAGTTCCGCCGAGATAACCCTCGGCGCTCGCGGCGCCAGGATTGCTCGCATCCATCTTCGCCTGCAGTGTCTTGAATTCGTCCAGCGTCAGATCGCTGGTGCAGCACTTCGGCGGCGGCGACTGACCGGGCCCGGTCCATGGCACGGTACATTTGGCATTGAGTGCGGTTGTGACAATGTCCGTCGTGGTGTGTAGATCGCACTCACTGTGACGACAGACCAGTTCGCCGTCGGCGGTGAAGCTGACGTCGCATTCGACAAGGCCCGCGCCCATGCGCGCGCCGGCACGGTAGGAAACGTCTGAGTGTTCTGGAAACTGCATCGCCGCACCACGGTGGGCGATTGAGAAGTCCGTGCGATAGAAGGGACCGTCCTGGCATTGCATCAGCCGATCCTTCAGGCGTCCCTCGCCCAACCCTTCGACCAGGTAGTATGGACGCGGGCCGAGTTGCACCGCCTGATCAGCGTCACCCGAGTCATGCCAACCGCCGCCATGGCCGCCGCGGTCATCGGCGCCGCCACCGGCGTTGGTGTGGCCGGCCGTCACCGCCAACCCCAACGCCATCACCGCGAAGAAGCCCTTGTTACTCTTCATCCAGTCATCCCCTTTGTACGAGTCAGTTCGATGCCGTAGCGCATCGCCCCGGGAGTCTGGATGCCGATTGTTTAGTTCCAATGGCGGATTCTTTGCCCTGCCGTGAACGCCAGGCACTGGTACTTCAGTTGGCCGGATACCGACCTCGTGAGGCGTCGTGAAAGCGGACGAGAAAACGGTGACCCGCTCAATCCTTCTTGTTGAGCAGTCCCTCGAGGTCTGCAAACGGCCGGTAACGGGTCTCAGAGGCATTCTTCGCACCGGAACCCGCGTTGCTGCCTGTCTTCATTGCCGCCATGTGTTCTTCGTACTTCTGATGCTCGTTGTCGTGGCAATAGAGGCACAGCAGCTCCCAGTTGCTGCCGTCGGGAGGATTGTTGTCGTGATCCATGTCCTTGTGATGGACCGTCAACTCCTGCAGGTTGGTGCGGGTGAACGTGCGTCCGCAGCGGCCACACACCCAGGGAAACAGCTTTAGCGCCTGCTCACGGTAACCGCTCGCGCGTTCGTCGCTGGCGCGTCGCGCATCGGCGACGACCCGGTCGAGCTTGTCGGTATCGATGGCGCG
>JAGRHE010000384.1 GCA_020445165.1 Gammaproteobacteria bacterium
CGGGCACCTCGCCGTTGACGATGCGTTGCGCCAGCCCCTCGACGATCGCGGTCTTACCCACGCCGGGCTCACCGATCAGCACGGGGTTGTTCTTGGTCCGACGCTGCAGGACCTGGATCGAACGCCGGATCTCGTCGTCTCGTCCGATCACCGGGTCGAGCTTGCCCTGCTCGGCGCGCTCGGTCATGTCGATGGTGTACTTCTGCAGTGCCTGGCGCTGCTCCTCAGCATTCGGATCATCGACCGACTGGCCGCCGCGCACCTGCTCGATCGCTTTCTCCAGCGCACCCTTGCTGGCGCCGGCCCGGCGCATCAGGTCGCCGACCGCACCCTTGTCGTCGGCGGCGGCGAGCACGAACAGCTCGGAGCTGATGTACTGGTCCTTGCGCTGCTGGGCCAGCTTGTCGGTCTGGTTCAGCAGGCGGCCGAGGTCGTTCGAAATATGGATGTCGCCACCGGCGCCCTGCACCGAAGGCAGCCGATCGAGCGCCTCGCCGAGCATCGAGCGAAGCTGGTTCACATTGACATCGGACTGGGCGAGCAGGTGACGGACGCTGCCGCCCTCCTGGTCGAGCAGTGCCGTCAACAGGTGTACCGGCTCGATGAACTGATGGTCGCGCCCTACCGCGAGACTCTGGGCATCGCCCAGTGCCATCTGGAATTTACTTGTCAGTCGATCCATCCGCATGGGAGAAATCTCCGCATTTTCGTTGAATTACAGCCCATATGGGGGATTGGCACCGGAAATCAAGGGTGACGCGGACTGCCCGACCGACAGAATCCGATCCAGGTCAAACAGAGTGCGATCCGATCGGCTGGCCAGCGTCGGACACCGATCATCGATCGCCCCTGGGCAGGTTACACTGCTCGTCATCGCAGCCAGGACGCCTCGCCCGCATGCAACGCCTGTTGCTCTTGTTCTCACGCCACCCCTGGATCTGGCTGGGGCTGGTAGCCATCGCCTCGGCCATCGCGGCCACCCAGCTGCAACACCTGCAGGTGCAGATCTCGGCCGACGAGATGTTGGTCAGCGACGACCCGGCACGCACTTACTACGAACAGATCAGGCGCGACTTCGGTGACGAACGCGTGGTGCTGCTGGTGCTGGAGTCCCCGTCGCCGTTGGCACCGGCCCGGCTCGAGGTGCTGCGCGCGGTCATCGACACGATCGAGCAACTGCCCGCGATCGCCCGCACCGAGAGCCTGTTCAACGTACCCAATGTCAAGGGTGTCGATGGCTACCTGGACAAGCAACCCTACCTGGCCGAGCCACCGGCCGATGACGACGCGGCACGGGCACTGCTGCAAAGCGCTGCGGCCAACCCCTTGCTGCGCAAGGTACTGGTGTCGGCCGAAGGTGAGGCCATCGCGGTCGCGCTGATCCTGCACGACACCGACGGACAGCCCGACGACGACCGCCTTAGCGGCTCGATCGACCGCGCCATCGCCCCGCTGAAACAGGTCTACCAGCGCGCATACGCGATCGGGTTTCCGCAGATACGCGCGGAGATCTCGCAGCGGATCATCGACGAGCAGGCCCACCTGCTGCCGCTTGCCGTTGCAGCGCTGCTGTTCGCACTGTTTCTCTTGCTGCGCCAGCTGCTCGATATCCTGCTGCCGTTGCTTACGGCAGCGATCAGCATCCTGTGGACATTTGGCCTTATGGGCTGGCTCGGCATCCCGCTGAACGTCGTCACGTCAACCATTCCGATCCTGCTGATCGTGGTCGGCTCGACCGGGGACATCCACCTGTTGGCCGAGTTCCGGCACGCGCAGGGCAATGCCTGCGATGTATCCGATCCGCTGAAGCGCATCGCACGCAAGATGGGGCGGACCGTGCTGCTGACCTTCGTCACCA
>JAGRHE010000385.1 GCA_020445165.1 Gammaproteobacteria bacterium
CGCCGAGTTCGCGTTCTTTCTGCCGGTACGCGGGATCAATGCCACCACGCTGTTCGACGTGCAGCAAGGCATGCAGGCGCAGCCGGTCGAGGAGGTCGACGAGGAGACGCTGCGCCGGCGTCTTGCCGATTATCCCTGCTGCACCACCGATGCCGGGGCCTCGGCCAACGGCGACCCGCTCAACCTGGTACTGATCGGCGATGCCGAAGACCTGTTCCCGGCCTTCGTGCGGCGCGGCTGGCATGCGGCGGAGAAGACCTACCTCGGTTCGATCGAGCACACCATCGGGTCGTTCCTGTTCGGCCAGCGCTACATCTATTCGCCGGTCAGCCCGCTCTATACGTTCGGGCGCCCGCAGGACATCGCGTTCCAGAAGGCGCGTGGCACCATCCACCAGCGCAACCATCTCCGGCTCTGGCTCACCCCGCTGCGCTTCGCCGGCAAGGCGGTCTGGATCGGCCAGATCAGCCGTGACATTTCGGCGTCAAGTTCACGACCAAGTCACCGTTCCTGGTGACCCACGTGATCGATCCCGATGTCGACGAGGCACGCAATGGCCTGGTCCAGGACCTGCTGTTCTCGCAGGGACTGGTCGAGGTCGGCTATGTCGGCGGCATCCCGGTGACGACAGCGTCACGCCCGGCAGCCAACCTGACCGACGATCCCTACTTCAGTGACGGCCTGCGTGCGGTGATGCTGCTCGACCGTTCACCGCGCACGATCCGCGAGGTGAAGTTTTTCGATTGGGACAGTCCGCCGCCGCACTGGCGTGCACGACACCTCGATCTCAGTGGGCACGAGTCGCCGGCAGGCACGCCCGAACATGACCAGAAGGAGCTGCGCCAATGAATCATTCCTCTTCCCGCGGTGCCCTGCAGGCGCTGCTGCTCGGCGGCCTGCTCGCGGTCGGGCTGGGCACGCTCGGCTACCAGCTGGCCGACGGCCTGCTGCGCTTCAAGGCCGCCGAGCGCGTGGTCACGGTCAAGGGCTTGGCCGAGCGCGAGGTGGCCGCCGACACCGCGATCTGGCCGGTCCGTTTCAATGCTGCCGACGATGACCTGCAGGCGCTGTACGCGACACTGGAAAGCCAGTCTGCGGCCGTGACCCGGTTCCTGCAGGAGGTGGGATTCGCCGCGGAGGACATCTCCCTGTCGGCGCCGGCAATCATCGACCGGCGGGCGCAGGGTTACGGTAACCCCGCTGCCCAGGATCTACGTTACGCGGGAACCGTCACCATCACCGTGTACACCCGCGATGTCGCACGCGTCGGACAGGCCACGCGCCGCCTGACCGAGCTCGGCAAGCAGGGTATCGCGCTGGTGGGTGAGGACTACGGCGTGCGCACCGACTACCAGTACACGGCGCTGAACGACATCAAGCCGGCGATGATCGAGGAGGCGACGCGCAACGCACGCGAGGTGGCTGCGCGCTTCGCCCAGGATTCGGACAGCCGGCTGGGTAAGATCCGCACCGCGAACCAGGGCCTGTTCACGATCCAGGATCGCGACAGCAACACGCCGCAGATCAAGAAGGTGCGCGTGGTGTCGACGGTCGAGTACTACCTGGTCGACTGAACGCGCGCCATTCGGGGAATTCGCAACAGGAATGTGGAGGTTGCGATCCCGGTTTTTACTTGACCTTCATGCCCGGCTGCGCGCCGTCGTCCGGCTGCAGCACGAAGATGTCTTCACCACCGGGGCCGGCGGCCAGCACCATGCCTTCGGACACGCCGAACTTCATCTTGCGCGGTGCTAAGTTGGCGACCATGACCGTGAGCCTGCCTTCGAGGTCTTCGGGCGCATAGGCGGACTTGATGCCGGCGAACACGTTGCGGGTCTCGCCGCCCAGGT
>JAGRHE010000386.1 GCA_020445165.1 Gammaproteobacteria bacterium
ACAGTTGCAACAGCTTGATAGCCTGCTGCAGCTGCGGCGTCATCGTAAGGTGTTGGCCCAGGCGAAGCTGGATCGTGGGCTTCATGCGGCTTTCTGGTACGAAATTTGTTTACGTTCCATTTGTTCTCATTCTAGCGCAACTGTGCGCCGAGCCAATCACGCTCATTCACTGCATCTTGACTCCAGTCAGCGGCGTCCTGGACGGTTTCGTTAACGGAAGTCACAAGCGGAAGTTTTCTCCCAGGTAGACGCTGCGCACCCGCGTATCCTGCAGAATCTCATTCGGCGTACCGAGTGCCAGGACGGCGCCTTCACTGATGATGTAGGCGCGACTGCAGATACCCAGCGTCTCGCGCACGTTGTGGTCCGTGATCAGCACCCCGATCCCGTGCTCACTCAGCTGAGCGATGATGCGCTGGATGTCGACCACCGAGATCGGGTCGATCCCGGCGAACGGTTCGTCGAGCAGGATGAAACGCGGTTCTGCCGCCAGGGCACGCGCAATCTCCAGGCGCCGGCGTTCGCCGCCAGACAGGCTGATCGCGGCATTGTCAGCCAGCTGGCGGATGCCGAAGTCATGCAGCAGACGGTCGCAGCGGGAGAGTCGTTCGGCGCGGTCCAGGTCATCGCGGATCTCGAGCACCGCGAGAATGTTGTTGCGCACGCTGAGTCGACGGAAGATCGACGGTTCCTGCGCCAGATAGCCGAGCCCGAGCCGCGCCCGTGCGTGCATGGGCTTGTCGGTCAGGTCGGTGCCGCCGAGCAGGACCCGACCCTGGTCGGCAGGAACCAGGCCGGCCATCATGTAAAAAGTGGTGGTCTTGCCGGCTCCGTTGGGGCCCAGCAGGCCGACCACCTCGCCGGCGTCGACGCGTAGCGAAACGCCATTGACGACCGTGCGCCCGCGATAGGTCTTGGCCAGGTCTTCCGCGGCGAGCTGGGTCATGCGTTGCGGATGCCGGACGGCCTACTGGCCGGGTGCCTGGATCGAGATCTTGACGCGCTGCTTGCCCTGCGCCGCTGCACCCGCCTTGACCACCGATTTCACCCGGTCGTAGACGATGCGGTCGCTGCGCATGGTGTCCTGGCCCTGCTTGAGCACGGCATCACCGGCCATGAGCAGGTTTTCGCTGCCGACCTCGTATTCGACACGGTGTGCCTCGCCCTTGACCGGACCCTTGGCCGACTGCTGTTCGAAATGGACCGGGCGGCCCTCGGCGACGATCTTGGATGTCTTGCGTCCCTGCTGGTGCACGGTGACCTGGTCGGCGCGCAGGTGGATGCTGCCCTGGCGCAGGTCGACGTCGCCCTTGTACACGCTGATGCCTTTCGCTTCGTCGATGTCGACGCTGTCGGCCGCCAGCTCGATCGCCTGGTTGCGATCCGATTCGAGCGCCGTTGCGCTTCCGAAAAGCAGCATCAGCGCGCTCAGCAACGCGATCTGCCGGTACGTTCGGGTGTCAGTTTTCGATTGCCGCATCGGGAACATAGTAGCCTTTCACCTGGGACAGAAACTTGAGTCGCGACGGCGGCCGGAACCAGGCCTGCATACCGGTTGCATCGAGCCAGTCGCGATCGGTTTCTACCCTAACCTTTTCGTCTGTTTCCGCATAGTCCTGCTTTGGCTGCACGCGCAGGTTGCGGGTGGTCATGCGCACCGGGCGCGAGTTGCTGCCGCCGGCTCGCTCGATCGCGACTTCGCCGCTGAGCAGTATCAGGCTGCCGTCGGACGATACCAGTGCACCGTCTGCATCGACCTGCCAGGGCGGAGAGTCGAGCTGGTACACGGTCAACCGCGGTTGCTGCAGTTCGGTGGTGTCGTCGTCGGTGAAGTGG
>JAGRHE010000387.1 GCA_020445165.1 Gammaproteobacteria bacterium
CATAGCACGCGAATACGCCGAACTGTGCCAGGACCGTAAAACCTGCATGCATGTATTCGAGATGATCGAGCAGGAGTACCAGCGGACCGTTAAATGGATCCTCAAGGTTGCTCAGATCGACGAGCTGCTCGACGAGAACCCGCTGCTCAAAACCTCGCTGACGCGTCGCGACCCGTACCTGGATCCACTCAATCACATCCAGCTAGAACTGCTCGATCGCTACCGCGATCCGGAGACACGTGAAGGCGATCGCGAAGCCAGCCTCGATCCGCTGCTGCGCTCGATCAACGCCATCGCCGGTGGTATGCGCAACACGGGCTGATGCGCGTCAGACCCGCACTTTCGCCCGCCGACGAGGCCTAGAGAGTGAGATCGATGTTGTCGATCAGGCGTGCTTTGCCCAGGTAGGCTGCGACGAGTACCACCAGGTCTTTCTCGCCGGGATCCGCTTCGTCGAGATCGTGTGCGCGACGGATTGCAACGTAGTCCGGGGTAAAACCATTCTCCTCGAGTTCGCGCACGGCCTGCATCTGCAAGCCGGTGTAGTCGTGACTGCCGTCGCGCAGGCGTGCCGCGATACCGCTCAGCACGCGGTACAGGATGGGGGCAGTGGCGCGCTGCTCGGCGGTAAGGTAGCCATTGCGTGAACTCATCGCCAGGCCGTCGGCCTCGCGCAAGGTATCGATGCCGACCACGCGCACCGGCATCGCCAGGTCCTCGACCATGCGCCGGATCACCATCAACTGCTGAAAGTCTTTCTTGCCGAACAACGCAATATCGGGCTGGACCATGTTGAACAGCTTGCAGACCACGGTCGCCACACCGACGAAATGTCCCGGACGGCAGGCACCGCACAGCAGATCGGATAAGCCCGGCACCTCGACGCGTGTCTGCTGCGCCTGCGGAATCGGGTACATCACGTCGACGGGCGGCGCGAAAAGCAGGTCGGTGCCCTCGCCTTCGAGCATCTCCATGTCCCTGGCCATGGTGCGCGGGTAGTTGTCGAAATCCTCCCCCGCACTAAACTGCATCGGGTTGACGAAAATGCTGACGACCACGCGGTCGGCGAGTTTGCGCGCTTCGCGCACCAGGCTGAGGTGACCTTCGTGCAGGTTGCCCATGGTCGGCACGAACGCGACATTGCCGCCGCGCCGCCAGGGTTCCACGCGCGCGCGCAAGGCGCCAAGGTCATCGATCGTCTTCACGAGAAAGTATGCTCCTTCGCCGGAAATGACTTGCCCCTTACAGCTTCGACGTAGGCGGTCAACGCCGCCGGCACGCTGCCTGCCCCGGCCAGGAAATCACGCACGAACTTCGGCGTGTCGCCGCCGGTGATACCGAGCATGTCGTACAACACCAGTACCTGGCCGTCGACATCGACGCCGGCTCCGATACCGATGACCGGAATATCCAGGGCCCGGGTGATCTCCGCAGCGAGCAGCGACGGCACGCACTCGAGCACAAGCATCTGCGCACCGGCGTCCTGCAGGCCGACGGCATCCTTCAATATGCGCTCTGCCTGGTGCTCACCGCGTCCCTGGACCTTGTATGCACCCAGCTGGTGAATCGACTGCGGCATCAGTCCCAGGTGTCCGCACACGGGAACCGCGCGCGCCGTCAGGTGGTGCACCGTGTCGAGCTGCGGCGCGCCACCCTCGATCTTGACCATGTGTGCGCCACCTTCCTTCATCAGCCGCCCCGCGGTCAGCAGCGCCTGTTCCGGAGTTGCATGACTCATGAAGGGCATGTCGGCGACCACCATGCAATGCGAGCTCGCACGCATCACGTTGGCCGTGTGGTAGACCATCTCGTTGACCGTCACCGGCAGGGTG
>JAGRHE010000388.1 GCA_020445165.1 Gammaproteobacteria bacterium
GATGGGTGGCGGCCAGGATGCGGACATTCGCGTGGGTATCGTTGCTGTTGTCATGTGCGCCGCCCTGCAGCACGCGCAGCAGGCGGGCCTGCGCGGCGGTCGGCAGTTCGCCGATCTCGTCCAGAAACAGGGTGCCGCCCTCGGCGCTCTGCATCAGGCCAGGGCGGAAGCGGTTGGCCTGGTGCTGACCGAACAGCTCGGCTTCGACCGATTGTTCGGGAACCGCGGCGCAGTTGAACGCGATGAACGCGGCATCGGCGCGTGCGCTGTGCTTGTGCAGTGCGCGGGCGACCAGTTCCTTGCCCGTGCCGGACTCGCCGGTGATCAGCACGGTCGCCTCGGTCGGCGCCACCTTGTGGATGCGGTTGCATACCTCGCTCATCGCCGCGCTCTTACCGATCATGCCGGCTACCGGGTAGGCCTGGTCGACATCGACCTGCAACGCTGCGGCGCGCCGTTCCTTCTGCTTCTCCTTGAGCACCTTCTGCACCAGCATCACCATCTCGTCGTGGTCGAATGGCTTGGCGATGTAATCGGCGGCGCCGCTCTTCATGGCATCGACCGCCGACGTGACTGTGGCAAAACTGGTCATGATGATCACCGGTACATCCGGTGCCAGCTTGAGCACGGCATTGCCGGGCTTTCCGGGCAGGCGCAGGTCGGTGATGATCAGGTTGTAGTCGTTCAGCCCACCCACGGCCTGCGCCGCCTCGATCGATTCGGCCTCGCTGACCTGGTGGCCATGACGTTCGAGCAGCCGCCGCAATGCGCCGCGGATCACCGGTTCGTCTTCAATGATGAGCAAGTGGTTCATGCGTTGTTTCCGCTTCGCGCAGTGGCAGGTTGACGATCACCCGGGTACCCAGGCCGACCTGTGAATCGATGGTCAGGGTGCCGTTGTGATCCTCGATGATCTTGTACGACAGCGACAGGCCTAGGCCGGTGCCCTGGCCAGTCGGCTTGGTCGTGTAGAAGGGTTCGAAGATGGTTTCGTGCAGCTCTTCCGGGATGCCCTGGCCCTGGTCCATCACTTCGATAATCGCCTCGTTGTGGCCGGCGCGTACCAGCAGGTCGACGCGGTCGCCGCTGGTCGATGCATCGGCGGCATTGCTGAGCAGGTTGACCAGCACCTGAGACAGCTGCTGACGATTGCCGGTCAGCACGATGTCGCCGGGGCAGCTGGCCTCGAAGCGGATGCCGTCGTACTTGTGCGTGAGTTGCAGCAGGTGCACGGCATCGTCGACCGCCTCGCACAACGCGAATGTCTCACGCTGCTGCAGGTGACGGCTGCCGCGGCTGAAGCCCTTGAGCGTTCGCAGTATGTCGGTGATGCGCCTGGTCTGGCCGATGATCTCCTCGATGCTCTCGCCGATGATCTTTGGATCGTCCTCGTGGCGCAGGTTTTGGGCCAGCGACGCGATGCCGGTGATCGGGTTGCCGATCTCGTGCGCGACGCCGGCGGCGAGACGGCCGACCGAGGCGAGCCGGTCGTGATGCGCCAGTTCGGCTTCGAGATTGCACAGGTCGGTCAGGTCCTCGATCAGCATGACGGTACCTGGCCGCGACGGCGCCGCGCCTTCGCCGACCGGGTCGGCATAGGCCGCCTTGTGCAGGTTGTACCAGCGCGGCCGGCCCGCCACCGCCAGTTCGGTGCGGTAGGCGTGGTCTTCGGAGGTGCGCATAAAGCCGGCCAGCAGGCCGTCCCAGGGTTGTGGCAGGCGATCGAGGCGGGTGCCGATCAGTGGCCCGGCCTCGACCGCAGTCATCATCTCCAGTGCAAGGTTCCACAACACGATCTTGCCCTGGCTGTCGGT
>JAGRHE010000389.1 GCA_020445165.1 Gammaproteobacteria bacterium
GACAGAAGGCTTATGTGCGCCGCATCGACGACAGCAGTCATCTCAAGTACGAGATCCTGCGCGGCGGCCAGGAATACAAGGACGGCGACACCGGCGAGATTCTCGGCTACGACGCCGAGTACATCGGAAGCAGCGAGCTGCAGCGGACCGGCGATCCGGCCACCGTGTTCATCAACTCGACCGAGCGCGAAGTGATCATCGGTGACCGGCTGATTGCCGCCAGCGAAGAGCGCGCGACGGCCAACTTCACGCCGCATGCCCCGGCAATGCCGACCGAGGGCAACATCATCTCGGTGTTCGGCGGGGTCAACCAGATCGGCCAGTACAACGTGGTCGTGCTCGATCGCGGGCGGCGCGACGGCCTGGAACCGGGTACCGTGCTGCGTATCGACCAGCGGGGCGAAACCGTGCGTGACGTGGTCACCCCGGACTCGCGCGACACGGTCAAGCTGCCGGACGAGGAAGCCGGACTGCTGATGGTGTTCCGCAGCTTCGACCGGGTCAGTTTCGGCCTGGTCATGCACGCCACCCGGGTCATGCACATCGGTGATAAGGTACGCAATCCCTGACACCTGACCCGCGTGAGGTTGAATGGAATCAACCGCTTCCGACACAGCCGCTGCCTGGTGTGCCTTGCTGCGCGCACCGGGCATCGGCTGCCAGACACTCAATCCGCTGCTGGCCGACGGCCATGATCCGCAGGCACTGCTGAACCGACCGCCGTCGGGACTGCCCGAGGCCCTGCGCGACTACCTGCGTGCGCCCGACCTGGCCGGTACCGAGGCGGACATGCGCTGGCTTGACCAGCCGCGCAACCACCTGCTGACGATCACCGACCCCGGCTATCCTGCCCGCCTGCGCGAGCTGCCCAACCCGCCCAGCGCATTATTCCTGCACGGCGACCCGGACCTGTTGCACACCCCGCAGCTGGCCATGGTCGGCAGCCGCAACCCGAGCAGCGGCGGGCGCAGGACGGCGCTGGAGTTCGCCGCCCACCTGGCCGGCAGCGGGCTGGTCATCGCCAGCGGCCTGGCGACCGGGATCGATGCCGCCGCACACGAGGGTGCACTGGCAGCCGACGGCCTGACCCTGGCCGTGACCGGTACCGGTCTCGATCGCGTGTATCCGGCGCGCAACCGTGAGCTCGCGCACCGCATCGCGATGAACGGCCTGCTGGTGTCCGAATTCCCGACCGGGACACCGCCTCTGCCGGGCAACTTCCCCCGTCGCAACCGGATCCTGGCCGGCCTGTCGCTGGGCACGCTGGTGGTCGAGGCGGCGCTCGGCAGTGGTTCACTGATCACCGCCCGCCTGGCCACGGAGTGCGGGCGCGAGGTGTTTGCAATACCCGGTTCGATCCACAACCCACTCGCGCGCGGCTGCCACGCCCTGATCCGAGATGGGGCCAAGCTGGTGGAGACCGCCGCGCACGTGCTCGAAGAGCTGGCAGCGCTGTTGCCCCGGGACACGCTGCAACCGACCACGCAAAGCGTCGGCAGCCAGCCTGCAGCCGCCCCACCGGACGATGATCACCAGCTACTGCTCGAAGCCATGGGTCACGATCCGGTAACCACCGACCAACTGGTCGAGAGAACCGGCTTCCCGGTCGCCGAAGTCTCGTCGATGCTGTTGTTGCTCGAAATGCAGGGTCATGTATCATCCGGCTCAGGTGGACTGTTCACACGAGTTGCAAATTGCGTACAGTGAACCCATATCCCGCCTTGACGGGGGTCTCTTGTTCCTCTTCGATGCGCATCCCGGAAACCGGTCTGCGTGTCCGGGGAATGGCAGTTCCCTCCGCAACAGGCCT
>JAGRHE010000038.1 GCA_020445165.1 Gammaproteobacteria bacterium
CGCAGGCCGAGCGTGTTGTCTCGCGGCGTGCCGTACTTGACCGCGCGCGGACCGGCCGAGTTGTAGGCCAGGTTGCCGCCGATGGTGCTGACCGCGGCGCTGGTCGGGTCGGGCGGCCAGAAGAACCCATGCTGCGCGGCGGCCTGCTGCACCTCCTGGTTGGTAAAGCCGGGTGAGACGATGGCCAGGCGGTTGGCCGGGTCGATGTCGAGCCGGCTGCGAAATCGTTCCAGCGACAGCACGATGCCACCGTGGACCGGCACCGTGGCAGCGGTGGTCCCGGTGCCGCGGCCGCGCGCGATCAATGGGATTCGATGTTTGCGACACAGGTGCACCAGGCCGACGATCTGTTCGCTGTCGTGTGCAAAACATACCGCCTGCGGCAATGCCTGCTGGCGACTGTTGTCGTAGCCGTACGCCCAACAGTCACCCGGTTCGGTCAACAACTGTTCATTGCCGAACAGAGTCTTCAGCTCCTGCACGACGCCGCCCGGTAGCGGCTTCACGCCTGGTGCGCTAGTTGATGTATTCAAACAGCTTGACCACGCGCTTGACGCCGCTGACGAAACGCACCTCTTCCGTGACCAGGTCGGCTTCCTGCGCTGTCAGCAGGCCCATCAGGTACACGGTGCCGAGCGAGCTGGTCACCTTGACCCGGGTCGGGTCGAATCCTTTCAGCTTGACGTTGAACAGCGCCACCTTGACCTTGGATGTGAGGTAGGCATCCGCCGTTGCCTCGCTCCAGGTCGACTCGGCCCCGACCGTCACCTCGTTGAAGACATGCCGCACGCGCGGGATCTGCGCCACCTGGCCGGCGAAGTTTTCGACGATCTGTGCATTTTCGGCCTGCCCGGTCAGCAGCACCTGCAGGTTGTACACGTCGACGTTGATGTTGCTCTTCTGTTTGAGCTCGGCATCGTTGCCACGGATCGTGATTGCGCGCAGGAAGATCTCCTGGTCTTCGACCACGGTGCCCGTGGTGCGGCGATCGTGGACAACGGCGGCACCGGTGACGGCGCCGCCGACAACCACTGCGCCGCATCCGCTCAATCCGAGTGCCAGCGCCGCGATGATCAGTTTGTGCAGGGCCGAGAATGTTCTCTTGGTCGTCATTTATCCACCCATCAGTTGAAGGTCAATCAGGTCGCACAGGCAATGGATCACCAGGCGATGGTTTTCCAGGATACGCGCGGCGTTGTCGGCCGGCGTGCGAATCTCGATATCGTCCGGACGCAGATGTGTCGCCAGCTCGCCGCCGTCACGCCCGGTCACCGCGATCACCGGCAGGTGCCGCTCGTGTGCGGCGTCGACTGCGGCCACGGTATTCACCGCTGCTCCGCCGATACTCATCGCCAGCAGTATGTCACCCGGATGCCCGAGCGTGCTGACCTGCTTGGCGAAGATCTGGCTGAAGCCCTCGTCGACTGCGATCGCTGTCAGGGTTGCGGCATCCGAGTTGATCGCGATCGCCGGCAGACCGGGGCGCTCGCGTTCGAAGCGATGCTGCATCTGGGCAGCGAAATATTGCGCGTCGGCTGCTGAACTGCCGTTCCCGCAGCACAGCACCTTGCCGCCGCCGAGCAGGCAGCGGACGATCGCCTGAGCGGCCGCGACGATCGAGGTCTTCTGCTCGTCTACGGCGTTCGAATTGATCTCGATACTCTCGGCGAAGAGTGCGGTCACGCGTTCGGTCGGATCCACGGCCTGCCTGTCTTTATTTTCGTTGCGGATGCCAGTGTCGCATGCACATCGTCGGCGGTCGACGGATCAGGTGCCGAATGCGTCACGAATCCATTGTTGTGGTGCGTCGCCATCGAATGCAATCACGTCGAAGCGACACGGGCCCTGCCAGTTATGGCGGGCCAAGTAATGTTGCGCGGCGTGGATCACCCGTCGTTGTTTGCGGGCGTCGATGCTGGCGAGGGCGCCGCCGAACCCCGATCTGCGCCGATAGCGGACCTCGATGAAAACCAGGCAGTCACCGTCGCGCATGACCAGGTCGATCTCGCCACCGCGGCAGCGGTAGTTGCGTTGCCGGGCAACCAGGCCGTTCTCGATCAGGTAGCGTTGCGCCTCGTCCTCGGCCTTTGAACCCGCATCCTGCGTCGTACCCATCTTGTCAGCTTGCGGGTGCCGTGGGGCTCACGGGTGGTTCGACCGGTGCCAGCATTTCACTGTCGCCCTGCAGATCGAGGCGTGGTGTGAAGCCGATGACCTGGGGTTCGGCATCCAGGATCAGCCAGACCAGCTGGCGGTGGACCTGGTTCACTTCATCCATGTAGAGATTGCCGGTAACGGTGCTGCCGTCGAGCGATTCGTATCGTGTGCTCTGCAGGCGTTTGAGATGCGGGACCAGGCGCAAGGCATCCATGCCCATGGCGTAGAGGCGCGCAAACCCGGCGGCGTTTTTCGCCAGGTAACGGGTGACGGTTTCCTGGTCGTGTTCGATCGTGCTGCCGTCATTCAGCATCCAGGGGATGTCCGCCAGCCGAATCCCTCTCATGTCCTCGACCTGGCTGGCGCTGAGCTGTCCGACCCAGGCATGCGAAGTGGTGTAGATCGGCAGGTCGGCGGCATGATGGAACTGTAGCTGCGGTCGCATGCCCTGGGCCTGCACCGGGCGCGCGGCGAGAAAGATCGCGTCGACGTCTTCGCGCCGGCGCGGCTCGAATTCGAGCTGACGTCCCAGCATGCGCTCCATTTCGTTGTGCCGGGCGGCACTCTGATCGATATGCAGTACCTGGGTGATGGTGTCCGAATAATCGTGACTCTGGGCGTCGTAGCGTCCGCTTCCGGAGACGCTGCCGCCCAGGCTTTGCCAGCGTTGTTCGAACGCGCTCGCGATCCGCTCGCCCCAGTCGCCCTGCGGTACCAGCACCAGGGCGCGCCGACTGCCGTCGAGCCAGGCGCGTTCCGCCGCCTGGCGTGCCTCGTCTTCCGGCGCCAGCGAATAGAAGTACATGTTGTTCGGAGGCGCGCTGTCCATGTCGACCTGGTTCAGCGCCAGCACCGGGACCGGCAGTTCGCCGGCGCGCAGCAGTTGCGACACGGCATCTTTCTGCAGCGGCCCGATCACCAGTTCGGCACCCTCGTCGACGGCGCGCGAGTACAGCGGCCAGATGCCGGCCGGATCGGTGGCGTCGTAAAAGCGCAATTGCGGCCGTTGGTGCTCAGGTATCTCGAAGCTGCGGATCACGATGCCGTCCCGGATCGCCGCGGCCACATTGGCATAGACGCCGCTCTGTGGCAGCAGGACCGCAATCCGCGAGACCTGCTGCAGCTGGCTCTGCAGTCGTTGCTGGTAGGTATTGAGCAGGTCGGGCAATGCCGGGTGCTGCGGAAAGCGTTGGCGCCATTCGGCAAATCCCGAGGCCAGGACGGCCGGGTCGCTGTTGGCGCGCTTGACCATCAGCGCCAGTTCCATCCAGCCGCCGGCGATGCCGGGTGGTGAGGGTTGCAACCGAATCAACACCTGCTCGTTGAGCAGGGCGAGCGAGCGCAGGATCTCGGTCTGGGTTTGCAGCCTGTCAGCCATGTCGGTCTGCAGGGCATCGACGTTCTGCAGCGTGTTCGCGGTCTCCAGCAGGTTGCCCAGCTGGCGGTAGGCATCGGCGACATCATTCTGATGGCGGATGCGCAGGCCCAGTGGCTGGGTCGCCCCCGGCATCCCGCCGAGCAGTTCGAGTGCCGCGGCCGGTTGACGCTCCTGCAACAGGATCTCGGCCTGCAGCAGCTTGCGCTGCAGCGCCTGGGTGGGTGGCAGCTGCAGTGCTGCGAGCTGCTCGACGGCGGCCCGGGTGCCGTCCCAGTCGGCGCCGCTGCGGGCCGCTTCGGCGGCGTCAAGCAGGTATCCGGCGCGCCGGTCGACAGCTGCGGTACGCGCGGCCAGGGCACGGTAAAGCTCGGCGGCGGCCAGGTGATCGCCGGCGGCTGAGAGTGCTGCGGCGCGGGCCACGTCCGGATCTTCCGGGCCGGGACCGGATGGTCGCTCCGGCATCTGGCCGCAGGCGGCCAGCAGCATGGCAAAAACAATCAGCGTGAGCAGACGGAGTGTGACGGCTTGCATGGAACTACGCGTGCGATCAGGATGGGACGACGAGTATCAAAGGTGGGCATGGGAGTGTCAAACGCATCCGGAACCCTGTACGTGGTGGCGACCCCGATCGGCAATCGTGACGACATCACACGGCGCGCCATCGAGGTGTTGTCACAGGTCGACCGGATCGCCGCCGAGGACACCCGTCACAGTCGGCCGCTGCTCGAGCACCTTGGTATACAGCGACCCATGTTGGCCCTGCACGAACACAACGAGGATGCCGCTGCGCAGCGCGTGCTCGAGCTGCTGCGTGCCGGCGAATCGATCGCACTGGTCTCGGATGCCGGGACGCCGCTGATCAGTGATCCGGGCTTTCCGCTGGTGCGGGCCTGTCGGGCCGCCGGGATCACCGTGGTGCCGATTCCCGGTGCCAGTGCGCTGCTCGCTGCGCTGAGCGTGTCCGGTCTGCCGACCGACTGTTTCCGCTTTGAGGGATTCCTGCCGCGCAAGCAGCAGGCGCGGCTTGCGGCGCTGCAGGATCTGCGACGCGAGACGGCTACCCTGGTGTTCTACGAGTCTTCGCACCGGGTCGAGCAGACGCTGAATGACATGTGCGCGGTCTTCGGTGATGCGCGGCCGGCGGTATTGGCGCGCGAGTTGACCAAGCTGCACGAGACCGTGATCGCGCTGCCGCTGGCGCAGCTCGGCGAACGGGTGGCAGCCGACGACAACCAGCGGCGCGGCGAGATCGTACTGATCATCGCCGGAGCCGAGGCTGCCGCCGAGCAATGCGTAATCGCGGTGGACGACCTGTTGCAGGTGCTGCTCGACGAGCTGCCGGTACGCCAGGCGGTGGCGCTCGCGGCGCGTGTCAGTGGTCGGAAGAAGAATGAGCTGTACCAGCGCGCGTTGGCGCTGGGTGGAGATGCACGCTGAGCCGCTTGTCAGCGCCATCGCGTTGGCCTAGTGTGGTCGGCGGAGTCGGCCAGACGATCGCGGTCATCCCCCCGGGGATGGCGGAGGAAAGTCCGGGCTCCGCAGGGCAGGAGGCCAGGTAACGCCTGGGCGACGCGAGTCGACGGAAAGTGCAACAGAAAGCAAACCGCCGATGGCGCCGGTTCGCCGGTGTCAGGTAAGGGTGAAAGGGTGGGGTAAGAGCCCACCGCGGCTGTGGCAACACAGACGGCACGGCAAACCCCCTCCGGAGCAAGACCAAATAGGGAGACGCGCCATTGGCAGCCTGCGGCCCGCAGGTGTCTCCGGGTAGGTCGCACGAGGCGTCCGGCGACGGCCGCCCAAGATGAATGATCGTCCCCGACAGAACCCGGCTTATCGGCCGACTCCACATCTCCCCACGCCGGCCGGGTGGGGCCCGTCAGTGGCCCTCCCGGATGGCATCTAATTCCCTTTTTCTTAATATTCCACTTTAACTCGCTTGCTTAGAGGGCTGTTTTCAGTCCGTTTCTCTCGAATTTGTGAAATGCCTCTAAGTCCCTGAGGCATAACAATTTTTCCTATGTCCCAGCTTGACCATGTGGGGTTGTCCACCTAACATTAGGGTTCAGGTGGGTAATTGTGGGGATTAAGGGGGATTACCCGCCCTTAGGAGGAGACGGCAACGCCGTGTTTTTGGGGGTCAATACACTCAATCTCGACGCCAAGGGGCGTCTGGCGATTCCTGCCAAGCACCGGGAGGCGCTGGCGGAATGCTGCGCCTCGCGCGTGGCTGTCACCCTCAACCCCGTCTCGCGCGACAAGTGCCTGTGGCTGTATCCGGAGAACGAGTGGCGCGACGTGGCGCGCAAGCTGTCCCGCCTGCCGGCGATGGATGGTAAGTCGCAGGCGCTCAAGCGGCTGATCCTCGGCCACGCCTCCGAACTCGAGCTGGACGGCCAGGGCCGGATCCTGTTGTCGAACGAGCTGCGCAGCTATGCCGGCCTCGGCAAGCGCGTGGCGCTGGTCGGCCAGGTCAACAAGTTCGAGATCTGGGACGTCGATGCCTGGGAAGGCAATCGTGATCGTTGGCTGGGTGAGGTCGCCGATGATGCCGCCGGTCTGACCGAGCAGCTCGGGGAAATCACCCTGTGAGCGCGTCATCCGCACAGCATATCCCGGTCATGTTGGACGAGGCCGTGCAGGCGCTCGCAATCCGGCCCGATGGTATCTATATAGATGGCACCTTCGGTCGCGGCGGACACAGCCAGCGCATCCTCGATGCGCTCGGGGACGAAGGGCGCCTGCTTGCGTTCGACAAGGACGATGCCGCCGTCGCCGTGGCGCAGTCACGCTTTGCCGATGATCCGCGCTTCACCATCGTGCACGGCAGCTTTACCCAGATCGCCGCCGAGGTGGAACGCCTGGGTCTGCTCAAGCGCATTGATGGTCTGCTGCTCGACCTGGGTGTTTCGTCGCCGCAGCTGGATGATCCTGAGCGCGGTTTCAGTTTTCTCAACGATGGTCCGCTCGACATGCGCATGGATCGCACGCGCGGCCAGAGTGCGGCCGAGTGGCTGGCCGTGGCGGATGAACAGGACATCGTCGCCGTGCTGCGCGAGTATGGCGAAGAGCGCTTCGCGCGGCGCATCGCACGCGCGATCGTCGAACGGCGGACTTCGGGTTCGATCAGGGGTACGCGTGAGCTGGCCGAGCTGGTCGCGCAGGCCTGCCCGGTGAAGGAGAAGCACAAGCATCCCGCGACCCGCACCTTCCAGGCGATCCGCATCTTCATCAATCGCGAGCTGGACGAGCTGCAGCAGTGCCTGCACGGGGTCGTCGATGTGCTGGCGCGTGGTGCACGCCTGGTGGTGATCAGTTTCCACTCGCTCGAGGATCGGATCGTCAAGCGTTTCATGCGCGATGCGGCGCGCGGGCCGCAATTGCCGAAGGGGCTACCGGTTCCGCATGTCGAGACCCGTGGCAGCCTGCGCCTGGTCGGCAAATCACAGCGCGCAGGGGATGCCGAACTGGCGCACAATCCGCGCGCGCGCAGCGCCGTGCTGCGGGTGGCCGAGGTGTTGGCATGACGCGCGGCCACGCCATCACGCTCAGCCTGCTGCTGCTGGCGGTGATCGCCAGCGGTATCGCGGTCGTGTATGCGAAGAATCTGTCGCGCTCGCTGTTCGTCGAGATGCAGCAGGTGCGCAAGGACAAGGACCAGGCCGACATGGAATGGGGGCGACTGCAGCTCGAGCTTGCCACCCGGGGTGCGCTTGGCCGGGTCATGGAAATCGCCGGCGAGCGTCTGCAGATGCATGCACCCGAGCCGGGCCAGATCGTGGTGGTCCGCTGATGGCCGCCCGCCGCGACAAGCGTGCGCGCCAGGTGCGGCGCGAGGAAAAGGCGCTGCCCAGTTACACCGGTCGGCGCTACACCGTGCTGGCGATGCTGGCACTGGGCGCCGCGGCACTGGTCTGGCGCGCCGTCGATCAACAGATCCTGGAAAAGGACTTTCTGCAATCCGAAGGCGAGGACCGGTACCTGGCACGGGTCGAGGTGCCGGCCCATCGCGGCCTGATAACGGATCGCCGCGGTGATGTGCTGGCGTTGAGTACACCGGTCGATTCGATTGCGGCCAACCCGCGTGTGTTGGGCAACGACGTGAAGCGCAGCGTGGTCCTGGCCGAGGCGCTCGGGCTCGACACCGAGAGCCTGCAGGATCGACTCACCCAGTATGCACGCCGACATTTCGTCTATCTGAAGCGGCGCCTGCCGCCGGCCGACGCGGCGCATGTCATGGCCGTCGTCAAGGCACATGAAATCCCCGGCGTACACATCGAGCGTGAATACAAGCGCTTCTACCCGGCCGGCGAGGTGATGGGGCATGTGCTCGGTTTCACCGATGTCGACGACCGCGGCCAGGAAGGCCTGGAGCTGGCCTACGATGCCGAGCTCAGCGGTGTGCCCGGGGCCAAGCTGGTGCTGCGCGATGGCCTGCGCCAGGTGGTCGACGACGTCGAAAATATTGCCAGTCCGCGGGCCGGTAATCACCTGGCCCTGAGCATCGATCAGCGCCTGCAGTTCATCGCGTATCGCGAGCTCAAGGCGGCGGTCAAGCGCAATCGTGCGGTCTCGGGTTCGCTGGTGTTGCTCGATGCGCGCAGCGGCGAGGTTCTGGCGATGGTCAACCAGCCCTCGTTCAATCCCAATGGCAGTCGTTCGAACCAGTCCGGCCGCCTGCGCAACCGCGCGGTCACCGACGTGTTCGAGCCGGGTTCGACGATGAAGCCGTTCACGGTCGCAGCCGCGCTCGATGCCGGTGTCATCCGTGCCGATTCGATCATCGATACCGCGCCGGGCTACTTCCGGCTCGGCGCCGCACGGGTCAAGGATTCGCAGAACCTGAAGGCGATCGACGTGGCCACGATTCTGCGCCGGTCGAGTAACGTCGGCGCCGCAAAGATCGCCCTGTCGCTGGAAAAGAAGCGTCTCTGGCAGACCATGGACCGGCTCGGTTTCGGCAAGAGCGTCGCGCTCGGATTCCCCGGTGAGGCGTCCGGACAGCTCAATGATTACCGGCGTTGGGCGCAGATCGACCAGGCCACCTTGTCGTTCGGCTACGGCATCTCGGTTACCACGCTGCAGCTGGCGCAGGCCTACGCCGCGCTGGCGAATGATGGCATGCACATTCCGGTCAGCCTGCTGAAACGCGACCAACCGGAGCAGGGCGTGCGCGTGTTCAGTGCCGAGTCCGCGGCCGCGGTGCGGCGCATGCTCGAATCGGTGACGACCGAGGAGGGTACCGCGCCGCAGGCCGCCGTCACCGGTTACCGGGTTGCGGGCAAGACCGGCACGGTGAAGAAATTCGGGCGCGATGGCTACAGTGACGACCGCTACCTGTCGTTGTTCGCCGGGATGGCGCCTGCGCGCAATCCGCGTGTCGTGATGGTGGTCATGATCAATGAACCGCGTGGTGAGAAGTTCTACGGCGGCCAGGTCGCCGGCCCGGTGTTCTCTACGGTCATGGCCGAGACGCTGCGCCTGATGAATGTCGAACCCGATCTGGCGCTCGACCCGGCAGTCCGCGTGGCCCAGGCCGGAGAGGCACGATGATGCCGCGCCGCTCCGATCACAAGAGCATCCTGTTGGCCGACCTGTTGCCTGCGCTGTCCGGCATCGACTGGGCCCGTCGCCGGGCGGTCAACTCGCTTGCGCTGGACAGTCGCGACGTGGCGCGTGATGGCTTGTGGCTGGCGCTGCAGGGTTCACGTGGCCATGCCCTGGAGCACATCGAGGATGCCCGGGCACGCGGTGCGGTGGCGATCCTGGCCGAGCCGGCAGGCGACTGGGATCGCGAAAGGATCGCTTCGCTCGCCGGCGATGTGCCGGTCATCGCGGTGCCCGGCCTGCGTCGCCAGGCCGGCGAGATTGCCGCGCGCTTCTTCGGCCAGGCCGCGCAGTCGATGCGCATCGTCGGCGTGACCGGCACCAACGGCAAGACCAGCGTGGTCAGCTTTTTCGCCCAGGCGCTGGCGACCCGGGTGCCGACCGCGATGCTGGGCACGGTCGGCAATGGCTTCCCTGGTGACCTGCAGCCGTCCACCCACACCACGCTCGATGCGGTAAACCTGCACGCGGCTTTGGAAGGCGTGTTTGCACGTGGTGCACGCGCGCTGGCGATGGAGGTGTCGTCGCACGCGCTGGACCAGGATCGTGTCGCCGGTGTCCCGTTCCATACCGCGGTGTTCACCAATCTCACGCGCGATCACCAGGATTATCACGGCAGCATGCAGGCCTATGCCGATGCGAAGAAGCGCCTGTTCCGCACTCCCGGGCTGACTGCCGCCGTCATCAATATCGATGATCCGGTCGGGGCCCGGCTGGCGGCGGAAGTCCGCCCGCGCGTGTTCACGGTTGCAGTCGGCAAGGGCAGCGAGGCGGTCCGTCTGGGTGACCGCTACCTGCATATCCTGTCGATCGAGTCACGGGTAGATGGTTTGCGCGTGCAGTTCGATTCGAGCTGGGGCGCGGGTGAACTACACACCCACCTGCTCGGCAGTTTCAATGCGCTGAATCTGTGCCTGGTGTTGGCCACCCTGCTGGCCTGGGACATGCCGCTGGCCTCTGCGCTCAACGCGCTGGGCAAGGTGCAGCCGGTACTCGGGCGCATGATGACCTTCGTTGCGCCACGGCGGCCACGGGTCGTGGTCGACTACGCGCATACTCCGGATGCGCTGGAGCATGTCCTGACTGCGTTGCGCGCACATGTTCCGGGCCGCCTGGTCTGCGTCTTCGGTTGTGGTGGCGACCGTGACCGGGGCAAGCGTCCGCAGATGGGCGAGGTCGCAAGCCGCCTGGCTGACCAGATCGTGCTGACCGATGACAACCCGCGCAGCGAAGATCCGCAGCATATCGTCAACGAGATTCTTGCCGGCATGGATGGGCGTGAAAATGTGATCGTCGAGCACGATCGTGCATCGGCCATTCGCGACAGCATTGCCGGGGCCGATTCCGAAGACCTGGTGTTGATCGCCGGCAAGGGTCACGAGGATTACCAGGAGATCGCCGGCAAGCGGCGTCCATTCAGCGATATCGAGCAGGTGCGCCTGGCGCTGCAGGATGGTGAGGCATGAGCATGCTGCAACTGTCCGAACTGGCGCAGATGGTGGACGGTCGCCTGCACGGTGCCGATTGCACTTTCGATGGCGTTAGCAGCGATACCCGTACCCTGCAGCGGGGCGAGTTGTTCGTCGCCCTGAAGGGGCCCAACTTCGATGGCCATGACTATCTCGGAATCGCGCAGTCGCGCGGTGCCGCCGGCGCCCTGGTAGCGCGTGAGGGCGCGGCCGGGCTGCCCGAGGTCGTGGTCGCCGACACCTTGCAAGGTCTTGGCCGGCTCGGACACGGCTGGCGCATGCGCTGCGCGGCGCAGGTGCTGGCCATCACCGGCAGCAATGGCAAGACCACGTTGAAAGAGATGATCGCTGCGATCCTCGCACAGCGCGGTGCGGTGCTGGCCACGCGTGGCAATCTGAACAACGATATCGGTGTGCCGCTGACCCTCGCACGACTGCGCGATGAGCCGTATGCGGTGATCGAGATGGGCGCCAACCATGCGGGTGAGATCGATTACCTGAGCCGGATGGCGCGGCCGGATGTCGCCGTACTCAACAACGCCGGGCGCGCCCACCTGGAAGGGTTCGGCAGTATCGAGGGCGTCGCGCGCGCCAAGGCCGAGATCATCAATGGCCTGCAGCCTGGCGGCGTGTTCGTGTTCAACGCCGATGACGCGTTCGCGCCCTTGTGGCGGGAACTCGGTCACGAGCTCGAACAGCGTACCTTCGGTGTGGCGAATCCGGCGGATGTTTCCAGCCCGCTCGATGAATACCGGGTCGTATGGCAGGAGGAGCGGTTCGACGTCCGCTTCCCGGTCCGCTGTGCGCAGGGCGAAATCGAGCTGAGCCTGCAGCTGGCCGGCGAACACAATCGCATGAATGCATTGGCCGCGGTCGCGGCAGCCCTGGCTGCCGGTGCCGGATTGAGCGATGCGCAGCATGGCCTGGCCGGGCTGAAGCCGGTGCCGGGCCGCCTGTGCCCGCAGCGCGGAGTGAGTGGCATGCGCCTGATCGACGACAGCTACAACGCCAATCCCGACTCGGTCATTGCCGCGTTGCGCGTACTCGTGTCGGCGCCCGGCCGTCGTACGCTGGTACTCGGCGACCTGGCAGAGCTCGGTGACGATGCCGCAGGTCTGCATCGCCAGCTGGGTGAGCTTGCCAACGAATCGGGCATCGAGCGCCTGCTGACCGTCGGGTCGCTGAGTGCTCATGCCGGTGAGGCTTTTGCCGGCGAACAGCACCATTTCGACAGCCGCGATGCGCTCGCGGATTTTCTGCAACGCGATGCGTCAGGGGATGACAGTGTGCTGATAAAAGGTTCGCGCTCGGCGCGGATGGATGAAGTGGTGCGTCGGCTGCAGCTCGCGGAGGTCGCATGCTGATCCAGCTTGCCGATCTGCTTGCCCAGTACGACAGCGGCTTCGGTGTATTCCGTTACATCACGCTGCGTACGATCCTGGCGGTACTGACCGCGCTGCTGATCTCGTTCATGGTCGGTCCGGCGATGATCCGTCGGCTGAGCCAGTACAAGATCGGTCAGACCGTGCGCGACGACGGTCCGCAGTCGCACCTGTCCAAATCCGGCACGCCGACCATGGGTGGCGCGCTGATCCTGGTTGCGGTCGCGGTGGCCACCTTGCTGTGGGCGGACCTGGCCAACCGTTATGTCTGGGTCGTGTTGTTGACCACGCTGGCGTTCGGTGCTGTCGGTATGTGGGATGACTACCGCAAGCTGGTATTGAAGGATTCGCGCGGCCTTGCTGCACGCTGGAAGTACCTGTGGCAGTCGCTGTTCGGTGGTGCCGCTGCGATCGCGCTGTACACCGGCGCGACCCAGCCGGCCGAAACCCAGCTGCTGATTCCGTTCTTCAAGGACCTGGTGTTCGACCTGGGTCCGCTGTTCATCGTGCTGACCTATTTCGTCATTGTCGGTTCTTCGAACGCGGTCAACCTGACCGATGGTCTCGATGGCCTGGCAATCCTGCCCACGGTACTCGTGGCCGGCGCCCTGGGCGTGTTCGCCTACGTGTCCGGACATGCGCAGATATCGGATTACCTGTTGATCCCGCATCTACCAGGAGTCGGCGAACTCGCCGTGCTGTGCGGCGCCCTGGTAGGTGCGGGCCTTGGCTTCCTTTGGTTCAACGCCTACCCGGCGCAGGTGTTCATGGGTGATGTCGGCGCACTGGCGCTGGGCGCCGCACTGGGTACGCTTGCGGTTGCCGTCCGCCAGGAGGTCACGCTGTTCATCATGGGCGGCGTGTTCGTGGTCGAAACCGTTTCGGTGATGCTGCAGGTCGCGTCGTTCAAGCTGACCGGTCGGCGCATCTTTCGCATGGCGCCATTGCACCATCACTTCGAACTCAAGGGCTGGCCGGAGCCGCAAGCGTGATCGTGCGCTTCTGGATCATTACCGTCATCCTGGTTCTGGTCGGTCTGGCCAGCCTGAAGCTGCGTTGAGGATCCGGGCATGGCACAGGCGATCCAAACCATGAACGCACCCGCCAAGACACTGATCGTGGGACTCGGCGTGACGGGGCTTTCGGTCGCCCGCTACCTGTCGCAGCAGGGTGTCCAGGTGGCCGTCGCCGACAGTCGCAAGTCACCGCCCGGTCTCCAGGCACTGAACGATGAACTGCCGGATATCGCGGTATTCCTGGGGCCTTTTGACGATAGCCTGTTCGATGCAGCCGAGCGCCTGGTGGTCAGTCCCGGAGTGCCGGTCTCGACGCCACAGATCGATGCGGCACGGCGTCGTGGCGTGCCGGTCATCGGCGATATCGAGCTGTTCATCCAGGCGGCGAAGGCACCGGTGGTTGCGATCACCGGATCGAACGGCAAGAGCACGGTCACCACGCTGCTCGGCGAGATGGCCAAGGCCAGCGGCCTGCAGGTCGCGGTTGGCGGTAACCTGGGTACGCCGGCACTGGACCTGCTCGATGACGATGTTCAGCTGTACGTGCTGGAGCTTTCCAGTTTCCAGCTCGAGACGACCGAGTCGCTGCAGGCCGCTGTCGCGACCGTGCTCAATGTCAGTGCCGATCACATGGATCGCTATGCCGACATCGACGAATACGCAGCGGCCAAGGCGCGGATCCTGCGCGGCGCAGGTGTCGGCGTGTACAACGCCGACGATCCCCTGGTCGCCGCCATGCAGGGCGCCGGTGATGCGTGGTATTTCACACTGGGTGAATCGCAGAACGACAAGATGTTCGGTGTCTGTTCGCTCGACGGCGATGAGTACCTGTGTCGTGGTGAGCAGCCACTGCTCGCGGTCGACGAGCTACTGATTCCCGGCCTGCACAACCGCGCCAATGCGCTGGCCGCACTGGCCATGGGGACTGCGCTGGGATTCGATCTGACCGCCATGTTGTCGGCGCTGCGCCGCTTCCGCGGCCTGCCGCACCGCAGCGAGTTCGTCGCCGAGATCAATGGGGTCACCTGGTTCAACGACAGCAAGGGAACCAATGTCGGGGCCATGATCGCCGCGCTGCAGGGATTACATCGTGCTGATGATTCGCGCACCGTGCTGATCGCGGGCGGCGACTGCAAGGGCGCGGATTTCAGCGAGCTCACGCCGGTGCTCGAACGCTGCGCACGTGCGCTGGTCCTGATCGGGCGTGATGCGCCGATGATCGCCCGGGTGGTGCCAGCCGGGATCGAGCAGGTGAAAGCCGGCGACATGAACGAGGCGGTCGCACTGGCGGCGGGGCTTGCCCGTGCCGGTGACCGCGTCCTGCTCTCTCCTGGGTGTGCGAGTTTCGACATGTTCAGCGGTTTTGCCGAGCGTGGCGAGCGCTTCATGCAGGCGGTCCGGAGGCTGGCACGATGAGCAGCATGGCGCGTCCCTGGGGAGTGGTGCAGATCCGCATGCCGGGCATGGATGCGATCCTGGTCGCCGCGGTGGTCGTATTGATTGCATTTGGCATCGTCATGGTCGCCTCGGCCTCCATGCACCTGGGGGAGCGTTCGGGCGATCAGCTGCGTTTCGTCAACCGGCATCTTTTTGCACTGGCCCTGGGGGGCGCACTGGGTGCGGTCGTCTTCATGACGCCGAGCCAGTGGTGGCACCGCGCCAGTACGGTGTTGTATTTCATCGGCCTGGGCCTGCTGTTGCTGGTGTTCGTGCCGGGCCTCGGACGCGAGGCGAACGGCGCCCTGCGCTGGGTCGCGGCCGGGCCATTGAGCCTGCAGACCTCGGAGTTCATGAAGATCTTCATCGTGCTGTACATGGCCGGTTACCTGGTGCGGCGGCAGCTCGAGGTTGCACATTCGGTGTGGGGTTTCGTCAAGCCCATCCTGCTGCTGGTGCTGGCCTGCGCCGCCCTGATGATGCAGCCGGATTTCGGCACCACCGCCGTGTTACTCATGACCGCATTCGGCATGTTGTTCCTGGGCGGCGCGCCGCTGTGGCAGTTCGCCTCGCTGCTGGCGCTGGCGATCAGTGCCCTGGTCGGCCTGGTCTGGGTCTCGCCGTACCGCCTGGAGCGGATCACGGTCTTCCTCGATCCCTGGCAGTACGCACAGGACGCCGGCTACCAGCTGACCCTGGCATTGATCGCATTCGGTCGTGGTGAGTGGACCGGGGTCGGGCTCGGCAACGGCATCCAGAAGCAGTTCTACCTGCCCGAGGCGCATACCGATTTCGTCATGGCGGTGATCGGCGAGGAGTTCGGCCTGCTCGGCACCCTGCTGGTGATCGCGATGTTCGGCCTGATCGTCTGGCGAGCCTACGCGATCGGTGCCCGCGCCGAGGCGCGCGGCGATCGCTTCTCCGCCTATGTTGCCTACGGGCTGGGTCTTTGGATCGGCATGCAGGCGTTCATCAACATCGGCGTCAACGTGGGCATGCTGCCGACGAAGGGCCTGACGCTGCCGTTCCTCAGCTACGGCAGCAACAGCATGATCGTGTGTTGCATGGCGATCGGCATCCTGCTGCGCATCCGCTACGAGAACCGGACCGCCGAGAGCGGGAAGGAGGGCCAGTGGCAGCGCGCATAACCATCATGGCGGGCGGCACCGGCGGGCACGTGTTCCCGGCGCTGGCGGTCGCCTCCGAGCTGTCGGCACGCGGTTGGCAGATCAGCTGGCTGGGTGCCCCGGACAGCTTCGAGTCGCGCGTCGTCCCATCGCATGGTTTCGAGCTGGATACGATCACCGCGCATCGGCTGCGCGGCGAGGGCACCATGGCTCGCCTGCTGGCGCCGCTGCGCCTGGTGAATGCGATGGCCCAGGCATGGCGCGTGCTGCGCCGGCGCAAGCCGCAGGTCGTGCTCGGCATGGGCGGGTTCGTGACTGCCCCGGGCGGTGTGGTCAGTCGCCTGCTGCGTATCCCGCTGGTGATCCATGAGCAGAACGCGATCCCGGGTATGACCAACCGCCTGTTGGCACGCATCGCAACGCGTGTCCTGCAGGCATTTCCGGGAAGCTTCGGCCCGGACGGCAATGCGCTGACGGTGGGCAATCCGATCCGTGCCGAGATTGCCGCGATGCCGGTACCGGCAGCCATCGATCAGCGTCCGCTGCGCCTTCTGGTATTCGGCGGTTCGCTCGGTGCCCAGGCCCTGAACGAAACCGTGCCCGCCGCCTTGGCGCTGATCGAGCCGGGCGCGCGTCCGCAGGTCCGTCACCAGGCGGGGCGCGACAAGCATGCGATGACCTTGGCGGCATACCGCGAACATGAGGTTGAGGCCGACGTGGTCGAATTCATCGATGACATGGACCAGGCCTATCGCTGGGCCGATATCGCCATCTGCCGTGCCGGCGCGTTGACGGTTTCCGAGCTGATGGCAGCCGGCCTGCCGGCGATCCTGGTCCCGTTCCCGTTTGCGGTCGACGATCACCAGCGCGTCAATGCCGGTTTTCTGAGCCGGTCCGGTGCCGGGCGCCTGCTGCCGCAATCGGAGATGACCGCGGAGTCCCTTGCGCAGATGCTCACAGAGCTGCTCGCTGACCGCGAGGAACTGCACGCCATGGCGTTGCGCGCACACGGACTGGCCAGGCGGGATGCCGCGCTGCGTGTCGCCGACGTCTGCGAGGAGGTGGCCGCATGAGTGAGCTGCCGGTGAACCGGGCCCGCTACGCCGCAGAGACCATGGGTCGCATGCGTCACCTGCACTTCGTCGGTATCGGCGGCGCGGGCATGAACGGTATTGCGCAGGTGATGCTCAACCTGGGCTATCGCATCTCCGGTTCAGACATCAAGCAGAACGCCGCCACCGTTCGCCTGGCGGAGCAGGGTGCCACCATCCATATCGGCCATGCCGTCGGCAACGTCGCCGGCGCTGACGCGATCGTGATATCGAGTGCGGTCAAGCATGACAACCCCGAGGTGGTCGCTGCGCGCGAGCAGCGTATCCCGGTCGTACCGCGTGCCGAGATGCTGGCCGAAATTATGCGCTTCCGCTACGGCATCGCGGTTGCCGGGACGCACGGCAAGACCACGACCACCAGCCTGATCGCGAGCCTGCTGATCGAAGGCGGACTCGATCCGACCTACGTGATCGGTGGCCGCCTGAATTCGCGCGGCAGCTATGCCCACCTGGGGGAAGGCGAGGTGCTGGTGGCCGAGGCCGACGAGAGCGATGCCTCGTTCCTGTATCTGCAGCCGATGCAGGCCGTGGTCACCAATGTCGACGAAGACCACATGGCGACCTACGGCAACGATTTCGGTCGTCTGCGTGCGACCTTCCTCGAATTCCTGCATCACCTGCCGTTCTACGGCCAGGCGGTGCTGTGCATCGATGACGACAACGTGCGCGACCTGTTGCCGGAGGTGACGCGCAAGGTGGTCACCTATGGCACGGCCGAGGATGCCGACGTACGTGCCGTCGATATCCGCCAGCAGGCGATGACGACGCGCTTCGATGTGCACATGCCGGATACGCCGCCATTCGAGGTCGTGCTCAACATGCCGGGTCGCCACAACGTACTGAACGCATTGGCTGCGATCAGCGTGGTGCATGACCTGGGCGTGTCGGTGAGCGCCATCCAGTCGGCGCTGGCCTCGTTCCAGGGTATCGGGCGCCGCTTCCAGGCG
>JAGRHE010000390.1 GCA_020445165.1 Gammaproteobacteria bacterium
GATGTAACTCATGAAAAATGCCCGCCACTTACGTAACGGGCATTTTCACTCAGCTCACAGACTTTTCACACAGTCTGATCTGCGGGCCTTTTGTTTTGCATGCCGCGGCTTAGGCAGCGGGCAGGGTCAGCCGCCCAGGATGACCGAGAACAGACTCAGCCAGGACAGCGCGATCAGGACGACCACCAGGGTCATGGCGAAATTATCAAAGCTGAACATAATCGATCTCCAGTGCGGGGAACCGGGCCGGCTCCGTCATTCGTCGGCATCAGGCGGACGCCGTTCGCCCGCCGCGGTTTTCTTGACCTTTGAGCGGGCATTGCCCGGGATCTTCGGGTCGTCATCGTCCATCAGGATCCGGTGCGCCGGGCCTTCCAGGTCGTCATACTGCCCCGTGCGCACGGTCCACAAGAAGAAGGCAATCGCGACCGCCATCAACCCGACCGCCAGCGGAATCAACAGGTACAGAATCGACATCGTTCCACCAAGGGTTAATCGCTGCCCTTGAGGCGCAGCGCGTTGAATACGACGACCAGCGAACTGGCCGACATGCCGATCGCCGCCATCCACGGCGCGACCAGGCCGGCCGCTGCCAGGGGCACAGCCGAAATATTATACAAAATTGCCCATGCCAAATTCTGCTTTATGACCGTGCGCGTCGCGCGTGCCTTGCGCACCCCGGCCGGCAGTACCGACAGGTGTTCGGACAACACGACCATGTCGGCACTGGCATGCGCCAGCTGCGCACCCTGCCCCATCGCGATCGAGACGTCGGCACCGGCCAGCACCGGCGCGTCATTGACACCGTCACCGACCATGGCCACGCGGTACCCCGCCTCCTGCAATGCACGGACCCGGGCGAGCTTGTCGTCCGGACGCTGTTGCGCATGCGCCTGCGCGATACCCAGTTCCCCGGCCACGCGCTGCACCACGCCGGCCGCATCGCCGCTGAGGATTTCGACCTCCAGGCCGAGTTCGCGCAGCCGCGCGACCGCCTCCTGGGCATCGCTGCGCAGCACATCGCTGAGCTCGAAGCGCGCCAGCAGCCCCTCTTCGTCGCCGAGGATCACCTGGGTGTTGTCGTTGTCGGCATCGGCAGCCGGCCCGACGCCGCTGAGCCCGGCAACATAGGCCGGGTTGCCGATCCGGTACATGCGGCCGTCGATCTCGCCCTGCATACCCTGGCCGGGCAAAGCGGTCAGGTCGCGGACAGGAAGCGGCTTTTCGACCTGTGCCGCCAAGGCCTTGGCAACCGGATGCTCGGAGCCGCTTTCCAGCGCGGCGGCCAGCGCCCGGCAGCGCGCCTCGTCGGCACGCGCCACATCCAGGATCGTGACCCGGACCAGCTGCAGCATGCCGCGGGTCAGGGTGCCGGTCTTGTCAAACAGCACGTGGCTGACCTGTGCCAGGGTCTCGAGCGCATGTCCACGCGTGGTCAGCAGGCCCATGCGGGTCAATGCGCCCGAAGCGGCGGTGACCGCGGTTGGCGTCGCCAGCGACAGCGCACAGGGACAGGTCACGACCAGTACCGACAGGGTCACGGCAAACGCATGTTCCGGGGCATTCAGCGCCCACCAGGTGGCGACCGCGGTGGCAACCAGCAACAGGACTGCGACGAACCAGCCCGCGATCCGGTCGGCGAGCTGCGCGACGCGCGGCTTCTCGGCCTGGGCACGATCGAGCAGGCGCACGATGGCCGATACCAGGGTGTCCTCGCCAACCTTCTCCACCTGCAACACCAGCGGGCTTTCGACGTTGACACTGCCGCCAACCAGCTCGTCGCCGACGCTGCGCGGCCGCGGCAGG
>JAGRHE010000391.1 GCA_020445165.1 Gammaproteobacteria bacterium
GATCAAGGCGCTCGGGGATATCGTCACCGGGCAGACCGTGGTCGCCCCCGAACTCACCATCGTCCTGGCCAAGGCCGTGCAGGGTGAGGTGAGCGGCAATGGTCACAGCCATCGTGCCCTGGCGGAATTGACCCCGCGTGAACTGGAGATCCTGTGCCACCTGGCCGAGGGGCAGAGCAACAAGGTGATCGCGCGCAATCTCGGTATCTCGGATGGCACCGTGAAGCTGCACGTCAAGGCGATACTGCGCAAACTCGATGTGCATTCACGCGTCGAGGCCGCGGTGATCGCGGTCGAGGAAAATATCTGCGGCCGCAGCGTCGACCCGGGCTGAGTGTTTTTCCCTAACGGTTCAGCCGGTTCATTGATCGAGTGGAGTAAGCGGTGAAGAAGTTTTTGCAGTTGGTCAGCGATTGCCTGGGCGACGTAAAGGAGATCATGCCCTGGGACCTGGAGGAACGGCTGCAGGAGAACCCGGATCTGCTGATCGTCGATGTGCGTGAGCCGTACGAGTTTGATGCGATGCACATCGAAGGATCGCTTTGTGTTCCGCGCGGTATTCTCGAGTCCGCCTGTGAGTGGGATTACGAGGAGACCGAGCCGGAGCTCGTCAGGGCACGTGAGCGCGAGGTGGTCGTCGTGTGCCGATCAGGATACCGCAGCGTGTTGGCAGCCAACTCGATGCTGCTGCTGGGTTACAGCAACGTGGTGTCGTTGAAGACCGGCTTGCGCGGCTGGAAGGATTATGAACAGCCGCTGGTCGATGCCAAGGGAAACGAAGTCGACCTGGACGCAGCCGATGAGTATTTCACGCCCGTACTGCGTGATGACCAGCTGCGCCCTGGGGCGTGAGCACTCGGCGCGCGTGACGGTCGCGTCAGGGTTGCACCATGTGAACCCAGCTGCCGTCTTCCCATAGCGTGATCCAGCCCTGACGCAGGTAATGCCGCCAGGCCGGACTTCTGTTCGGCACGCAGATATGTCGTTTATTCATGCTGCACCTCCAGCAAAAGCCGCAACACCGTGGTAAGTGTCACCATGCATAAGGCACGCCATGCTGAAAATTTGAGCGTAAAAACAGAGTCTTATGATTTTGTTGGTGGTCGTGGCCTACGGTTGGCAGGCGACAAATGTAAAGTCAATCGACAGGTGCGCTGCCTCGCCAAATGATGGAAGACAGCGCCGAACCCGCAGTTCGACGCGCCAGCACCGCCGTCAGTGAGTCAGCTCGGTGCCGGGAGTGACCGGCGAAGTCGCGCCCTGCTCGGACGTGTCCGGCGCATCGAACCACGACAGCTTTTCCTGCAATTGCACCACGTCGCCGACGATGATCAGGGTCGGGGGTTTCGGTTGTTCGCGTTCCACGACCTCCGGCAGGCTGGCGATGGTGCCGGTGTAGACCCGTTGCTGATGTGTGGTGCCTTGCTGGACCAGCGCCGCCGGCGTGTCGCCGGACATGCCATGTGCCTGCAGTTCGCGGCTGATCACCGGCAGGCCCTTGAGGCCCATGTAGAACACCACGGTCTGGTTCGGCTGTGCCAGCTGCGGCCAGTTCAGGTTCATGGTGTTATCTTTCAGGTGACCGGTGACGAAGGTGACCGACTGCGCGTAATCGCGGTGGGTCAGCGGTATGCCTGCGTAACTGGCACACCCCGATGCCGCGGTGATACCGGGCACGACCTGGAATGGGACGCCCTGGCTGGCCAGCGTGTCGATCTCCTCGCCGCCGCGGCCGAAGATGAACGGGTCACCGCCTTTCAGTCGCACGACCCGTTTACCCTGCTTG
>JAGRHE010000392.1 GCA_020445165.1 Gammaproteobacteria bacterium
TGATCGAGTCGGCGGTCGAGATCACTTCGGCGTTGGCCTGGAAGTTACGCTGCGCCGTGATCAGGTTGACCAGCTGCTCGGCGATGTCGACGTTCGACGCTTCCAGCGCACCCGACTGGATCTGACCGAAGCTCGACGTACCCGCCTCGCCCAGCTGCGGTGTGCCCGATGCGAAGCTTTCCACCCAGTTGGTGTCGCCGACCTGGCGCAGACCCTGCTGGTTGTTGAACTTGGCCATCGCCACCTTGCCCAGTGCCGCTGACTGGCCGTTGGTGTAGCGTGCAAACACGACGCCTTCGGTATCGATGTCGACTCCGGCCAGGCGTCCCGAGGTGTAGCCGTCCTGGCTCAGGTTGTTGACTGCGAATGCCGAGCCGTATTGCGTAGTCCCGGACAGGTCCAGGTTGAGCGTGATGCTGGCAGCGCCATTCATCGGGTCGTAGGCCGCGGTCGCGGCACTGGTCGTGGCCGCGCCATCGATCGTGGTCAATGCGCCGGCCGAATCGAAGCCGAGTACGAAGGGTGTACCGCTGGGCTGGCCCGACGGCGGTACGTTATTGCCGTCGACGTAAAGGTACTGCTGCCAGGTGTTGCTCGCGGTCTTGCGATAATAGACGGTGGTGGTGTGCGCATTGCCAAGCGAGTCGTACACGGTGGTCGAGGTCGAACTGTTGTAGCTCGCCGGGTTGGCCGGGTTGAAAGCCGCGGTCGGCACAGCAGCCGACGAGTTGACGTTCACCGCAGCCGTGATGGTGGTCGATGCGGCCGGTGCGCTCGGTGTGGTCGGCAGCTGCAGGTCTTGCAATACACCGGTGTTGAACGTGGTCGCACCACCGACGCCGGTAACCGCCTCGTAGACCTGCAGACGATCAGCCGCATGGTTGATCACGAAACCGTTGCGATCGACGCTGTAGGCACCGGCACGGGTGAAGGCCTGCGAACCGTCCGGCGTCTCCAGAACGAAGAAGCCCTGGCCACTGATGGCAAGATCCAGGTTGTTCGACGTAAAGTCGATCGTGCCCTGGCCGAACTGCTGCGCGATGCGAGCGACGCGCGCACCCTGCCCGGCGGCATTGGAGCTGGTGTCCTGGATGGCGTTGGCATACACGTCGGCGAACTCTGCACGTGACTCCTTGAAGCCGTTGGTGGCCGAGTTGGCGATGTTGTTGCCGGTGACCTCGAGGTCGGTGGAAGCGGCGTTCAGTCCGCTCAAGGCAATACGAAAAGGCATGATGGCTTCTCCGTCAGTAGATCTGTTGGACGTTGTTGAAGGCGATCGGACCGAGTCCCGCGAGATTCAGCGTGAGCCCACTGGCGCCGCGCAGGCTGACACTCTCGACGCGTGAGAACAGCTTGGTCTGCAGGTCGACCGGGCGATCGTTCTGGATTGCCTGGACCTGGATGTTGTAACGACCCGGTGGCATCTGGTTGCCGAGGTCGTCGATGCCGTCCCAGCTGAAGTTCAACGCACCGGGTGCTGCCGAACCCAGCGACAGGTCGCGCACCAGCTGTCCCACCTGGTCGGTGACGCGCACCGTGACCTGCGGACTGCTCTGGTCGAGCTGGACCTGTCCGCGCAGGCTCTCACCCGGCACCAGGTAACCGCTCTCGACCGGTGCCAGCACATCGCGTCCGACCAGCGAGCCGGCCTGCAGGGCCTGGCCGGAGGTGATCGATGTCGACAGCGACTCGAAGCTCTGGTTGAGCTGTTCAAGACCGGTCACCGAGCCGAACTGCGCGATCTGGCTCAGGAACTCGCCGTTCTCCA
>JAGRHE010000393.1 GCA_020445165.1 Gammaproteobacteria bacterium
TGTTGAAGCCGTGCCCCATGTGCAGGCTGCCGGTCACGTTCGGCGGCGGGATCATGATGCAGTAGGGCTTGCCGTCGCCGCTGGACGGCTCGAACCAGCCGCGCTCCTCCCAGATCTGGTACCAGCTTTGTTCGATCGCGTGGGGGTCGTAGGTCTTATCCATCGTGGGGGAGATCCGGGGCAGGCTGCAAAAGGCGGGAATTATACTGCCTCGCGTGCGTCTTTTGGCCGGCAGTTATTCGCCGGACGGCCGACGCGGGGAGCGTGAATGCAGGGCGTGGCCCGCCTGGCCGGGGTTTGGTGAACGCTTCGCAGGTGCTAATCTGCGCCGACGCCGGCGGGACCGGCGGCAAAAACTACAAAAACGATATTTCGGACCATAGGAGTCGAGCATGTCAGTGGCAGCCGAACTGGCCAACCAGCCGGGGGTGATTGCAGCGGGGGAGTATTCCTACCGAGGCGACCGTTTTTCCTACAAGGGACAAATCAACGACGAGATGGCACGTATGGCCGCGATCATGTGTCGTGCGACCACCATGAGCGAGCACATGCAGGTCAACATGCTCGAAGAACATTGTCCTGATTGCGGTAGCAGCCCGCCGCAGGGCTGGATCGTTCGCGGCCCTGCCTTCAGCGTCTGTAACGTCGCCAACGTGTTCTGCTTCATTGACAACCAGAAGGCATCGATGAACGGGATCCTCGCACTGATGCGCAAACGCCTGGCCGATGCTCCACACGATCTTGTCTGATCGAACAGTGCCATCCGAAACCGAATTTCAAGGAAACCATAGATGACTGACCTCAGTAAGCTGATGGCGCTGCCGGGTGCGCAGGCCGCCTTCGAAATGAACGATCGTGGGGAACTGCAACAACACCTGGTCAGCGACGACACGCAGCTGAACGAAACGGCGCTCGACCTGCTCGCGCACATGTGTGTCGCGAATAACGCGATCGCAACCATGCAGGCACGTGGCTGGGAGGCCAATTCCGACAGCAAGGGTTTCTACCCGGTCAATGGCTTCACCCTGATCGGCATGGAATGGTCGGCGGTCACCACCGGTAATCTCGGCGTGGTCATCGGCAATGACGGCGCCGATTACGAAGGTGCCTACAAGGCCCTGGCCGAGGTCGGGGGTGCCGGGTGATCAAGCAGCTGCTCGCTATCGATGGCGTGATGGCGGTCTGCCGCTTTCGGGATGACGGCGTTTTTGTCGAGGGTTATGGCCTGATGTCCGAACAGGAACTGACCGCGCTCGCGCACTTCGCCCATGAGTACAAGCGGATCGTGCAGGGCAACGCCGACCAGCTTTCGATGTTTACCGGGATCAAGGGCTGGACGCCGCCGGGCGGTTGGATCGTGCGCGGTGCGCAGATGTCGGTGTGCAGTGTCGCCAACCTCGTATGCACCGTGGAGAATCGCGAAGGTGACCTGAGCGAGGTGATGGACAGCCTGATCGAGGCATCGCACTACTGAGCGTTGCCGGGCGCACGGTCGGCTTCGCTCGATTGCCCCGACGCATTTAATGACATGCCCTTGCAGCGCGATGGCGTGTATCATTCGGCATCGTCCAACGCAATATCCATCGGTAACCGGTTATTACCAGCCCTCTCGTCATTCCGCGCGACCAGCACACGATTTCGCGTGCCAATATCTCGCCCAATGCGCTCAAGGTCCTCTATCGCCTACGGTCGGCCGGGTTCGAGGCGCACCTGGTCGGCGGTGGCGTGCGCGATCTGCTGCT
>JAGRHE010000394.1 GCA_020445165.1 Gammaproteobacteria bacterium
CTTCTTTGCGCGCAAGGTCATGTTCGTCAAGTACGCGTCGGCCTACGTGGTGCTGCCCGGGGGGTTCGGGACCCTGGACGAGCTGGCCGAGATCCTGACCCTGGTGCAGACCGGCAAGACCCGGCGCATCCCGATCGTGTTGGTAGGCAGCGCGTTCTGGTCGGGGCTGCTCGACTGGGTGCGCGTAACCATGATCTCGTGGGGCACCATCAGCCCGGACGACCTGGAGCTGATGCAGGTCTGCGACGAGCCGGAAGACATCGTCAGGGCGATCTTCGAGCACTACGAAACGCGCAGTCTCGAACCATCTGCGGCGGAGCAAGAGATACTGCTCGAATTGTGAGCCCGGCAACTCTGGGGTGCCGGTCTCGGAAGATCGGCGCAAGACGTGCCAGAATTGATCGCAGTAGCAGGACCCGGTGCGGGCCGGCCGTTCGCCGGCACGGGTAATTTTTGGGAGTAATCGCTTTGTCGAATCGACCGCTGAAACCATGCGCCATGCTGGCGCCAATGTTGATGATGTTGAGCGTGGCATCGGTAGCGGCCGATGAGCCGTCTCCGTTGGAGGCGCCGCCACCGCCACCGCCGCTTGAATCCGGAGCACCGCTCGAACCGGAGGTCACCATTCGCCGCACCGGGCGCGAGACCATCTATGAGTATCGGCAGAACGGCCAGCTGTACATGGTACGTGTGCAGCCGCGTTTCGGACCGCCTTATCATTTCATCGACGTCAATGGCGACGGCGAACTCGACTACCGTCCCGGCGAACCGTCCCGCAACAATATCAATCAGTGGATACTTCACCGCTGGTGAGCCTCGCCAGAAGGCAGCGCAGCGCCTGGCCCCTGTGGCTGATCGCGTTCTTCCGCTCCGCGTCCAGCTCAGCCGCGCTGACCCCTTCGGATGGTACGAAGAACAGCGGGTCATAGCCGAACCCGGCGTCACCGCGCGCCGCTTCCAGGATCCGTCCTTCCCAGGTGCCCTGGCATATCAGAGGGGTTGGGTCGTCGGCGTGCCGCAGGTAGACCAACAGGCACTGGAAGCGCGCCGTGCGTAGCTGTTCCGGCACACCTTGCAGTGCCTGCAGCAGCTTGGCGTTGTTGGCGGCACTGCCGTCGTCGCCGGCGTAGCGTGCCGAGTAGATGCCGGGCGCACCGTTGAGGTGATCGACCTCGATGCCGGAATCGTCGGCAATCGCGGCAAGCCCGGTGTGCGCCGCCGCGTTGCGTGCCTTGAGGATGGCGTTTTCGACGAAGGTGAGACCGGTCTCGTCGGCATCGGGCACGCCGAAGTCGGACTGTGGCAACACGTCCATTCCGGTCGCCGCCAGCAGTTCACTGAACTCCCTGACCTTGCCCTTGTTGCCGGTTGCCAGAACGATGCGCTGTGTCATCGGTCGATCCGCTCAGGCGCCCAGGATTGCGTTCTGGGCATCGATGATCTCGCCGATGCCGCGTCGCGCCAGGTCGAGCATCGCGTTCATCTCGTCACTGGTGAACGGCGCACCTTCGGCCGTGCCCTGAACCTCGATGAAGCGCCCCTGGTTGTCCATGACCACGTTCATGTCGGTCTCTGCGCTCGAATCCTCTGAATAGTCGAGATCGAGGACCGGGGTGCCGTTGTACACACCCACTGACACCGACGCGACGTTGCCGAACCGCGGGTCGTGTTCCAGCACACCATCAATTCGCAGTTTCGCCAACGCCTGGCTCAGCGCGACATAGGCTCCCGAGATGGACG
>JAGRHE010000395.1 GCA_020445165.1 Gammaproteobacteria bacterium
AGGAAGGACACATTCAGGATGTGCACCTGCTCAGGCAGAATGTGGTTCTTGAACTGGTCCTGGAACACCATGATGGTGTCGAAGGCCATCGAGCCGCAGATCAGAGCTGTCATTCAGTAAATCCCTGGAATAAAACCATTTTCGACCCGTCTTCTGTTACCGGTTGGCGGTGAACCTTGAGCTATTGGACGGTCGTGCTAGTGTTTGTGCTTCGGAGAACCCGATTTGGTGCGCAAACCGAAGCCAGATGGTACCGTAAGCAGGCTTGACATGGCCAAGGTCGATGTCACGACCGGCCAAGCGCTGCGCTGCAAGGGCGCCGCACCGGTAACACAATAAATGAGACTGGAGGAATCCCATGCTGATTAAGAAGATCGCGTTGGCTGCCGTTGTCGGCGGCATGTTGCTCAGTGGCGCTGCACTGGCGGCCGACAAGGCTGCGGCCGAAGCGGCAATCGCCGCGGCCAAGGCTGCACAAAAAGCTGCCTCGGCGGTCAACGGCGAATGGCGCGACACCGGCAAGATCATCGCAGAAGCCGAGAAGGCAGCCGCCGAGGGCAACTTCGGCAGCGCCATGTCGCTGGCCAACAAGGCCGAATCCCAGGGCATGATCGGCAAGCAACAGGCCATGGAGCAGGTCGGAGTGGGCAACCCCGGCTACCTGTACAACTGAGACATCGGTTGTTGTGCAAAAAGCCCTGCCTTCCCGGCGGGGTTTTTTGTGCCCGGATCAAAGCCAACGCGGAAGCAGAATCAGGCCCCAGGTCAGTAGCGCGAGGGATATCGTCAGGAACACCGCTGCCGAGCCCATGTCCTTGGCGCGACCGCACAGATCGTGATGCTCTGCACCGAAGCGATCGACCACCGCCTCGATGGCGGAGTTGAGCAATTCCACGATCATGACCAGCAACCAGCTACCGACAAGCAACACCTTCTCGGTGGCGCCGTCACCCAGCCACAGCCCGAGTGGGATGACGACCAGCGCCAGCAGGGCCTCCTGGCGAAACGCGGCTTCGTAGCGCCAGCATGCCCGCAGGCCGAGCATCGAGTAACCGAACGCACGCAGTACCCGCGTCAGACCACCGACCTGGTTGAACTCGGACATCGCTGCTACCCCGTGCGGATCGGCTGTCAGCCCGCCGCCTTCCAGCGCAGGTCGAGTTCACGCGCTGCGCGCACGTCGTCGAGTCGACGTACCGGCATGGTATGCGGCGCGGTCTTGACCAGCTCGGCATTGCTCTGCGCCTCGGCCTGGATCGCGACCATCGCGGCGACGAAGCCATCCAGCGCATCCATGGCCTCGGTCTCGGTCGGCTCGATCAGAAAACACTCCGGCACCAGCAGCGGGAAATAGGTGGTCGGCGCATGAAAACCGAAATCGAGCAGACGCTTGGCAAAGTCCATCGCGCTCACATCCAGGTCCTTTGCCTGTTTCTTCAGCGTGACGATGAATTCGTGGGTCGCGCGGCGCTGCGGATAGGCCAGCTGGAACCCGGCATCGGCCAGGCGTTTGGCCAGGTAGTTGGCATTCAGCGTGGCGTACTCGGCGACCCGCACCATGCCCTCACGGCCGAGCAGGCGAGCGTAGACATAGGCACGCAACAGCACACCGGCGTTGCCGGCGAAGGTCGACAGCTTGCCGATCGTCTGCGGGCAGTCCTTTTCGGTCAGCCAGTGATAGCGGTCACCGTCGATGCCGACCATCGGTACCGGCAGGAACGGTACCAGG
>JAGRHE010000396.1 GCA_020445165.1 Gammaproteobacteria bacterium
TCACGTACAGGGCGTTCATCAGCTCGGCCGTGGTCGGGTCTTCGAACGACTCATGCGCCATCACGTGGCACCAGTGACAGGCCGAGTAGCCGATCGACAGCAGGATCGGCTTGTCCTGCGCGCGCGCCACGGTCAGCGCCTCGTCGCACCAAGGCCACCAGTCGACCGGGTTGTCGGCATGCTGTTGCAGGTAGGGGCTGGTGGCATCGTGCAGTCGGTTTGCGCTCATGTTCGTAGTGCCTCGTCGGGTATCGGCCGACCTTACGGCGCTGCCCGGTAAACAACAAACCTGTGCCGGCAGGGTTGTGGCAGGCACAATGCGCGTTCCACGCCCGCGAGGTACCGACCATGAAACTGCTTCTGTCCGTCTTGTTCGCCGTCGCCCTGCAACCGTCGCTGTCATCGGCAGCCGATGCTGAACCTGCTGACGGCAACGGCCGCTACGAGGGGATCGCCGCATCGGCCAATGCCGTCTGGGTGGTCGATACGCGGACCGGCCGGGTGCGCAAGTGCACCCAGGAGTTCGCCGACCAGACGCCGAACTGCTCGAAGATGTCGAACTGAGACCGGCCCCGCCGGGCCCCGGAGGTTCAGCCAAGCTGTGATAGCAGCCGGTCCAGCGTGGCTGAACCCGGCAACGTCAGTAGCCAGACAAGCGCCGCGCAATTGACGGCGACCGTGATCCAGAGAATGGCACGGAACGGCTGCTTGCGAGTTTTGTGACGCAGGCTGTGCCGGGCCACCAGTGCGCCGGGCCAGCCTCCGGCAAGTGCCAGCAGGTGCAGGCTGTTCTCGGGGGTGCGCCGTGTTCCCCGTCGGGCTGCCGATTTGTCGAGCGCGTAGCTGATGAAGGTCACGCTGCTGAGGGCGAGATACAACACCGCCACGGATGTCGGAATCACCGATATCAGGGCGGCGCCGGCGAGCAGGAGCAGAAAGCCGATGCCGAGCGCGGGGGTACGCCAGGTGCGCGCCATATATGCAAGGGGAATCGCCCGCGCGCCGGCGAGCCGGGCATTTTCAGCCCGAACCCGGCCGCTGGTGTCGCGGCTGAGGGTGAAACGCACGCGGTCGCCAGTGACCGGCCGTTGGCGTCCGCTGAATGCCTTGATGTGAACGAACACCCGGTCGTCGATGTCCGGTGACCGGATGAAGCCGTAGCCCTTGTCGTCGTACCAGACGGCAATTCTGCCCGTGTGATCCATGCTTCTCGTCTGAACGATGCCGCCCGCCCCAGGGGTAGGTACGACCCGGTGTCGGGTGATCTTCAGCGCCGACCGATGATCGAGCCGAGGATGCCGCGGATGATCTGCCGGCCCAGGGTCGAACCGATGGTGCGCGCGACCGACTTGGCCAACGTCTCGCCGACACTCTGGCGGCCCCTGCTGCTGCCGCGCGTCGCCTTCTCGGCCGCTTTGCGTTCGGCTTCTTCACGCTCGATGCGTTCCAGTTCCTCCGCCTCGCGCGCGCGTTTCTGCTCCAGCTCGAGTTCGCGCTTGGCCAGCATTTCGTAGGCCGATTCGCGGTCGACCGCTTCGCTGTAGGTGCTGGCCAGCGGCGAACGTGCGATCAGCTCGCTGCGCCGACTATCGTCGATCGGTCCGAATTGCGAACGTGGCGGTGCCATCAACGTGCGCTGCACGATACTCGGCACACCCTTGCGGTCCAGGGTCGAGATCAGTGCCTCGCCGACGCCGAGCT
>JAGRHE010000397.1 GCA_020445165.1 Gammaproteobacteria bacterium
CGCGCCCCTGCAGGGTACGGTTGCTTGCTGCCTGCTCGCTCATGCTTCACCTGCCTGGCGCTTCTGGTTGATAACGGTCTTGACGCGCGCAATATTACGGCGAACATCTTTCATCAGATGCGGTCGCGAAAACTGCCCCGTACCGCGCTGCATGCGCAGGTTGAACTGCTCTTTGAGCAGGTCATGCAGGGTGTCACGCAACTCGGCCTGGCTCTTGCCACGAAGTTCTGCTGCTTTCATCACAGGATCATCCGTTTAACAAAGGTGGTCTGGACCGGCAGCTTTGCCGCCGCCAGTGCAAACGCCTCACGCGCGAGGTCTTCATTCACGCCTTCAATTTCGTACAGCATACGACCCGGCTGAATCTGGGCGACCCAGTATTCGACGTTGCCCTTGCCTTTACCCATACGTACTTCGAGCGGCTTCTTGGAGATCGGCTTGTCCGGGAATACGCGGATCCACAACTTACCGCCACGCTTCACGGTACGGGTGATCGTACGACGGGCCGCTTCGATCTGGCGTGCCGTGAGTCGACCCCGACCAACCGCCTTGAGACCGAACTCACCGAAGCTGACCTTGTTGCCGGATTGAGCGAGGCCGCGGTTGCGACCTTTCATCTGTTTCCGGAACTTTGTTCGTTTTGGCTGCAGCATCTTCGATTATCCTCGCGCGGCGCCTTTGCCAGTGGCCGGCGCGTCCTGCTCTTCCTGGCGGTCGCCGTAGACTTCGCCTTTGAAGATCCACGTCTTGACGCCTATGATTCCGTAGGTGGTCAACGCCTCGGCAAAGCCATAGTCGATGTCCGCACGCAGGGTATGCAGCGGAACGCGACCTTCGCGATACCACTCGCTACGCGCGATCTCGGCGCCGTTCAATCGACCCGCGATGTTCACCTTGATACCTTCCGCACCCAGACGCATCGAGTTCTGCACGGCGCGCTTCATGGCGCGGCGGAACATGATGCGACGCTCGAGCTGCTGAGCAATGCTCTCTGCCACCAACTGGGCATCGAGCTCCGGCTTGCGGATCTCTTCGATGCTGATGTGCACCGGGATACCCATGCGCGCCGAAACCTCTTTGCGCAGTGCATCGATGTCTTCGCCCTTCTTGCCGATCACCAGTCCCGGACGCGCCGTGTGAATGGTGATGTGCGCATTCTTGGCCGGCCGATCGATCTGGATTCGACTAACCGACGCCTGCTTCAGCTTGTTCTTCAGGAAATCACGCACCGCCAGGTCCGTGTTCAGAAGATCGGCGTAGTTCTTGCTGTCGGCATACCATTTCGACGTCCAGTCCGAAACGATCCCGAGACGAATGCCTGTTGGATGTACTTTCTGACCCATAATATTTTGCCCGCTTACTCGTCCGCTACCGTGACGGTGATGTGACTGGTGCGCTTGAGAATACGAGCAGCACGACCCTTTGCACGCGCTTTGATGCGCTTCATGGTCGGGCCTTCGTCGACACACACGGTCTTGACCTTCAATTCATCCACGTCGGCACCTTCATTGTTCTCGGCGTTTGCCACAGCCGAATCCAGCACCTTCTTCATCATCGCGGCACCCTTCTTCTTGCTGAATGCAAGAACGTTGAGCGCCTGCTCAACCGGAAGTCCACGGATCTGGTCAGCCACGAGTCGGCCCTTCTGCGCCGAAATGCGCGCAAAACGCAGTTTTGCTACAGCTTGCATGACTT
>JAGRHE010000398.1 GCA_020445165.1 Gammaproteobacteria bacterium
GAACGGCGGGCCGTCGCAGACGTGGATTTTTCTTTATCACTGGCCGGCAGCATCACGATCGGCGCTGCCACCTACTGGATCACCCAGGCGGCGGTCGCCGTCTCGGCGGCGGCCGGCGTGCTCGAGGCGGGCCGCAAGCGTTTCGACCTGTTCGGCATGCTGGTGGTCGGCCTTACCGCAGCGCTCGGTGGCGGCTCGATCCGCGACATGCTGCTCGACCGCAACGTCTTCTGGGTGCACGACCAGACCTACCTGGTCGTCGCGCTCGCCGCCGCCTTTGTCGCCTTCTTTCTCGCCCGTCGCGTGGCGCTCGATCCGCGCCTGTTCCTGATCCCCGATGCGCTCGGCCTGGCGCTGTACACCGTGGTCGGCACCAAGGTCGCGCTGTCTCTCGGCATCGGCTGGCTGGTCGCCAGCTTCATGGGCGTGATCACCGGCGTGATGGGTGGCGTGTTGCGTGATGTGCTGTGCAACGAGGAACCGGTGGTGTTCCAGGGTACCCTGTACGCGACGGCGGCCTGGGTCGGTGCGCTGGCCTTGATCCTTGCCTACGCCCTGGGGCTCGCCTCGCCCTACGCCGAACTCGCGACCGGTGGCCTGATCTTTCTCGCCCGCCTGATCGCGATCCGTTGGGACATAGGACTGCCCAGGTTCCGCGCCCGCTGATGAGTGGAGACATTCCGACCTAGGGTCTGGGTCAACGCGTCTACATATCCGAAACCAATGAGCCGGGTAGGGCAGGCTTTGCCTGCCGTCGTCGGGCCCAGCCCGACCTACGGTTGCTCCAGCCCGAACCACTCGTCCAGCTTGGCATGCGCGTTGTCGATGCCGCTGCGCTTCAGTGACGAGAAGGTTTGTACGCTGAAGTTCGGGCTCATGCCGCGCAACACCTCGCGCACCTTGAGCATGCTGCTTTTGGCCGGCCCGTTTTTCAGCTTGTCGGCCTTGGTCAGCAGCACGTGCACCGGCAGGCCGATGTGCTGTGCCCATTCGAGCATCTGGGTGTCGTAGTCCTTGAGCGGGTGGCGGATGTCCATCATCAGCATCAGGCCGCGCAGGCACTTGCGCTGTTCCAGGTAGGCCGACAGTGCACCCTGCCATTCACGCTTCACGCTCTCGGCCACCTTGGCATAGCCGTAGCCGGGCAGGTCGACGATGCGTCGCTGCTCGTCGACCGCGAAGAAGTTCAGCAGCTGGGTGCGGCCGGGTGTCTTGCTGGTGCGTGCCAGCGTGCTCTGGTCGCACAGGGTGTTGATCGCGCTCGACTTGCCGGCGTTCGAGCGGCCGGCGAACGCGACCTCGAAGCCCTCGTCCGCTGGCGCCTGGTCGAGCTTCGCGGCGCTGGTCTGGAACACGGTCCGGCGGTAGATTGGATTCATGCGCCTGTCCTGCGCGCGTCAGGCATCGGGGAAATCACTGCGTTTCCAGTGGCCGGATTTGCCGCCGGATTTCTCGGTAACGCGGATATCGCCGATCACCATGCCTCGATCGACGGCCTTGGCCATGTCGTAGATCGTCAGCAGCGCCACCGAGCAGGCCGTCAGTGCCTCCATCTCGACGCCGGTCTTGCCCTTGAGCCTTGCCGTGGCGGTGACCGCCAGACCCGGCAGCGCCTTGTCTTCGGCTATGTCGACCGTCACCTGGGTCAGTGCCAGGGGGTGGCAAAGGGGGATGAGATCGCTGGTCTT
>JAGRHE010000399.1 GCA_020445165.1 Gammaproteobacteria bacterium
TACTGGGCCGAGGGCTTCTGGCAGATCGCACTGGTCATGGTGCTGTACAGCTTTTTCTGGAACGCCTCGCTGCCGCAGTTCGAGGTGATCACCTTCACCTACCTCAAGCACCGGGTGTCGCGCTACGCCCAGATCCGGCTGTGGGGCTCGGTCGGCTTCATCGTCACGGTGGTGGTGCTGGGTGGCCTGATCGATTGGCGCGGTGCCGAGGTCGTGTTGCCGGCGGTGTTGTCGATCTTCGTCGCGATCTGGCTCAGTTCGATGCTGGTACGCGACCCCGATCCCGAGCCGCATCCGCCGGCGCAACAGTCGCTGGGGGCGATTCTCCGGCGGCCGGCGATCGTCGGCTTCTTTCTGGCGGTGTTCCTGATGCAGGCCAGCCATGGTCCGTACTACGCCTTCTATTCGATCTACATGACCGACCATGGCTACAGCGAGACCCTGGTGGGACAGCTGTGGGCGCTCGGCGTGCTGGCCGAGGTCGCCCTGTTCGTGGTCATGCACCGGCTGCTCGACCGCTACGGTGCGCGGCGAGTGCTGGTTGCCAGCCTGGCACTGGCGGCCGTGCGCTGGCTTTTGATCGGCCAGTATGCCGACAGCCTGCTGATGCTGGGCCTCGCCCAGTTGCTGCATGCAGCGACCTTCGGCACCTTCCATGCCGCCGGGATCCACCTGGTCCACCACTATTTTCGGGGTCGGCACCAGGGGCGCGGGCAGGCGTTGTACAGCAGCGTCAGTTTCGGCGCCGGTGGCGCGGTCGGCAGCCTGGTCAGCGGTTATGTCTGGCAGGGCCTGGGCGCGCAGTGGACGTTCTTCGCAGCCGCGGGTATCGCTGCCGTCGGTGCCCTGGTGGCCTGGCGGATGATCGACCGGGAGCACGATTTCTGATGTCGCTGATCGGTCGCCGCACACTGCACGGGCGACTGTCGGGGTCGTTTCGGCGCGCCGATTGCGCGATCGCATCGCTGCGCCGGTGGCGCGACTGGCAGAATAGACCGGCAACTTTTTGCCTGCACAGGCTTCCAACAACCCCATGAACGCAGAAACAGCCGCATCAAATTCCCGTCGCCGTTCACGCTGGTGGCTGCCAATTCTGATCCTGGTGGTGGCCGGCGCGGCCGCCGCCGGTCTGATCGCGACCAAACCGAAGGTGAAACCGGTCAAGGTCGGTGAGCGCGCGTGGCTGGTCGATGCAATGCCTATCGAGCGTGGGAAATACCTTCCCGAGGTGGGCCTGTTCGGCAAGGTCGAGTCGCTGTGGTCGAGTCAGCTGACTGCGGCCTTGTCGGCCGACGTGTCCGACGTGCTCGTGGTCGAAGGTGACCTGGTCGCCGCCGGTGATGTGCTGGTCCGCCTGGACGAACGGGACGCGCGCCTGCAGCTGGCGCAGCGCGAGGCCGAGCTGGCGCAGGCGGATGCGCGCGTCGCCTCGGAGATGCGTCGGCATGAAGCCAATGTCGAGGCGCTGCCGCGAGAACGGCAACTGCTGGCGTTGGCACGGGACGAGGTCGCACGCCTGCAGGACCTGGTCAAGAAAAAGGTCGGTGCGCAGTCACAGCTTGATACCGCGCGCCAGGCCGCCGAGCGCCAGGCGATCGCCTTCACCGAACGACGCCAGGCGGTCGACGAGCACGATTCACGGCTGGCGGACGTCGAGGCACAGCGCGCGCGGGCGATCGCCCTACGTG
>JAGRHE010000039.1:0-10367 GCA_020445165.1 Gammaproteobacteria bacterium
GTGGCAGAGCGGTTGAATGCAACGGTCTTGAAAACCGTCGTAGGTGAGTGCCTACCGTGGGTTCGAATCCCACCCCCTCCGCCACTTCCCGCACGACTTCAGCAGCCCAGATTTCCGGACAAACAACTGGGATTCGAACCCACGGTTCAAACAGGCGGTTCGACAAAGCGGGCGCAGCCCGAGAAGAACGCCGACACCCCGTGGCGGCGGCCCGAAGGGCGAGCGCAACGCGCGAGTCATCCCACCCCCTCCGCCAAATCGAAAAAGGTCCCGTATCGGGGCCTTTTTTGATTTGTGGTGCGTGGCGGCCCAGTGAGAACACAGCCGGACTGGCGCCCCGAAGCGCCGCGGGAGAAACCTCAAGACCCTCCCAGTTCCTTGAAGAACAGCGCGACCAGAAAGCCTGCCAGGGTCGCCAATCCAATGATGTTACCGCCTTTGATGTAGGCTTCTGGCAGCATCGTTTGCGCGATCATGGTCAACATCGCGCCCACCGCGACTCCCTCGATGATCGCAAAACTCGCCGGAGACGCAGCACCGAAGAAAAGTGCACCCATCGCAGCGCCCAATCCGGTCGCGACGACCAATGATGACCACATCAGCAGAATTCGGGGAAACTCGAGGCCCTGATGCCGCATGCCAATCGAACTCGACAAGGCTTCCGGATAGTTCGATATGAAAAGGCCCGCGATCAAGGACAAGCTGATCGTCGACTGCGACTGGATCGTGCCCAGGACCAGAGACTCCGGGATGCCATCCAACATGATGCCGAGCCAGATCGCCATCGCTGCGCTGTGCTGTTGCTGCGGACCGCCGAACGGATCGACGGCCGACGTGGGCGCATGTCCGGCATCGATGTCTCTCCGGAACGAATTTGCCCAACGGGCGACACTTTCAGCAGGCTTGTTGTGGTATGTGCGCAAATAGCGCAACATTTCTGCGGTTACGGTCATTTTCTCAACTCTAGATCGCAACGTCGGCGTTTCCCGCAACAGCGCCGGGAGATCACGGCGCAGCAGTATCCAGTAGTCGGTATCAACCGCAGCTATCGCAGCGTCCGTATGTCGCGTGCCAGCTAGGAACGCGAGGTCCCCGAGCTGGTCGCCGCAGACCCCGGCACCTCGTTTGCTGGCCGGGTCCCGCGGTTTCAGAATCGAGACCTCTCCCCGGTGAACGACGAAAAGGCGGTCGGCGAGATCGCCTTCGTGAAACAGGGCCTCCCCCCTTTGTGATCGTTTGTAAACGATGAACTTGGACAGTTCCTGAAGTTCGTTGTCGGGAAGGTCGTTGAACAGCGGCGTGGCTCGCCCTTCGGCCAGCAAGACCAGGAACTCGGCGGCACGGTGATCGACATCCAACGCCGGCGGCACAGTAGCGTGCCGGACCAGGTCCTGGGTGGCCTGGTCTGCCCATGCCTCGGCCCTTTCGGCATGCATACCATGGCGCTCAACGAGATAACCGAAGGTGGCCGGGTCTCTCAACCAGCTGTGGACAGCCTGGGCAAGGCGCGGCGAGCTCACCAAAAGTGTCAGGAACTTATCGCGCGGCAAAAGCCATATCTCTGATGCCGCTGTGGTCAAGGCACGCGTGTCATGCGGCGCTCCGGTCAGGAAAGACAGCTTGGCGAAGGTTTCCCATTGCCTGACCTGGCGCACGACCCGCATATCCTGTTTGGGATCGACCAACGAGACGGGCTTGCCGCTGGCCAGGATGAACAACCCCTCGCAACGATCGCCCGCATCGAATACCAGTGTATTGGCAGGCAGCCTTCGTACCTCGATGAATGCTGCGATTGCCCGAAAATCGCGGTCTTCGATCTCGCCGAACAGATCCAGGTCGTCGACATGGGACAGGATGTCCCGAAACTGACGGTGACGCTTGTGTCGCAGATGGTAGACGCTTGTCGAGACCTTGCGGATGAAACCGCCGTAATCATTGACTGCCTCATTCAGAAGCAAGAACAACAATCCGCCAAGAATGGAGCCGAACGCGAGCTGATAAAAATGACCATGACCAATTGCCGGTGCGACCAGGTCGACCGAAAGCGCCGCCAACAATGCACCGCCACCAAACGCCATGAGCGCCGAAATCGTGCGGTCTTCCGGGACCCAGAAGCGCGCTGTCAAGGCGCCGAGCGGCAATGAGATCGCCGAAACTGCACCAACAAGAAACGCTGTCAGTGCGATTGTTTCCTGACTCGGTAGGTTCATATGCCCGATGCTGGACGCGGAAACGGGCGTGTAGGAAATCGCTTCAGAAACCTGCCTACCGCCATTGGACGCAGCTGGCGACTAATCGCAGTCTTGCTCTTGCTGCATCTTTGCCTGCAACGCGACAGCTTTTCGGTACTGCAGCCGGACAACTTCGAGCGAGTAGCGGACGTGACGACGCTTGGCCGGTCGAGCATCCAACGCGAGCTCTGATTCGAGCATGGCACGTTTCAATTCGAGCTGCTCAATGATCTCGACAAGCTGATCACAGGGTGCCCGCCTTTGGCGGCGCGCACTCGCAATCTTTGTGAACAGGTTTTCGAACATGCGAGACGATCACACCGAGATTTACATGGGACTGTGCCAAACGAAAGCAAGCAATGGGTTACAAACGCATGACATTTCGGTGACATATCTCGAGCATCTCCTTGTGCGATTGGCTTGCTGCGCGGTGACATCGAAACGGCGTTTCCGGTTCACCCTTGCACGATCGGAGGAGTCGACAAAGGGAATGACGATCCTTCTATTTTCCCGTTGAGCAACGCGTACCCATCGGCTCTGCCGGCATCCGAATCGTGCTTCTTCCGCGGACTAATCGGTACGAGGGATGCCAGCTGGCATCCCTCGACGGCTATCACTGACCCGCAGTCGCCCGACGGCGGCCGAAACCCAGCCCAACCATGCCCGCGACAATTAGGGCCATCACCGCAGGCACCGGTACCGCACTGATGCGCCCCTGCGTGGCACCGTAGTCCACGGCAGCGACGGTGCCGCCAAGTCCGTCCCTGACATACTGACGCAACGCCTCGGCGTAGGAGATACCCAGATCGGTGGCCAGGTACTGAGCCAGCACGTCATAGCCATCGCCACCTGCCGCGGTGAAGCTGTTGGTCACCAGGTCGAATACCAGGTCCTGCTGCACACCGCCCAGGGAGGCGTTGTAGATTTCCGTGCCGTCTTCGAGCAGCACACGCATCACTTCGCGCGAGTATTGGTTGAACTCGAACTCGATGCCCGAGATCTGCAGGAAGCCGCCACTCTGGCTCGGGAAGGCCGATACGGAATGCTGCAACGCGGCCACCAGGTCCATGACCGTGAAGCCGTTCAGAACGACCAGCGAGTTGGCAAACGGCAGCACCGAGATGACGTCGGCGTTGGTGATCTCGCCGGCATCGATCGCAGCGCGGATGCCACCGCCATTCGTCACTCCGATGACGCCGTCTGCGTTCGGATCCAGACCGCCGAGTTGCTCCGCCGAGAACACGAATGCGTCAGTGACCAGGTTACCGAGGTTGGTTTCGCCGGTGCGAATGTCGGCACGGATACCATTGAGGAAGATTTCGGTGCTGCCGATCACTTCGCCCCGAATCGCACTGTCGTCGGCGGTCAAGGGCTCGATGATGTCGGTTTGGATGTTCACGGTGACGCCACCCGCGGTCGTGCGGTCGCCAGTCGCAGCGATGGCAGTACCTGGATCGACCAGGATCGGGTCGCCACCAAACGAGGTGACATTGCCGGCGGCGTCGAACTCGACCTCGAGCTTGCCGACGTAGCGGTACTCACCAACCGTGGTGACTATCGGCACCGCTTGGCCGTTGCGATCGACCACCACCGGGTAGGGACCCTCGATGTTGGGCTGAAAGGGATCGCTGGTCAGCGCATCATCGACGTTCGCCAGCAACTCGTCGCCGCCGCCGGCGATCACGACATCGACGCCCTCGAGCAGCGGAACCAGCGACTGTTCGTTGGCGATGCTCTGCAAATGGCTGGACAGGATGATCTTGTTCACACCGGCAGCCTCGAGCGCGGTAACCTCGGCCTGGATCGCGGTCACGACGTCATTGATGCCGATGGTCGGACCCGGGCTGGAGATATTGTCGACCGACTCGGTGGTGGCACCGATGATGCCGTATTGCTCACCACTGGCGGCAGTCACGATCGTGCTCCGGGCAATTGCCGGCGGCACGCTGGTCGGGGATGTCAACAACGACAGGTTCGGATCGGCGGAGAAATCCAGGTTCGCACTCAGGAACGCGGCCTCACCCCCTGCCGCACGGTAGCCGCCGATGAAGTCAGCCAGAACTTCCGGGCCGAAGTCGAAATCGTGGTTGCCGAGCGTGATCGCATCGTAGTCGGCGACAGCCAGGGCGATCGCATCGTAGTAGTTGTTGGACAGGTTGTCCGAACCGTAGGAACTGCCGAGGCCGCCCGCAGCGGTGCGACGATCCTGGCTGGCCTCGAACGCAATGCCGGCAAGAAAGTTGTCGCCCGACGACAGCGTCAGCGTGTCGCGTCCAGCCATGGCGGCCGCATCGCGCGCCGATTCCAACTCGTTCAGGAAGTACTCGAAGCCACCGAAGCCGTTGCTGCCAAGCAGCGTAGATTCACCGTCGTTGTTATGGAACAGGGTCAAGCTGGTCGCGGAAGCGGACGCCGCGGTGAGCGTGATGCAGACGGCGGAAATTGCGGCCGCCAGGTGGGTTCGTCTGGTTTGCATGTCAGGGACTCCCGTTGACTACGTTCAATACCCCGCTGTTGCACGGAGTGAAATATTGGTTGCAGCGACGCGAACGGATGCAAGATGTCTGACGACTGCTCGCGTCACTGCGCGACCCGGCTAGCAGAAACTGGACCAGAAACTTTTTCTCTTTACGTTTTATATATTTATCTTTTCGAACACAGACACTGCGCATATGGTTTGTCAATTTTGCTGACAGTAGCGGTTGTTGTTTTGTTAATTTTTACTGCCGTTTCGTGTCTGTTTCGTGTCCTTAAGATGACAATTTTCATGTCGCCGCGTGCGTCGACATCGCCGCAACGAAACCGTCTTCAACTCTTCACAAACCCTCAAGATTGCGGTCAAAACCCAAGCGCACCCTGCGCGCAGATTTTCCGTCGAACGCCAACAACAAGCCGGGCGGAACACGCCGAGCCTCAGGGGAACAAGAAATGCAAACCGCTAGAACCAGCAAAACCGCCGTCCGCAATCGACTGGCCACGGCGATCGCCGCGCTGCTGTGCGCCGGCGCATCCGGATCTGTCTCTGCTACCGGAATCTATTTTTCCGAGTACATCGAGGGATCGTCGAACAACAAGGCGCTTGAGATCTACAACGGCACCGGTGCACCAATCGATCTTGGCGCTGACGGTTACGTGGTTGCCGGTTTTCACAACGGCAATACGACTACCGCTTACGAACTCGACCTGACGGGTACGCTGGCCGCCGGTGACGTCTACGTGATCGCACACTCGTCGGCAAATCCGTCGATTCTCGGCCAAGCAGACCTCACGACCGGTACCGGGCTGTGGAACGGCGATGATGCACTGGTCTTGTACTCCGGCGGATTCGGGAACACCGTAGTCGACTCATTCGGGCAGGTCGGATTTGATCCCGGCTCGCAATGGTCATCCAACGGCGTCACTACGCAGAACGCGACGCTGCGACGTTCAACATCAGTGACCATGGGCGATACCAACCCGAACGATACATTCGATCCGTCGATCGAATGGCTCGCCTTCAACCAGGATGACAGCAGCGATCTCGGCCAGTACGGAGTGGTCGCGCCTCCGCCCACCACGACCGACCTGAGTATCATGCAGATCCAGGGCGCAGCACATGCGTCCGACTATGCTGGCCAGAGCGACATCCGTACCAATGGCATTGTTACCCAGATCGAGCCGAACGGCTTCTTCATGCAGGACGCGACCGGTGATGGCGATGACAGCACCTCTGACGGCATCTTTGTGTTCACCGGCACTGCACCGACGGTCGCGGTGGGCGACGATGTCAGCATCGTCGGCTCGGTCGAAGAGCGCTTCGGCGCCACCCAGCTGAGCAACGTCAATGCAATCGACGTAATGTCCAGCGGCAACAGCATCGCGCCGTTGAACATCGGTACCGACCCGACCGCCGGGCATGACCGGCTGATCCCGACCCGCCTGGTCGATGACAGCGGCAGGGCTGTGTTCGACGAGGTGAACGAAGGTCGCGATTTCTACGAGAGCCTCGAGGGCATGCTGGTTCGCGTGCAGCAAGTCCAAGCCGTGTCCAACACCCGTACATACGGCAGCGACGCGGACGGCGACGGCATCGGCAACTCAGATCGCGAGGTGTACGCGGTCGCCGATGGCGGCATCGGCGCAACCACGATGAACGATCGCGGCGGCATCACGATCGCGGGCGACAGCAACGCCGACAACCCGATCGGGGCCGATCTCAACCCGGAGCGTCTGCTGATCAACCGCGCCTTCGACGACGACCTCGATCACGAGATCGTGCAAGGCGACCGCCTGAGCAGCGAAACCGACGGTTCGATTGTCGGCACGATCCACTACGCCTTCGACGATTACATCCTCAATGCCGGCAACCAGGTCGCCAAGGACCGCAGCGGCTCGCCGCTGACCGCCGAAACGAGCAGTCTGGCACCTGATGCAGACCGACTCACGGTAGGCAGCTACAACGTGCTCAACCTCGACACCAACGAGCAGGACGGCGATACCGACATCGCAAACGGGCAGTTCGCCAAGATTGCCGGCCACATCGTCAACCACGCCAATAGCCCGGACGTGATCGGCCTGCAGGAGATCCAGGACAACGACGGCAGCACAGACAGCGGCGAAACCTCGGGCGGCGCGACGCTACAGATGCTGATCGACGAGATCGTTGCCGCCGGAGGTCCGCAGTACGCCTACATCGACAACACCTTCATCGCTGACGGTACCAACGGCGGCCAGCCCGGCGGCAACATCCGCACCGCATTCCTGTACAACCCAGACCGCGTTTCCCTGGTGCCCGGCTCGGTCAGTTCGATCATCGACCCGACCGACCAGCAGACCAACCCGGCCAACCCATTCTTCGACAGCCGCCTGCCTCTGGCGGCGCAGTTTGTGTTCAACGGCGAAGAAGTGTTGGTGATCAACAACCATCTCGCGTCAAAATCCGGCAGCGATGCGCTGTTCGGTAACAGCCAGCCACCGGAGAACGGGCAACTCGCGCTGCGCGAGGCGATGGCAGCCCTGCTCAACGCCTACGTCGCATCGTTGCTTGCCACCGACCCCGACAGCAATATCGTCGTGCTCGGTGACATGAACGAGTTCGATTTCTTCTCGCCGTTGGACATCCTGGCGACCGGCGCTGACAGCACAGCCGAACTGACCAACCTGGTGACACTGCTCGCCGACAGCAGCGACGCCTATTCGTACGTGTTCGAAGGCAACTCGCAGCTGCTCGATCACATGCTCGCCAGTGGCAACCTGATGACGCTCGATCCCCTGTTCGACATCCTGCATGTGAATACCGGTTTCATGTATGCAGGCTTGAGCGGCAGCGCGATCGACACGACGCAGACCGCGGCCTCCGATCACGACATGCTGCTGGCAAGCTTCCGCATCGGCAGCCCGCCATCGGCAGTCCCGGTGGCTCCGGCCTGGCTTCTGCTGCTTGCCGGTTACTTGGTCATGCGCCACCAGCGTCGACGTCTCTGATCCGGGCAGACAAGGCTTGGTTGGCCTCGGTCAACCACACCATGGCCCCAGCGACATGCAAACGTCACCCGAAGGTCATTCCCATGACACCGCTGATTGAGACAACAGGGCTACCCGCGACGCCGTGACTCGAAAAGGGATCAGGCAAGTCGCAGGCGTCCGAGCAGCAGCACATTCGTCGAACCACCGGATCCGATACGGGAGAACCTCAAACCATGCGAACAAGAACCACCATCATCATCTGCGCCGCCCTCGGGTGTGCCGCCCTGACCGCCTCATCACAGGTCGTGGCAAGCAACCAGAACGACCGCTATGGCTGGAACAGGGCCGCGTCGAAATTTCCATTGCCCGTCGCCAGCTCCAACATCACGCTGGGACCCCGCCCCATGTTCCTGGTCGATGACATGGACGACGGCCGGTTGAAACAGCGCCTGCAGTCCTGCGAGGGCCAGTCGCTGAAGAAATCCGATTTTTCGATTGGCCACCGCGGAGCCGCTTTGCAGTTCCCGGAGCATACGAAAGAGTCTTACGTGGCCGCAGCACGTATGGGTGCCGGCATCCTGGAGTGTGATGTGACCTTCACCAAGGACCGCGAACTGGTCTGCCGCCATTCGCAATGTGACCTGCACACCACTACAGATATCGTCGCGCGCGAAGACCTGCGCGGCAACTGCACGGTACCGCCGCAGTTCGATGCCGACGGCAACCTGACGAACGCAGGATCGATTCAATGCTGCACCAGCGATATCACGCTGGCTCAGTTCAAGAGCCTGTGCGGCAAGATGGACGCGTCGAATCCAAACGCGACCACCGTCGCTGGCTATCTCGGCGGCACGGCGAACTGGCGTACGGATCTGTATGCCACATGCGGTACGGTACTTTCACACGCTGAAAGCATCGACCTGTTCGAAGAACTGGGCGTCAAGATGACGCCGGAACTCAAGACACCCAGTGTGCAGATGCCGTACGAGGGTGACTACACCCAGGAAGACTATGCGCAGCAGATGATCGACGAGTATGTCGCAGCAGGCGTCGAACCACGCAAGGTGTTCCCGCAGTCGTTCAACTACAGCGATGTGCTGTACTGGGTCAACCACACCGGCTACGGCGACCAGGCCGTGTATCTCGACGGTCGCGCCTACGGTGAGACCGAGGAAGACAGGGCCCTGTTTGCGGGTTTCGATGCAAATGACCCGGCCAGCTGGCAGCCGCGCGGGATGCAGCAGATCGCCCACGATGGCGTGAACATCGTCGCGCCTCCGATGTGGGTCTTGCTCACGCTGGATGGGAGCGGTGAGATCGTGCCCTCACGCTATGCTGAATCGGCCAAGGCCGCCGGGCTGGACATCATCACCTGGACGCTGGAGCGCTCTGGCCCGCTGGCCAGCGGCGGCGGCTGGTATCATCAGAGCATCACCGATGCAGTCGACAACGACGGCGACACGATGACGGTGATGGATGTGCTGGCGCGCCAGGTCGGTATTCGCGGCCTGTTCTCCGACTGGCCGGCAACCACCAGCTTCTATGCCAACTGCATGGATATCGGCTTCGACCACGCTGCGCACCCGGTCCGCAGGCGCTGACCGCGCATGCACTGACGGGTCAGGGACGACCCGTTGTTGCCAATTCCATCAACCGGATCCGTTCACCAATTCTGCGGCGAAATCTGCAGCTGCAGGGTCGCGAACTCAACGTCACCGAACGGCACCAAACCCAGGTTCAGCTTGAGCGCACGGTGACCGAAGGTGACACCCAGCACCGGGATCGGTGCAATGGCGGGTGCGTCCTGCGGCGTGTCGTCGTAGCCGCTGACCAGCAGCAGTGACAGGCCGGGAGCAACCGTCCAGTTGCCCGCGTAGTAGTCCTTGTGCAGGTAGGCACCGGCGTAGACGCTGTCTTCGTAGTAGCTGTTCTCGAAGAAGCCGGCCTTGATGTCGAGCCAGTCGCGCCAGGCATAGCTGCCGCCCAGGCCGGGATTGTCCTGGTTGTATTTGCGGCGTGTGCCATCGTCGTTGTAGCGACGCTCGGCGTGCCAGGAGGCGCCGTTGATGTCCAGGCTCCACTCGCCCTGCTGCATCGCCAGGGAGCTGCCCGGCAGCAGGCAGACCAGGCTACAGAAGGCAAACACAAGGCCCTTGCACTTCTCCCTTGCCCGATCACGCATTCGCATCGATCCCTTCATGTCGTCGCCACTCCGTTGTGCATTCACCGGGGCTCGGCAGACGCCCGCCGGCAGGCGTCAACTGGCCTTGAGCAGCTCGATGCCACCCATGTACGGCTGTAACGCCTCCGGCACGCGAATGCTGCCATCGGCCTGCTGGTAGTTCTCCATCACCGCGACCAGGGTACGACCGACGGCCAGGCCCGAGCCGTTCAGGGTGTGCACCAGCTCCGGCTTGCCGGTCGCCGGGTTGCGCCAACGCGCCTGCATGCGACGCGCCTGGAAATCACCCATGTTCGAGCAGGATGAGATCTCGCGGTACTTCTGCTGGCCCGGCAGCCAGACCTCGATATCGTAGGTCTTGGTCGCCGAGAAACCCATGTCGCCGGTGCACAGCGTGACCACCCGGTAGGCAAGACCGAGGCGCTGCAGGATCGCCTCGGCGTGACCGGTCAGCGCTTCGAGCGCGTCGAACGATTCGTGTGGGCGAACGATCTGCACCATCTCGACCT
>JAGRHE010000039.1:10380-16876 GCA_020445165.1 Gammaproteobacteria bacterium
GTGCTGGCGGATCATGCCGCGGGTGTCCTTGCCGTAGGCCCCGGCCTCGGAGCGGAAACAGGGCGTGTGCGCGACATAGCGGCGCGGCAGGTAATCGTCGTCGACGATCACATCGCGCACCAGGTTGGTCAGCGGCACCTCGGCGGTCGGGATCAGGTGGTAGTCGCTGCCCTCGAGCCGGAACAGGTCCTCGGCGAACTTGGGCAGCTGGCCGGTGCCATACAGGCTGTCTGGGTTGACCATGTAAGGCACGTAGGTTTCGACATAGCCATGCTCGGCGGTGTGCACGTCGAGCATCATCTGCGCCAGTGCGCGGTGCATGCGCGCCAGGCCACCGCTCATGACAGCGAAGCGCGAACCGGTCAGCTTGGCCGCAGCGTCGAAATCGAGCGTGCCCATGGCCGCGCCCAGGTCGACGTGATCCTTGGGCTCGAAATCGAACTGCGGCGGTTCACCCCAGCGCCGTTCTTCGCGGTTGTCGTTCTCGTCCTTGCCGTCGGGCACGCTGTCGTGCGGCAGGTTCGGCGTACCGAGTGCGATCTCCTGCAGGGCATCCTGGACCTGTGCGAGGGCTTCCTCGGCCGCCTTGAGCCGGTCACCGAGTGTCGCGACTTCATCCAGCAGCGGCTGGATGTCCTCGCCGGCAGCCTTGGCCTTACCGATCGACTTGGACTTGGTGTTGCGCTCGTTCTGCAGCTCCTGGGTGTCGACCTGCAGGGTCTTGCGCCGGCTTTCCAGCTCGGTGATGCGCTCGCGGTCGAGGCTGAATCCGCGCCGGGCGAGTGCCGCGGCGACGTGGTCGAGATCATTGCGCAGGCTTTTCGGGTCAAGCATTGGGTTAATCCAGATTGGCCAGGTTGGCTTGGGCCGGCCACGACACGATGTGCCCGGGGCCGACGATTTCATTCAACAGGGGCAGCACTTTTTCGACCACCCCGGGACTATCGAAGAATTCGATAATGACCGGCAGGTCGAGCGACACATCGAGCAGGCCGGTCTCGTGCAGATGTCCGGAGCGGCCGAAGCCGGCAATGCCACGAAAGGCGGTCACCCCGGCCACGCGGTGCTCCTGGTGCAGAAGGTCCATGATCTTGCGATGCTGATGGTCCTTCTCGCTGCAGTACACCCGCACCATGGTTACCGATCGTCCGTCCATCACTGCCTCGCCAGCACAACGCCGAGATACGCCGCCGCCACGCAGGCCAGCACGCTGATCAGCATGTTGGCGGCCGCCTTGGCGTATTCTGTCTGTTGCAACAGGTTCAGCGTCTCGATCGAAAAGGTGGAAAAGGTCGTGAAGGCCCCGAGCAGACCCACCATGGCGAAGGCGCGCCATTCCGCGGCCAGTGTCATGCGCTCAAGCATCACGATGTACAAATAACCCATCACCAGCGAACCGAGCACGTTGACGAACAGGGTCCCGTAAGGGAAACCACGCCCGAGCAGCGCGTAGATGCCGTTCGACATCCAGAAGCGCAACAGGGCGCCGATCGCGCCGCCCGCGGCAATAGCAAGAGACTGGGTCACGTCAGGTCCGGGTCTGCAAACCCGGCATCTTACAAAAGACCGGCCGCAGACTACAGCGACGCCACCCGCTGGCGGTCGCAGATCAATCGTCGCCGCGCGCCTTGAGGTCCAGCTCACGCAGCCGGGCCAACTTTTCGCCGATCTTGATCTCGAGACCGCGATCGACCGGCGCGTACAGCTGCACGTCGCCCAGTTCTTCAGGCAGGTAGTGCTCGCCGGCGGCGAATCCGCCGGGTTCGTCGTGGGCATAGCGATAGGCCTTGCCGTAGCCGAGCTCTTTCATCAACCGCGTCGGTGCATTGCGCAGGTGTACCGGCACCTCCAGCGACCCGGAATTGCGCGCCAGCTCCATGGCCTGGTTGAACGCGCTGTAGACCGCGTTGCTCTTGGCCGCGCAGGCCAGGTAGACCACGGCCTGGGCGATCGCCAGTTCGCCCTCGGGACTACCCAGGCGTTGCTGGACCTGCCAGGCATTGAGCGCGATCTCGAGCGCCCGGGGATCGGCATTGCCGATGTCTTCCGAGGCCATGCGCACCACGCGACGCGCCACGTAAAGCGGATCACAGCCACCGTCCAGCATCCGGCACAACCAGTACAGCGCACCGTCGGGTGACGAACCACGCACCGACTTGTGCAACGCCGAGATCTGGTCGTAGAAGGCCTCGCCGCCCTTGTCGAAACGGCGGACCTGGCCGCCGGCCACCTCATTCACCACCTGGTCGGCGATCACCCCGTCTTCGGCCAGGTCGGCGGCAATTTCGAGCAGGTTCAGCGCACGCCTGGCGTCGCCATCGGCCGCCGTGGCCAGCAAGCCGATAGAGGCGTCACTGATCGACAGACCGAGTCGGCCAAATCCGCGATCGTCGTCGCTCAGCGTCCGGCGCAGCAGCCCTTCGATCGCATCGGTGGGCAGCGACTTGAGCACGTACACACGCGCCCGCGAGAGCAAGGCGTTGTTGAGCTCGAACGACGGGTTTTCGGTCGTGGCACCGACGAACAGCAGCGTGCCGTCTTCGACGTGCGGCAGAAAGGCATCCTGTTGGCTCTTGTTGAAGCGGTGCACCTCGTCGATGAACAGCACGGTGCCACGACCCTGCTCGGCGCGCCGCTGGTGCGCCAGCTCGACCGCCTTGCGGATATCCTTGACCCCGGCCAACACGGCCGACAGGGTCTCGAAGGCGAAGCCCGACTGTCCGGCGAGCAGGCGTGCGAGCGTTGTCTTGCCGGTGCCGGGCGGGCCCCAGAAGATCATCGAGTGCAGGCGGCCACTCTCGATCGCGCGCCGCAACGGTTTGCCTTCGGCCAGCAGGTGATCCTGGCCGATGTACTCGTCGAGCGACACCGGACGCATGCGGTCAGCCAGCGGGCGGACCTGGGCCACATCGGGGCGGAAAAGATCGTTGTCTTGCATCGGCTTATTGTATCCGCTCGGCCGCGACCCACTTCACCGATCTGCAAACCTCTGCACAGTTCGGGCATTCCATTCCGCGACCTCCAGCGCTACCGATGCAATGGCATTTACAGCGAGCAGCCCGCAGCCGCATCATTAAAAAAACTCCACCCGGTCCGTACGCCCGGAGACCCCAGATCCAAGATGTTCATCGACGCCCGCAGCCTTCCCGACCACACACAGCTGACTGCCGACCTGGCCATCATCGGCGGCGGTCCGGCCGGCATCACCCTGGCACGCGCGCTGGCGGCCACCGGCCAGCGCATCTGCCTGATCGAAGCCGGCGACATGCAGTACGACAGCATCAGCCAGGCGCATTATGAGGGCGAAACCACCGGCATCAGCTACCCGCTGGCGGGCAGCCGGATGCGCTTTTTCGGCGGCAGTTCCAACCACTGGGGCGGCTATTGCAGGCCGCTCGAAGCGATCGACTTCGAGCCACGCGAATGGGTCGAGAACAGCGGCTGGCCGTTCACGATCGACGAGCTGTTGCCCTGGTACGGCCCCGCCTGTGAGGTGGTCGAGATCGGACCGCCCCGCTTCACCGACAAGGAATACTGGCAGGAGCAGACCGCGCACACCCTGCCCGAACTGCCGAGTGGCCGCATGGCACTGCGCTTCTTCCAGTTCAGCCCACCGACCCACTTCGGTACGCGTTACGGCGACGAATTGCGCCAGGCCAGCAACATCGACGTGCTGCTGAATGCCAACGTGACCAATATCGCCGCGCGCAGCGAAGGCAGATCGGTGCGCGCGCTCAAGATCGCGACCCATAACGGCCTGCATCACCAGGTCCAGGCGCGCGACTACGTGCTGGCGACCGGCGGGCTCGAGAACGCACGCACCCTGCTGCTGTCGAACGATGTCGTCGCCGCCGGGCTCGGCAACCAGAACGACCAGGTCGGACGCTACTTCATGGAACATCCACACCTGGAAGGACTCGGCTCGATCATCATGACGGACATCGCGCGTCTGCCCCCCATCTACCGGCGGCGCGTTCGGGTCGAGGGCCGCGATGGACACGTCGCATTCACCCCCAGCGATCGACACCTGCGCGAACAACACCTGCTCAACGCGACCTTTTCGGTCGGCGAAGCGGTCATCTACCGCGCCAACACGGTGGCCGATACGCCCCAGGTCGCCAGCCACATGACCATGCTGGCTGCCGGCCGACAGCTGTTTGGCGATCGCCCGTGGACGGCGCCGTCGGCACCCGATGCGAAAGTCGGGCAATGGCTCGGCATCGGGTGTGCCTGCGAGCAGGTGCCGAATCCCGACAGCCGGGTCATGCTCGCCGACAGCAAGGACGCCTTCGACCTGCCACGGATCAAGCTCGACTGGCGCCTGACCGAGCAGGATCGACACAGTGTTATCAGCCACGTGCGTACACTGGCGATGGAAATCGGCGCATTGGGCGTAGCGCGCATGTTGCTCGAGTTCAAGAACCCGGACAGCTGGCCGGAGATCGTCATGGGCGGCTCGCACCACATGGGCACGACGCGCATGCACGACGATCCACGCCACGGGGTGGTCGATCGCAACTGCAAGGTGCATGGCTGCGACAACCTGTATGTTGCCGGCAGTTCGGTGTTTCCGACCAGTGGTGCAGCCAACCCGACACTGACCATCGTCGCGCTGGCCCTGCGCCTGGCCGACCATCTCAAGACACGGGGTACACGGCATGCCTGATCTGCAGTATGGCGAATCAGCACCACGGCCACAGGGCATGAATCGGCGCGAGTTCATCCTGGCGGCACTGGTCGGACTACTGGCAGGCAACGTGTCCGCCGGCAGTGCCAACGTGCAAGTACCAACCTGGATATCGCGACTGGCCGGCGATCCGAACGCGACCGCTCAACTTGGCGCCAGCTACCTGCGCGAGCACCCGGCAGAACACGATGCCACGCACCTGGCCGACCTGCTGCAGGAGGCCTTGACCCGCTTCGTCGAGCCCACCCACCCGACCGATGCCGACAGCCTGAGCGCTGCAGCGATCGCAATGATCAATCGGGAATATACCGAGGCGCAGGTGGTCGAGGTCGATGGCTGGATGCTGAGCCGCAGCGAAGCGCGCCTGTATGCGCTGCTGGCGCTGACCGGAGGCGCGACGCCGTAGCCCGCGCGACCGGGCAGCGCGTGTTCAGTCGATGTTGAGTACGTCCCAGTCGTCCCGCCCCTGGTAGACGAACAGGTCTGGATCGATCGGCTGGTTACGCTCGATGTCGGCGAACACAAATCGCGAAACCTGGCCGAACTTGTCGTTGAGTTCCATGCGTTGCAGCTGGTCACCGGAAAATGCCAGCAGCACCCGGTTCAGATCGCTTTCCGGATCGCGCGGGATCAGTTCCAGCCATTGCAGGTTCATGCGCTCACCGATCTCGACGATCTCGAAATCCTTCTCGACCGGCACGTCCATGGCCAGAAAAGCGGCCGGCGTGCCCTTGAGCGCCCAGCGCTGCAGGTGGCGGGTGACCTGCTTCAGCTCTTCCTCGATGATCCACACGTCACGGCCATCGGCCAGGATCACCTGCTTGACCGGTGCGACGTAGTCCCAGCGGAACAACCCCGGGCGCTGCAGCAGGAACAGGCCAAACATCTTGCCCGCGGTACCGTTCTCGGTATCCAGCACGGACTGCTCGAACTTGGCCTGCAGCGTGGTCAGGCCATCGAGAAAGCGATCCAGGGCGTCGCGACCGGGACCGGCTGCCGCTGCGACATGCGCGACGAGCAGACACAGGAAAACAAACGATTTGAGCAAGGTCAGTCCTTCACTGGTGGAGGTGCCAGCACCTCGCGGTTTCCGCGCTCATCGGCCGCACTGACGATCCCGATGCGCTCCATTTCCTCGACCAGCCGCGCGGCGCGGTTGTAGCCGATCTTCAGTCGGCGCTGGACGCCGGAGATGGAACCGCGCCGCGATTCGGTCACGATCTTTACCGCATCGTCGAACAACGGATCCTGGTCCTCGGTGTCGACACCGGAGGCCTCGGCAGATAGACCCGGAATCGCCTCGGTTGGTTCCTGCAGGATCTCGTCGATGTAGTTCGGCTCGCCGGACTGCCTGAGGTGATTGACCACCCGGTGCACCTCGTGATCGTCGACGAACGCACCATGCGTGCGCTGGGGAATGCTGGTGCCGGGCGGCAGGTACAACATGTCGCCGTGGCCGAGCAGCGACTCGGCCCCCATCTGGTCAAGGATGGTGCGCGAGTCGACGCGCGAAGAAACCTGGAACGCGATCCGGGTCGGGATGTTGGCCTTGATCAGGCCGGTGATCACGTCGACCGACGGCCGCTGCGTCGCGAGCAGCAGGTGCACACCGGCGGCACGCGCCTTCTGCGCGAGACGTGCGATCAGCTCCTCGACCTTCTTGCCGACGACCATCATCATGTCGGCGAACTCGTCGACCACCACGACAATGTACGGCATGGTCGAAAGATCGGGAATGTCCGGCAGGTCACCGGTGATCGGATCCGGTTCGGGCTTGAACAGCGGATCCTTGATCGGGTTGCCGGCCTT